>JBFHML010000061.1:0-12395 GCA_041594335.1 Porticoccaceae bacterium
AGCTCGGTACCTTCTAGCCCGAGCTTCGCGAGCTCGTCAGGCGTCGGCTGCTCATTGTAATCTTGGGCAGCCAACCCTTGGGCAAAGCTCAACGTCAGCGCACTCGCCAATAAACGCTGTTTGGTCTCACGGCACATTATTTTCATTGTAAGTAACCCCGCTGCTACCACTAAAAGATCCTGCGGCCATTATTTTTTTGGGCTGTCAGCCAGGAAAGGCGCATCGACTACAGCCTATGCGCCATTTCCCGCCACTTCAAGTTTTCGACCCCAAAATTTATAGCCTTCTGGACCCATATCTTCCGTTGATTTATGGCTCAGGCATCGGGCATCGCCGTCAACGCAAGCCATCCCTACGCACTTGAGCCGGCGTAAAATAGGAGTCTGGATCGACTCGGAAATCAAAGTCCGGCGGCGTATCCTTATCTAGGTTCAGCAAAATCATGCGTCCCGCCGTAATGTCGTATTGCACCGAGGCGACAGCAGGGAAAGCCGTCCACATGGCGATGTCGTACCACATCAGGCCGTGTTCCTCCCAGAGGCGCCACATTTCCCCACGACGATCATAGTTATCGGAAAGCATGACGGCCCAGGTGTCCTCATCGTAATAAAAGGTGCGTCGCCCGTAATCATGCCGAGTACCTTCACGAAGCGTTGCCTCGACAACCCACACACGGTGTAGCTCGTAGCGCGCCAAATCTTGATTGAACCGCCCCTGCTCCGTGATCATGTCCTCGACTTTGACTTCAGGCGCCCAGATCTTATAAGCGTTGTAGGGAACATACATTTCCTTGCGGCCAATCAGCTTCCATTCAAAGCGGTCATTCGGCCCGTTGAAGCCGAACCCCTGATCCGTTGTGGCTAAGCCATCACTGGAAGTCAGGGGATTGTCGTACACGATTTGTGGTGCTCGCTTCACCCGCCGCTGGCCGGGGCTATAGCTCCATGCTTGGCGAAACTGCTTTGAAAAACTGGTGGGATCGCGCGCCAAAACCACTTGTCCAGCCTGGCGAGCCGGAGCGATCGTGGTCTGGTAATAATAGAATCCCCCGGATCCCGGCTCTGTGGGATCGTAATTATCGAGATTATTTTCATCTACACCCCAGGTCGCATGATACTGGACTGCCAATTTGACGGTCTGATAATCACCGGTGGAGGTCACCGGGGTCGTATTATTGATATGCGATGACCAAGGAGTGAAAGGACGTGTTGCCTGATTGATAACCGCTTGGGGGCCATTCTTGGGAATGGGAAATGCCCAGGCCTTCACCGCGCCGGTAAACCCAATCAGGTTCGGATAGGTATCCGACATCACGATTCGTGAACGGCCCGCATTTTCGAGCGCCGCCTGATACACGAAAGGTTTAAAGACTGCACTGCGCCTTGTCGGATAGATATTCATGAAATAATCCGGGTATACCTCAAACATTTTCATTTGTCCCGGAGACAATTTGTCCGCGTACTGCTGATAATTCTCCGCAGTGATCGTAAAGAGCACTTCATCCTCCGCGAAGGGATCAGCGTGATAGGTTCCGGGCTCCCAACCTGCGGGAGCCTGCACCATTTGATTCTTCCATTCCGGGATCGTCCCATCGGCATTTCCCGCCCGGATGGCACCGGCGGGCGTCAGCTCCGTCCCCTCCAACCCGAGCTTGGCCAGTTCTTCTGGCGTCGGCTGCTGGTTGTAATCTTGGGCAGAAACCATCGACACAGAAAACGTCAACACGGCGGCTGCGGCCGTCGTCATGACTGGCCGGGATAGGTATTTCTCCATAATGAATCTCTCTTCAAGGATGTAACACTTTTTATAGTTATAGGAACCAACACATCATCGCTGTCTGATACCCAATAAGCACAAGCCTCCGCCTTTGCACTGATTGCTTATACAACGAATCTCGTCTGGATTACTGCCCCCACCGCAAAGCAATGATCTACGGCGGGGGCTGCTTCCTTGCCGGCTTTATCGCAAACCGTCGCGACGAACCTGTGCCGGTGTAAAGTAAGATTCAGGCTCCACCCGCCAACTAAAATCGGGCGGCGTATCCTTATCGATATTGAGCATGATCATGCGGCCCGCGGTCATGTCGTACTGTACTGCGACAGGGGGCGGGAAGGATGCCCAGAAACCCTGATCGTAATACATGAGTCCATGCTCTTCCCAAAGCCGCCAGATCTCGCCACGCCGGTCGTAACCGTCCTGTAGCATGATTGCCCAGGTGTCTTCGTCATAGAAAAACGTCCGCCGTCCGTAGTCATGACGCGTCCCGTCACGCAAGGTCGCTTCAACGACCCATACGCGATGCAGCTCATAGCGCGCGAGATGCTGATTCAGTCGGCCATCGCCGGTAATCATCTCGGAGACTTTGACCTCCGGCGCCCAGAGCTTGTAGGCGTTGTACGGCACATACAGCTCCTTTTTGCCCACCAGCTTCCAGTCAAATCGGTCGTTGGGACCATTGAAGCCACCCTTCTGGTCCGTCGTGGCCAAGCCGTCGCTCGAGGTCAGCGGATTGTCATAGACGATCTGCGGCGCTCGCTTGACACGTCGCTGCCCGGGGCTGTAACTCCAGGCCTGACGAAACTGCTTGGAAAAACTCAGGGGCTCACGAGCCAAAACCACCTGGCCCGCCTGACGTGCTGGTTCGATCGTCGTTTGATAGTAGTAAAATCCGGTGCCGGGTACCGTAGGGTCAAACGTCTGCACCGTGTTTTCCGAATCGGAATACGGCGCACGATAGCGAATCTCCAGCTTGACCGTCTGGTAATCGCCGCTAGAAGTGATCGGGGTGGTATTTTCGATAGTCCGCTTCCAAGGGACAATCGGGCGCGTGACATGGTTCATTATCGCCTGTGCGCCATTCTTTGGGATCGGAAACGCCCACGCAATTACGGCATCCTCGAAACCGATCAGGTTATCGTAGGTGTCGGACATTTTGATCCGCGCACGACCGGCATTCTCTAACGCTGCCTCATAGACGTACTTAGGGAATACCGCGCTGCGCCGCGTTGGATAAATGTTCATGAAATAATCGGGGTACGTCTCGAACATCTTGACGTGACCGGCACTGAGCTTGTCCCTATGCTCTTGGTAATTTTGCGCAGTGATGGTGAACAACACCTGATCCGCTGCAAACGGATCAGCATGGTGGGTACCGGGCTGCCAACCGGCGGGAGGTTGAATGGGTTCAAACTTCCAGGCAGGGATAGTGCCTTCGGCGTTGCCGGCGCGGGTCGCGCCGGCCGGCGTGAGCTCCGTGCCTTCCAGACCCAACTTGGCCAACTCCTGTTGGCTAGGCTGTGCGTTGTAGTCCTGAGCGAGGGCGACTTGCGCCGCCCACCCCAGCGTGAGAACTCCTGTAGCTCTCGCAACCGACTTCACAAAAACAGACATGTACGAGCCCTCAGAAGCTGTATTTGAAGGTAACGGAAATATTGTCTCGATCGTCCCAGACCCCCGCGGAGCCAATCCACCACGTATGGGCGATATCCAGAGACGTCGAGCTCAAGTACTCGAACGTCACGCCCACGACAGCCGTCCGCTGATTCTCGACCAAGGCCCCGCTACCAAATGGCGTATAACCCTCGACGCCATGGGCAAACACGAACCGCGGCTTCACGTTCAGGTTCCAAAACAGGTTGTTGTACTCGTAGGAGGCCACCGCCGTATAACCCCAGGCAAAGGGAGTAATCGGACGGTCCAGTTGGTCGACCCCCTTGAAGCGGCCCGGATCGACAATGGTGCCGGCCTGGGCGCTGGTGTTGCCCGCCCGCGCCGGATCTGCCGCCGCCGCCGCTGCGGCGCTAATGGGGGTGACGTTGCGACGATCGGTAGGATCGCCGTGATCCAGATCGTCGATCCAGGACAGGGCAACGTCGAACACATAAATCTGCCGATCCGCGCCGAATGGACCGCCCCCACCCGCACTGACGATGTTGCCGAGCCACATCCAGACATTGGAGTTATTTTGCTCGCAGCCGGGAATCGTCGGCGTGAAGGCGGGATTTCGAAGCACTGCACCGCCGAGGCCAAAGAAGTTCTGACACTGGCGGGTGTCGTAAAAATTCTCTCGAAGATTGATTTCCGTA
The DNA here is from genome assembly GCA_041594335.1 of Porticoccaceae bacterium. Taxonomy (GTDB): domain Bacteria; phylum Pseudomonadota; class Gammaproteobacteria; order Pseudomonadales; family Porticoccaceae; genus JAGPUQ01. Next base: position 4,086 of record JBFHML010000061.1, read on the forward strand.
CCAAAGGAAAGGCCCGTGGTCCCCAATTCGCCTCCCAGCGACACCGCGTAGGTATCCTGATCTTCGGCCCACTTGGTTTGATAGGTTAGACCTGTCGGTCCCATGGGGCTGGTGGGGTCAAAGTTGGACTCCAGATACGGCAAAAAGGCATGGCTGCGCACCCAGTAGAATCCGAGTTCGGCCCAATTCATGGATTCGAGGATAAAGCGCGTCGCCAGACCCCACTGACCGCCACGGTCTGGGTAATCATGACCACGATATTCATTCCCGGGGATACTCAAATCCGGATTGAAGCCCGGCCCCAGAAAATCGAAGGGACTAAACAGCGTGCCGATGGAAATAAAGGTGGTCGGCCGCCAATTCCACACATAATAGGCTTCGACATTCCAGTTATCGGTAATGTCATAGCCAACCCACAATAGCTCTTGGGGAAGCAATCGCTCCTTCACCTCAGCGCCCGGGGTGACGCGGCCATTGAGGTCCTCAGGGCTCTGCTGCGTGGAGATGCCACCTCCCATGATGTTGCTCTCACCCCAACTGATGACCTGCTTACCGGCCCGCGCCGACAGCGCCCGATCGCCCAGCGTCCAGTTGCCATAGACAAATGCATCGAGCAACGAGAACTTGTTGGCTGCATCCTGAGCGCCGTCGGGAACCCCATCTAGGGTGCCACCCGGGGTGCGCCCGAAGCAGTTATCGCAATCTTTGGAGTTCAGGGTGTAGTCGTAGAGATACTTAAAGCGGGTAAAGACCCCATAGTCACCCTTGGAGATGCCAAACTCGCCCAGATAGGTCAAAGGCGTGCTGTAGATGTCTCCCGCATCGTTGAAGACATTCCAGTTGCCGCTGGCGCTAAACGTCGGATGCGTCGCGCTTCGCGTACGCATCGCAGTAGCTACGGTCACCGTGCTGTCCAGATAAGCATTGACGTCCGGATCATTGAAGTCGATGCGGAAAGCGCTTGCTGGTGCTGCGATCAAAGCCAAGACCCCCAGGCTCACGCAGTCGCGCAGCAGATTGTGCTTACGTTTACTTCCAACCCCCTGATTCATTGTATCGCTGCCCGAATCCCGGACGGCAGCGGGCACCAGACTCTCTGCTGACTGGTTCAAAACTACCCCCTTTGTGTTGTTACAACTCTGTTATTTACCGCGTCGGTTATTACCGCGTGTACTACCGGCGCACCAAGGCACGCAATCTCTCGACAGGCGCTTGCCGCCCGCCGGAGCCTGCGCAACTTAATGCCATCGCCTATCAGACGTCAAGCCATTGACACAAAATTTTGCCCCGCCGCCCTCGGTCGACATTCACCGGCGCGCACGGTGCGGCCGCCCCCAGAAATTGTCCATAGCCCGCCGGGCGCCTGTCGGTCGGGCGCGGTTTGCGCTAGCATTGACGCTGCTGTACCACGTTGATTTCCATGCACTCCCTAACACTCGCCCTACCTGACGACTGGCACCTCCATTTGCGCGACGCCGAGGCGTTGGGCGATACGGTCCCGGCAGCCGCCCGCCAATTCGGGCGCGGGGTCGTGATGCCCAACTTGCGCCCTCCGGTCACCACTGTTGCGCAAGCGCTCAGCTACCGGGACCGTATCCTCGCCGCCCTCCCCCAGGACAGCTCCTGGGAGCCGCTCATGACCCTCTACCTCACTGACAACACCTCAGTGGCCGAATTGCGGGAGGCCAAAGCATGCGGGCAAATTCTGGCCGTCAAGTACTATCCGGCCGGCGCCACCACCAACTCGGATTCGGGTGTGACACGCCTGGATCGGGTACATGCCCAGCTGCAAATCATGGAGGATATCGATCTGCCGCTACTCCTCCACGGCGAAGTGACCGATCCAGACATCGATATCTTTGACCGCGAAGCGGTATTCATCGAACGCGAGCTGGCCCCCTTGGCGGCACGCTTTCCCGGACTGCGGATGGTGCTTGAGCACGTCACTACCAGCGAAGGAGTCGCCTTCGTTACGGAAGCGCGACCACGGATCGCCGCGACCATCACGCCGCAGCATCTCCTCTTCGACCGCAATCACCTGCTCGCCGGCGGGATTCGGCCGCACTATTACTGCCTGCCGGTACTCAAGCGCGAGACGCACCGGCGCGCGCTCGTCGCCGCAGCGACCGGCAACAGCGGCAAGTTTTTCTTGGGGACAGACTCGGCGCCCCACCCCAGATCCCAGAAAGAATCCGCCTGCGGTTGCGCTGGCTGCTTCAGCCATCATGCCGCACTGGAACTCTACGCTCTGGCCTTCGAGCGCGCCGGCGCGCTCGACCGACTCGAAGGCTTTGCCAGCCACTTCGGCGCCGATTTTTACGGACTGCCACGCAACACCGAAACCCTGACGCTCGCGCGAGATGCCTGGCAATTACCGAAAGCGCTGCGTCTCGGCGGGGAAGAGCTGACACCGCTCGCCGCCGGCGAAACCCTGCCCTGGCGGATGGTGGATCGGGCCGGAGCGGGCCGTTGAGCACGCCGCGCCTCACCGACCGCTTTCGCGGGTTTCTGCCCGTGGTGGTAGACGTGGAAACCGGCGGGTTTGATCACCGCCAGCATGCACTGCTGGAGATCGCCGCAGTCACGCTGACCATGGATGAAGGCGGGATGCTGATACCCGACCAAGAACTGGCCGTCGGCGTGATCCCCGATCCGGCGTTAGCGATCGAGCAGTCAGCGCTGGACTTTACGGGCATCGACCCCCATGACCCCTGGCGACAGGCCGAGCCGGAACGTGAGGCCCTCACGCAAATCTTCGGCCTCGTGCGCAAAGCGGTGCGGGATCAAGAATGCACGCGCGCGATCATGGTCGCCCACAACGCGCATTTCGATCTGGGCTTTGTCAATCGCGCCGCCGAGCGCTGCAACATGAAGCGCAACCCATTCCACCCCTTCTCTTGCTTCGACACCGCGACCCTCGCTGGCTTAGCGTTCGGCCAAACCGTGCTGGCGCGCGCCTGCGCAGTGGCGGACATTCCATACGACAACCGCTCGGCCCATAACGCAAGCTACGATGCCCGCTGCACCGCGGCATTGTTTTGCGCGATCGTCAATCGCTGGCGCGAGCTGGGCGGCTGGCCCGTCGACCTCCCGGAAGCCGGCTGAGCGGCTTCCGCAACCCATACAACAGAAAAAAAGGCGGACCCCAATCCGCCTTTTTTTCTCTGCAAAGGTTGCGCACGGCTTAGCCCATTCAGTTCAGGCTTCCGCTGCCGCCTCTTCGATCAGTTGCTTGAGCTCGCCGCTCTCGAACATCTCCGTGACGATATCGCAACCGCCAATCAACTCGCCTTTGACCCAAAGCTGGGGGAAGGTCGGCCAATCCGCATATTTGGGAAGATTGGCCCGGATATCGGGGTTGCTCAGCACATCGACATAGGCGAAACGCTGACCACAGGCCATCAAGGCCTGCACGGTGCGCGCGGAGAAACCGCACTGCGGCTGCTCGGGCGAACCCTTCATGTACAAGATGACGGGATTGCTTTCTATCTGTTCGCGAATGGTGTCTAGGATATCCATGAACAGGATGACCTCTCACAGCAGGTGGCCGACCCCGCCAGTGTACTCCAGGTGGCCCCCATCTCGAAACCGGGGCGCCAGCCGCCCGCCGAGTCGGCGCCCAATGGATTGCCCTTTGGCCACAAGCGCAGTAACATCCGCGCCTCGGACAGGCAGCGCTGGCTGCCTGTTTGCGTTTTTTCGTTTCCGTTTTCTGCTGACCACCGCGATTACCCGGAACAAACAGCGCCCGGGTGGCAGGAAGATCCCATGGCGAATGGCAGTGCACTGATGAATACCTATGGAGAGCGGCGTCTGACCCTGGCTCGAGGCGCGGGCGCCTGGGTGTGGGACGACACCGGAAGAAAATATCTGGATGCCCTATCGGGGATCGCCGTTTGCGGCCTCGGGCACGCCCACCCGGAAATCACCCGCGCAGTCGCAGAGCAGGCCGCTGCCCTGGTCCACTGCTCGAACCTCTACCACATCCCCACGCAACAGCAGCTTGCAGAGACCCTGTGCGCCAGCAGCGGCATGGACAAAGTCTTCTTTGCCAACTCCGGCGCCGAGGCGAATGAGGCCGCGATCAAGATCGCCCGCCTCCACGGGCACGCGCGCGGACTCGAGGTGCCGAACATCATCGTCATGGAGCGCGCGTTCCACGGCCGCACGCTGGCCACGCTGACGGCGACCGGCAGCCGCAAGGTCCAAGCCGGTTTCGAGCCGCTGGTACGCGGTTTCGTGCGCGCCCCGTTCGGTGATGTCGAGGCGCTCGAAACCATCGCCCGCAACAACCCCAACATCGCCGCAGTACTGGTGGAACCCATCCAGGGCGAGGGTGGCATCCGGATTCCGGACGCCGATTACCTGCGGCGGTTGCGCGCGCTGTGTGATCAGCGCAATTGGCTGCTGATGCTCGACGAAATCCAAACCGGCACCGGCCGCACCGGCACCCTCTTCCACTATCAACAGCGTGATCTGTTGCCCGATGTGGCCACCCTTGCCAAAGGGCTGGGCAACGGCATGCCAATCGGTGCCTGCCTGGCCCGCGGTGCCGCTGCGGAGTTGCTCGGGCCGGGCAAGCACGGTTCGACTTTTGGCGGAAACCCGGTGGCCTGTGCCGCCGGCCTCGCCACGCTGCGCATCCTCGAACAGGAAAATCTCTATCGGCGTGCCCGGCAACTCGGCGACCAACTATTGGCGGCATTTCGGTCTGCCTTGGACGGCTGCGGAGCGGTACGGGAGATCCGCGCCAGCGGCCTCATGCTGGGCATCGAGCTCGACCGCCCCTGCGCCGAGCTGGTGCAGCGGGCTGCCGACCGCGGCCTGCTCATCAATGTCACCGCAGAGACGGTGGTGCGTTTGCTGCCGCCGCTTATTCTCAGCGACGCGGAGGCGAGCCAGTTGGTTGAGACCCTGGCGCCGCTGATCCGCGAACTCTGAACGACAGCGCCTCGGCCAGCAGCCTTCGTCCCGCGGGGAACGACTCTATGAAACCCAGACACTTTCTCCGGCTCACCGATCTCTCGAGCGCTGAGCTCAGCGCACTCATCGATGACGCCATCGCCCTTAAGCGCGCCCATCGCGAAGGCCGCGAGCCGCCGGTCATGGCCGGCAAAGTGCTGGGCATGATTTTCGAGAAATCCTCCACGCGCACCCGGGTGTCCTTTGAAAGCGGCATGGCGCAAATGGGCGGCAGCGCCATCTTTCTCTCCCCGACCGACACCCAGCTCGGCCGCGGCGAACCGGTCGAAGATACCGCCCGGGTACTGTCGCGGATGGTCGACATCATCATGGTTCGCACCTATGGGCACGCCAAACTGGAGCGCTTTGCCGCCCATTCCCGTGTGCCGGTGATCAATGCCCTGACCGATGACTTTCACCCCTGCCAAGTATTGGCGGACATCCAAACCTTCGTAGAACATCGCGGCCCCATCGCCGGGCGCAGCGTCGCCTGGATCGGCGACGGAAACAACATGTGCCAAAGCTATATCGAGGCCGCCCCGCTGTTCGATTTCGAACTTCGCATTGCCTGCCCCCGGGGCTACGAGCCGGATTCGGCGTTGGTGAGCGCCGCCGGCGGTACAGTCCAGCTCGGACAGGACCCCGCGGCGGCCGTCGCCGGTGCCGATCTCGTGCTTACCGACGTTTTTGCCTCCATGGGCCAAGAGGCCGAACAACAAGAGCGGGCCGCACGCTTCGCCGGTTTTCAGGTCAATCACGAGCTGCTGCAAACAGCCGCCCCAGACGCGCTTTTCATGCATTGCCTCCCCGCCCACCGTGGCGAGGAAGTCAGCGCGGCGCTGCTCGAAGATGAGCGTTACTCCGTGGTCTGGGACGAAGCCGAAAATCGCCTCCATAGCCAGAAAGCCTTGATGCGCTTTCTGCTCGACCGGCGATGACCCGGCACGACCCGACGCCCTACCCCCCTACATTTTTTTCCCTACGAGCCGGCAGCGATCCCGACAGCGCGCCGGCTGTGGATCTATCCCCTGCTTATCCACAGCTAGCTAACACCAATTTCCCCACATATTGTGTTGCAATCGCCTCCTAGGCACATTATGTTGTAGGTTGTTTGGGGCGCTCACCGAGGCGGCCGCGCCATCGCCCGGAGCGATCGGAAATCCCCAACAAAAACAACGGCTAAGGAAAGGCCCTGAACAGTCTCCAGCAACCGTCCGCACAAGACAGGCACGCCATCATGGACCAGACCCCGGAAACCCGCCCTAGCACACCGACCGGCGCCCAGCCCAGCGCCAACCCCGTCAGCTCGAGCTCCATCGCCGCTACCGCTCCCGGTCAGATGAAGGTCATCAAGCGCAACGGCACTGTGGTGCCCTATGACGAAAGCAAGATCACCATCGCCATTACCAAGGCGTTTCTGGCGGTCGAAGGGCCGGCCGCCGCCGCCTCCGGGCGCATCCATCAGACCGTCTCCAAGCTCACCAAAATGGTCAGTGAAACCTTTCACCGCCGCATGCCCTCTGGCGGCTCGATCCATATCGAAGATATTCAGGATCAAGTCGAGCTGGCGCTGATGCGCGAGGGCGAGCACAGCATCGCGCGCCGCTATGTGATCTATCGCGAAGATCGCGCCCGCGAACGCGCCGCGCGCAAAGCGCCGCCGCCGGTCGAGGCTACCGCCATTCCCGATGACGCGCCCGCGATCGAGGTCGTCCATCCCGACGGCAGCCGACGGCCGCTCGACCTGGAGCGATTGCGGATCCTGGTAGGCGAGGCCTGCGAAGGGCTACGCGATGTCGAGCCCCAACGAATTCTCGAAGAAGCGTTGCGCAACCTCTATGACGGCGTCTCCGCCGCCGATCTCAATACCGCGCTGGTCATTACCGCGCGCACCCTGGTCGAGCGCGAGCCCAACTACACCTACGCCACCGCCCGGCTGCTGCTCGACGGCCTGCGCACTGAGGCATTGACCTTTCTGGAGGTGGCCGAGGCCGCCACCCAGGGCGAGATGACCGCACTCTACCCCGCTGCCTTCAAGGCCTACGTCGCCAAAGGGGTGGAGCTGGAACTGATCGATCCCGAATTAGCGCGCTTCGACCTCGAGCGCTTGAGTGCCGCACTGGAGCCGTCTCGCGACCAACTTTTCAGCTATCTGGGCTTGCAGACCCTCTACGATCGCTACTTCCTCCACGCCGGCTCCGTTCGCTTCGAGCTGCCCCAGTGTTTCTTCATGCGCGTCGCCATGGGCCTCGCCGTTCAGGAGGAAGACCGCGAGGCCCGCGCCATCGAGTTCTACAACCTGTTGTCGTCCTTCGACTACATGAGCTCGACCCCGACCCTATTCAACGCCGGCACCCTGCGCCCGCAGTTGTCGAGCTGTTACCTGACCACCGTGCCCGATCATCTGGAAGGGATCTTCGGCGCCATTCACGACAACGCCATGCTCTCGAAGTGGGCCGGCGGCCTGGGCAACGACTGGACTCCAGTGCGCGGGTTGGGTTCCTACATCAAGGGCACCAACGGCAAGAGCCAGGGTGTGGTGCCCTTCCTCAAAGTGGTCAACGACACCGCGGTGGCGGTCAACCAGGGCGGCAAGCGCAAGGGCGCGGTGTGCGCCTACCTGGAGACTTGGCATATCGACATCGAGGAATTCATCGAGCTGCGCAAGAACACCGGCGACGACCGCCGCCGCACCCACGACATGAACACCGCCAACTGGGTGCCGGACCTGTTCATGCAGCGCGTTTTCGACGATGGCGACTGGACGTTGTTCTCGCCCAACGAGGTGCCGGACCTGCACGACCTCTATGGCCGCGCCTTCGCCGAGCGCTACGCGGAATACGAAGCCCTCGCCGCCCAGGGGAAATTGCTGCACAAAAAAGTCCGCGCCCAGGAACTGTGGCGCAAGATGCTGGCCATGCTGTTCGAGACCGGCCACCCCTGGATCACCTTCAAGGACCCCTGCAACCTACGCTCGCCCCAGCAGCACAGCGGCGTCGTGCACTCCTCGAACCTGTGTACCGAGATCACGCTCAATACCAAGGCCGGCGACGAGATCGCCGTGTGCAACCTGGGCTCGATCAATCTGACCCAGCATGTCATCGACGGTCAGCTCGACCTCGACAAACTGCGCCGCACCACCCGCACCGCGGTGCGCATGCTCGACAACGTCATCGACATCAACTACTACGCCGTGGAAGCCGCGCGGCAGTCCAACCTGCGCCACCGGCCGGTCGGGCTGGGGATGATGGGTTTTCAGGATGCCCTGTATGAGCTTCGCATCCCCTACGGCTCGGAAGCCGCGGTGGAGTTCGCCGACCGCTCCATGGAGGCGATCAGCTACTTCGC
>JBFHML010000062.1:0-12098 GCA_041594335.1 Porticoccaceae bacterium
GGGGCAAACGATCGCTGTTCGTATTCATGACCATGCCCTGCGCATCGAAAGTCATCTCATGACCTGCGTGGCCCGAGTGGTCCATCCCCGAGTGGTCCATCCCCGAGTGGTCCATCCCCGAGTGGTCCATCCCCGAGTGGTCCATCCCCGAGTGGTCCATCTCCGAGTGGCCCTCCGATGCATCCGGGCTTTCCGGCGACGCTTCGGGCCGGTGTTCCGTGGGCGTGTGGAGATCATCCCGGGCCGTGGCTAATCCCGCGGACACCAGCAACAACGCCGCCCACACGAGGCGATGAGTCCGGCGGCCACTCACGCCCTCCTCCGGAGACGACGCAACGGCAGCGCTAAGAGCGAGATCAACACGGCGCAGGCCACCCCAAACAGCATCGCCTGGACCAGCGGACGCAGTGGCGCAGTCGGCTCTGCAAACAACCCTCCGGGGTCGTAATCAAGCCATACCGGCACCGCCTTACGGTAATAATCCGGGGTGAAGAACTTGTGCCAATCGCTGCCCTGCACCCGGGGAAACCCATTGGCTTCCAAATAGGACTCGAAAACGATCAATCCAATGCTGCCACCTGGATAGACACCGTCCGTCGTCTGCGCCGCCTCGTGGTGATCATGCATCAGCCAGACACCCTCGCCATAGTTGTTCAGCCCATCGTCCGTGGTGTCGAGCGCGACATCGACCCGCTGGGCCGGCGCAAGATCAACCACATCCCGCATATAGGTGGCTTCCGGACGTAGCGCAATTCCATCCAAATGGGTGACGGTCAGCCGGTTGCCATGGGTGTGGACCGCCACGGCATCAGAGCCGCCGTTGAGCAACCGCAGCTTGATTTTCTCATCCGGCCCGACAACGACCAAAGATTCTTGCAAGGTATACGGAAAGGAGCGCCCGTTGAGTAGGAAATAATTGGGGCTGTCCTCGGTGATGTTCCAGTAACGATGCTGTTCCTGGAGCCGCAGCCGCATGTCCACTTGATCTTGCACTGTGCGCGACAGCGCTTTAAAGAGATCAAAGTAATGCAGATCATATTCACGATCATAGGACTCGCGAACGGCGACCGAGGAATGTCGCACCTGGCCGGCGCCAATATTGAGCGTCTGGATACTATTGTTCGGGCGATTTTCTTCGACTACAAACATGCCCTGCATACCCATCAAAATGTGCGCGTTGGCCTGCACATGACAATGGTAGAAGAAGGTGCCCGCCACCCGCGGACTAAACCGATATTCCAGGGCATGGCCGGGCAACGCCGGTAGTTCACTGGTTTCCGCGACGCCATCACTACCGAAAGCCGGTGCGGCATGCGAAACGGCAGTCCCGCCATGATCCATATCCTGCGTGTGAGGCATGGCGTGATCCGTGGAGAACGGATGATCCACCCCATGCAGATGGATCGTATGGGGCAGGTAATGGCTGTTTTCCAAAATCAATGTGACTCGATCCCCTTCTTCCACTCGGATGACCGGCCCGGGCGCCCGCAACAAGGGGTTGGCCTTCAGCGACTCAAAATTTTCCGTAGACATGCCAAAGGACTTGGGTACGAAAACCCACATGCCGGGCTGCACGCCTGGCGCGATGTCATAGGTAGTGATCGGCACGGGGAGATCGGGCGAAGCGCCATTGAGCTCCATCACCTCTAGCCGCACGGTCAGTTCGTCCGGGTCTCCGTCCCCGTCGAGATCTCTCCCCTTAACCACAGCATCCGGTGTCAATCCAGCATTGAGCAGCGTGCTCTCGCTAACCCGATTCGTTCCTTTGACCGCGGCTGCGACCAGATAGGGGTTGTCCGCGACACAGCCTGGCGACGCTGCGATATCAACACCCTCGATGACTTGAGCGGCCCGCCAGCCGTTAAAGTCCGGTGGACAAATTTCCTCCGGCTCTGGAAGCTGATACTCCCGAGCGACGGGCAGCGACCCATAATTGGCACCACCAAACCAAGAGAACAGGGAAGCGCGCCATTCATGGGGAACCCAGGCCCGCGGCGCGCTAATCATCACCACAATGGCGGCCACCATGACGCCAATCAACCAAAATAACCGCTTAGGCACTTTCACTCGCTTTCGACTCCACTATAGCGACCCGCCCGCGGAGGGCGAACTACGAAATGAGATTGTAGCGGAGGGGCGCCTCCAGCGGCTCGCTGGTATCCGCGCAGTCGATATCGGACAATCGCGCCACGCCTTATCGCCAATCTCGATACAACAAAGGAGACAACCCCATGGGTGGCCCATTGACAGGTTTCAAAGTGGTAGAGATGGCCGGCATCGGCCCCGCGCCGATGTGCGCGATGATGCTCTCCGATATGGGAGCCGAAGTGATTCGCGTCGACCGGCTGCAAGACGCTGGCCTCGGTATCGCCATGCAGCCGGAGTATAGCTTTCTCACCCGCGGGCGCCCGTCGATTGCCATGGATCTCAAGAATCCCGAGGCCATCGACGCGCTCCTAGAGCTGATCGAAGGCGCAGATGCCCTGCTAGAGGGTTTTCGACCCGGCGTCATGGAGCGCCTCGGGCTGGGTCCGGATATCTGCCTACAGCGCAATCCTCGGCTGGTCTACGCTCGGGTCACCGGTTGGGGCCAGCAAGGACCTCTGTCGGCGAGTGCGGGCCATGATCTGAACTACATTGCACTATCCGGTGCCCTCCATGCGATCGGCCCAGACGGCGACGCCCCACCGGCAATTCCGCTCAACCTCGTCGGCGACTTCGGCGGCGGCACCATGTTTGTTCTCACCGGAATCCTCGCTGCACTGCTGGAGTGCAAAAACTCCGGCCGGGGACAGGTCGTAGACGCCGGGATGGTCGACGGCGCCCTCTCGCTGATGACCTCGATCTATGGGATGAAAGCCGCCGGTATCCAAACCGACCGGCGCGCCGAAAATATTCTCGACAGCGGCGCCCACTTCTACAATGTCTACGAAACCAGCGACGGCAAATACGTCTCCATCGGCTCCATCGAGAAAAAATTCTACCAGGAGTTGTTAGAGAAGCTCGGGTTGGACGAAAGCGAGCTGCCCAAGCAGATGGACCGCTCCCAATGGCCTGCGATGCGCGAGCGATTCGCCGCCATTTTCAAGACCAAAACGCGGGACCAATGGTGTGCAATTATGGAGAATACGGATATCTGCTTTGCTCCCGTGCTCTCGTTAGCCGAGGCTGCGGAGTATCACCACAATAAGGAGCGTGGCGCCTTCGTCGAGGTCGCCGGTCAGCTGCACCCCGCCCCGGCACCACGTTTCAGTCGGACGCCTTCGGCGATCAAGGGGCCTTCCTCTCGCCCAGGCGCCGATACGGAACGCGCTTTGCGAGATTGGGGCGTGGCTACCGACCGTATTGAAACGTTGCGTCAAGCTGGGGCGATCGCCTGACCCTTGCGCGGGCCCCCGACTTTTCGGTGGGCCCGCACTGGTCCTGATCTTGCTTTATGTGGTGCGGGGCCCGGACGCGGCGCTCGCCCAGCGTGCAGCCGTGGCGGCAAATGAATATCCAACTGCTGAACCAGCCGCATGAAAGCATCCGACCTGCTCGTCGCCTGCCTGGAAGAGGAAGGCATCCAATATATCTTTGGCGTCCCGGGTGAAGAAAACGCCGACTTCATGCTGTCCCTGGAAGACAGTCGCAAGATCACCTTTATCCTCACCCGACATGAACAAGGCGCCGCATTCATGGCGGAAGTCTACGGCCGCCTGACCGGCAATCCGGCAGGCTGCCTCGGCACGCTGGGGCCCGGCGCTTCCAATCTGATCACAGGTGTCGCCGACGCCAACATGGATCGTGCCCCCATGCTGGTGCTGACCGGTCAGGGCGCAACCCGACGCCTCCACAAGGAATCCCACCAAATCATGGATGTGGTGGCCATGTTCGCGCCGGTAACCAAGTGGGCCATCTCGATTCGCCACCCCGACACCATCCCGGAAATCGTTCGCAAAGCGGTGCGTCTCGCGCGAATGGAAAAACCTGGCGCAGTGCATATCGAATTGCCCGAGGATCTGGCCAAGCAGCAGTCGCGTCACCAACCCATGGTGCCGCGCCGCTTCCAACGCTCTATCCCCGATCCCAACACCCTACACCAGGCCTTCGATCTGCTCGCCAGCGCCCGTCGGCCAGTGATCCTCGCGGGCAACGGCTGCATCCGCAAGCGCAATGCCAGCCGCGCTTTGCGCGGACTGTGCGCGCGCACCGGCATCGGCGTCATCAATACGTTTATGGCCAAGGGTTGCGTCGACGCAAACGCGCCTTATTGTCTCTATACCGTAGGCCTCGGGAGCCAGGATTACACTAATCTGATTCTCGACCAGGCCGACGTCGTGCTGACTCTGGGTTTCGACATGGTCGAATACCACCCCAGCCTCTGGAATGCCGCGAGCGACAAAACCATCATCCACGTCGATTTTCAGCCCGCCGAGATCGATCAACATTACCATCCAGCCATCGAACTCATCGGCGACTTGGGAACCACGCTTGCCGCCCTGGAGCAGCTATTCGCTCGGGAATCCCCTCCCCCTTTCGATCTGAGCCATCAACAGCAAATCCGCGAGCGTTTGCAAGCAGATTTTCGACATCATGCGCAAGACGACACCGAAGGTAGCATTCGGCCCCAAAAGGCGTTGTGGGACGCCCGCCAGGCCATGGGTCCAGAGGATATCTTGCTCTCCGACGTCGGCGCCCACAAAATGTGGATCGCTCGTTATTATCATTGCCACGAGCCTAATACCTGCCTGATCCCCAACGGCTACTGCTCAATGGGCTTCGCCCTTCCCGGAGCCATCGCCGCGAGTCTCGTCCACCCCAACCGACGCATCCTGGCCATCGCCGGCGACGGCGGCTTTCTGATGAACGTCCAAGAGATGGAAACGGCTGCGCGACTGCGCAGCAACATCGTGGTCTTGGTTTGGGAAGATCACGGCTATGGTTTGATTTCCTGGAAACAAGACACCGAGTTCCAGCGCCACACCGATCTCAACTTCGGCAACCCAGATTGGCTGCTACTGGCGCGCAGCTTTGGTTGGCACGGCCACTTCTGCACCCGCAGCCGCGAGCTGCGCGAAACCCTCGAAACGGCCTTTCGCGAACCTGGGCCAAGCCTGGTGGTGATTCCGATCGATTACCGTGAGAACCCATTACTGACCAAGCGGCTCGGGGAAATCAATTCCGGGATTTGAACAACCGCCAACATCGATTTTTAGGGCCGATCAGCACTCGTCGGCCAACCATCGTCGCACCTGCCCCGGGCTGAATGGCCAGCCGAGTTCCGCTCCCGAGGGCGCACGAAGCACCGGGATACGGACGCCATAGGCAGCGGTCAGGGCCTCGTCACCGGTGATCGAGATCTGCTCCAGCCTCCAGCCACGCGCCTGCACAACCGGCTCAGCGACCGCGCGACCCCGGCCACACAGGTGACATCCGTCGCCAACGTAGAGCGTGATCACCGGGAAATTCACGGCAGGCACCTGTGACCGATGCGCCAGCAGCGATGGATGCGCGCATCGCGCCGGAAGTCCAGATCCAGTGTCTGAGCCGAAATATCGGCCACGGCGTACCGCTCGGCCACCTCAGCGGCCAGACGGAAGCGCCGGAAATTGGTCGAAAACACCAAGGTCCCGGCAGGGGACAATCGCGCCATACAAGATGCGATCAACGCAGCATGGTCACGTTGAATGTCCAACGTATCGGCCATGCGCTTGGAATTCGAGAACGTCGGCGGATCGAGTAGGATCAGATCGAACGGGGCCTCCTGTAACCGATCATCGGCCAACCACGTTAGGCAATCCGCTCGCAACAACCGATGACGCTGGGTATCGAGGGCGTTCAACGCAAAATTACGCTGCGCCCAATCCAGATAGGTATTAGAGAGATCAATACTGAGGCTCTCCACTGCACCGCCCAACGCCGCCTGTACTGTCGCTGTCGCCGTGTAACAAAATAGATTCAAAAATCGTGTCCCGGAAGCCATCTGTGCGATTAACCGCCGCACCGGGCGATGATCGAGAAACAATCCGGTATCCAGATAGGCGGCCAGCTCGACTTCTACTTTGGCCGCACCCTCGGCCACCACGAATTTCCCCGAGCCCACCTCTGCCGTCACTGGTTGATACTGACGAGCCCCCCGCTGCCGCTGCCGGACCTTAGTGAACACCAATTCCGGATCCGGCTGTACAGCGCTTTCCACCGCGGCCAGCACTTCGGTCATGCGACGCCGTGCGGTGGCGGGAGGAACGCTGGCCGGCGCCTCATACTCCTGAACGTGGACGGCGTCCCCATAACAGTCAATGGCAACGGCATACTCGGGCAGATCGGCGTCGTAGAGCCGGTAACACGCGATACCCTCCCGATGCAGCCAAGGCGCCAAGCGACGTGCGTTCTTGCGCAAGCGATTGGCCAGCATGGCGATCCCTGCGCTGTGCACTGCGGCACGCCGCTCGTGGAGCGCTCGGGCGGCCAGCGCCTGCTCGCGGGTATGGACGGTACAGATGAGTAATTCGCTCGCCAACGCCCCGTTCAAGAATCGGTAACGCCGCTCAGCCTTGAGCCCGAGGGCATGGCCAAGCTCCGGCGCCGCCGTGAGGATGGCTGCCCGCCAACCGGGACAATCGCGTTTCAAAGCATCACCCAACTGAGCATAGGTGACTTTCAAATGCGCCTGGTCACCGAGCCGCTCCCCGTAGGGGGGATTGGTGATCAACAACCCCTGGCCGCCCGGAGAACCGAGGTCGGACAAGTCAGCGCGGGCGAAGGAAAGCTGGTCGGCAAGCCCTGCGGCCGCCGCATTGCCACGGCTGATCGCCACCGCCTCGGCATCGCCATCGCGCCCCCGCAATCTTGGCAGACCCGACAGACCCACCGTACGCCGCTTTTCGGCTTCCTCGCGCAGTCGCGCCCACATCCCGGGATCATGACCGCGCCACGCCTGAAACCCGAACCGCGCCCGCAGCAGCCCGGGGGCAATATCTGCCGCCATCAGCGCGGCCTCGATGACTAGAGTCCCCGCGCCACACATGGGATCTAGCAGTTCTGCTCCCCGACCCGCAAGATCCGGCCAACCGGCACGCATCAGGAGCGCCGCTGCGAGGTTTTCCTTGATGGGCGCGGCCCCCTGGCGCACCCGATACCCGCGCCGGTGCAGACTGCCTCCGGATAGATCCAAGGCCAGGGTCAGCGATCCCCGGGACAACCTGGCATTGATACGCAGTTGGGCTTCGCTGCGATCGACAGCCGGCCGTTGGCCGCAATGCTCTCGAAACCGATCGACAATGGCGTCCTTGATCCGCTGGGCACCGAACCCGGAATGGCGTATGGCCCGCGACGAGCCGCTAAAATCCACGGCAAAGGTCGTCTCAACCTCGAAGTGGGCCGGCCAGTCCACCGCATGGGCGACGGCATACAATTCGTCGGCACTTCCCGCGGGCGCCTGGGCCACCTGTAACAGTACGCGGTTAGCGAGTCGTGACCACAAACAGGCGCGATAACCCAATTCCAGGCCGCCCTCCGCGGCGACGCCGGCCACGGTTTCCCGCACTTCCCGGCCACCCCAGCTACGGACTTCCTCGGCCAGTAGCGACTCCAGTCCCCGCGGACAGGTCAAAAACCAGTGTTGTGACAGGAGAGGCGTTGCACCGCTAGATGCAAAAACGGAATTAGTGTGTGACATAGATATGACAGATTGATCCTCGACAGTGGCGCTGAGATCTGTTGGACTGGAGGGCCGTCGGGAATCCAGCAAACCGTCGGCATCCCGCCGGATGGTTGGTTCCCGAGCAGATCGGAGCAATCCATCTATGAAGCGATGCAAGCGTAACCCAAGTCAGAGGATCTTCAACCGCGGCTACCAGGCGGGATTCGCCAGTCGGTCGCGGAGTCAATGCCCCTACGACCCCGCCACCGAAACAGGCCAATGTTGGCTGAACGGATGGCGCGAGGGACGCGAAGACCGCAGCGCGGGCTTTAGCTTGCATGCGTTTCAAGCGAAAATAGTTTCGCTTTGCAATCAGGCAGATACCCGATAACTGTCACCTAAATCGCTCCCGTCATCGTCGCACGACCCGTGGCGGCGATGACCTCGTGAATCAGCCTTGGCCCCCGGTAAATAAAGCCGGTATAAAGTTGCACCAGTGCTGCGCCAGCGGCGAGCTTGGCGCAAGCGTCTGCGCCCGAGCCGATGCCACCGACGGCGATCACTGGCAATTGCGCGCCGAACTCTTCACTGAGCCGGCGCACCACCCGGGTGCTGCGAGCCAACAGGGGCGCACCGCTCAGCCCCCCGGCTTCCGCACCGTGCCGGGCGCCTGCCACACCCTCTCGGGAGAGCGTGGTATTGGTGGCAATCACGGCATCCACCTCTTTGGCGACTAAAATGCGCCCGATTTCGCTCAATTCGAAATCACTCAGATCGGGGGCGATCTTCACGGCCAGGGGCACCACTTTTCCCCAGCGGGCCGCCAAGATAGCGCGTCGCTCCTGCAGCGCATCGAGCAGCTGTTCCAGGTAACGCCCAAACTGCAACTCGCGCAGGCCAGGGGTGTTGGGTGAAGACAGATTGATGGCGACATAATCCGCCAACGGATAGACGCGCTCGAGACAACTCAGGTAATCACGGTCGGCTTCTGCAACCGGTGTATCGAGGTTCTTACCGATATTCACACCGACGATCCCGGGGTACCGGCGGTGCGCCAGGCGCTCGACAAGCGGCGCCACACCCGCATTGTTGAAACCCATTCGGTTAATGATGGCGCCGTGTTCGGGCAACCGAAACAATCGCGGTCGAGGATTGCCGGGTTGCGGTCGCGGAGTCACCGTGCCCACTTCCACGAACCCAAATCCCAGCGCGCCCAGCCCGTCGATGCATTCCCCGTCTTTGTCAAAACCCGCAGCCAGGCCCACGCGGTTGGCAAACTCCAGCCCCATCACCTGTATCGGCGCAACCTGCGGCGGTTCCGTGATCCCAAGCAGGCGCGCCCGCACTCGCAGGCCGATCAGAGCGGTCGCATGCGCGGTTTCTGGCGGCAGAGAGAAAAGCGCGCGACGTAGGGCGGCGTACATGTCATTACCTTCCTCAGGGGGCGCGCATTATAGCCGCAGAAGCGACAGCCCCCGCGGTCGACTCCTCGCGGGGGCGGAGATTCCATCGCGTCGGAGAAGCCTGATACTCTGATCGCGGTTCTGGACGTCATCCCCAGGGCGCTCCCTCTCAACAGCCCCGATCGATTCGGAGATCTCATGAGTATCTGGCACCGCACCCCGACCCTAGAGTCCCTCAATCATGACTTCCCCGACGGCGCTGCGCGCCATGTCGGCATCGAATACGTCGATTTCGGCGACGATTACTTGACTGCCCGAATGCCGGTAGACACTCGGACGCGCCAGCCCTACGGAATCCTCCACGGTGGCGCCTCCTGCCTACTGGCCGAAACTGTCGGTAGCCACGCCTCCGCGTTGTGCATCGATCTGGCGCGCGAATACTGCGTGGGATTAGAGATCAACGCCAATCACATCCGTGCGGCACGCGAAGGTTATGTCTATGCGACCGCGCGACCGCTCCATCTCGGCCGGTCGACCCATCTGTGGGACATCCGCATTTGCAACGCCGACGGTGACTTGGTTTGCATCGCTCGCCTGACCATGATGATCAAGCGCGGCCAGGCGCAGATCGTCGATTAACTTCCCGGACCGCTCAAAATCGGGAGCCCGGCATCTGCAAGAAGGCAATCTCCTCTACAGTAGAGGGGCGCCCGAGAATGGCGTTACGGTGCGGGAAACGTCCAAACCTTCGAATGACTTCGCGATGACGGCGGGCATAGTCCAGCATGCGCTGCACCGCATCGCGATCCGCAAGCGGAGCCTCGGCGAGTAATCGGCCGAAACGAGCGACGCTCTCCTCCTGATCGGCCAGCGCCTCACTATGCTCCAGCGGCATGTACAAAAAAGCCCGCTCGGCCAGGGTGAGGTGTGTTTCCTGACCCGCGGCAATACCCGCGCGGCACCAAGTTCGCGCCAAAGCATCGCCGGCAAAGGCGGCCCGGGTGTCGCGATAGATGTTGCGCGGAAACTGGTCACACAGCAGCACCAGGGCTATCAAGCCAACGGAGCTGTCTGCCCAGGCATCCAGCGCCCCGTTTAAGGCGGCGTCCACCCAGGGTTCAAAGCGATCGCGAATTGCCGCATCGGTCGCCGGGATCTTGCGCCACCACAGCCGGATACGCGCCGAATCGCGCAACGCCTGGCTCGGATCGGTGCCAAACCAAAACTCCTGTATCGCGCTCGGCTCCACAGGAATTCAAGGCGCCGGGTTGGAATAGCGGCGATGGATCTCTTCGATCCCTGCCAGCACCTCTTCTGACAACCGCATATCGGCGCTCTCAATGTTGGCACTGAGCTGGCTCAGGTTGGTCGCGCCAATGATATTGCTGGTCACAAAATCCCGGCCGTTGACAAAGGCCAAGGCCATCGCCCCCGGGTCCATGCCATGGCGGCGGGCGAGCTCGACATAGGCCTCGCTGGCGGCGACCGCCTGCGGCCCAGAATAACGCTGGAAGCGTTCGAACAGGGTCAACCGAGCACCGGGGGGGCGGGCTCCGCCGGCATATTTGCCAGTGAGCATGGCCATCGCTAGGGGTGAATAGGCCAGTAGTCCGACCCGCTCCCGGATCGCCATCTCCGCGAGGCCTACTTCGAAACTGCGGTTCAGCAAGTTATAGGGGTTTTGAATCCCGACGATGCGCGCCAACCCTCGACGCTCCGCCTCACCCAGATATTGCATCACGCCCCAGGGCGTTTCATTGGACACCCCGATATGACGCACCAGACCCTCGCGGACTAACTCCGTCAACGCCTCGAGAGTCTCGCCGATCGGCACGAGGTCATCCTGATCGCGATGGCGATAACCGAGCTGCCCGAAAAAATTGGTGGTGCGTTCCGGCCAATGCACCTGATACAGATCAATGTAATCGGTTTGCAGTCGCCGCAGCGAATCTCGTACTGCCTGACGAATATGGTCGCGGCTCAGTCGCGGCCCGCCGCGCAGATGGCGCCAGTCGCCCTGGGCGTCCGAGCGACCGGAAACCTTGGTCGCCAGAATGACCCTTTGGCGGTTACCCCGGCGAGCCAACCACTCACCAAGGTACGCCTCGGTTCGCCCTTGGGTTTCCGCACGGGGCGGGACCGGATACATTTCGGCGGTATCGACAAAATTGACCCCGTGCGCCAGGGCATAATCGAGCTGTTCGTGTGCCTCTTCCTGCGAGTTTTGTTCGCCCCAGGTCATGGTGCCGAGACAGATCAGGCTCACCTGAAGGTCGGTGTGGCCCAGCTTGCGATATTCCATCGGTGTCGCTCCCGGTGTGAGCGCTACAGTCTAACAGCCCTCCGTCTCCTCTCCGGCCGCCTCCTTGGGGTACCATGCCCAAAACGCATATTCCACCCGGGAGGCAAGCCATGAAAGTGAGTGTTAAGCAATTGGTCGACCAGGCCATGAGCGAAATCGAGACCCTCGATGTGCCCCAGGCGCAGGCGGCCGCTCAAGATCCGGACGCCGTGATCGTCGATTTACGCGATATTCGCGAATTGCAACGCGAGGGCAAGATTCCCGGCGCTTTTCACGCACCCCGCGGCATGCTCGAATTCTGGGTCGACCCAGACAGCGAGTATCACCGCGACGTCTTCTCCTCGGGCAAGCGCTTCGTCTTTTATTGTGCCAAGGGGCATCGCTCGGCGCTGGCCACCCAACAAGTGCAGCGTATGGGACTCGGGCCCGTGTGCCATATCGGTGGAGGCTTCGAAGCCTGGGCGCAGGCCGGCATGCCGATTGAAAAAGTAGAGAAGAAATAAGCTGCGAGCCGTCCATGTGTGAACTGCTGGGCATGAGTGCCAACGTGCCCACGGACATCTGTTTCAGCTTCGCGGGCCTCATGCGGCGAGGCGGGGCTACGGGCCCCCACGGTGACGGCTGGGGTATCGGCTTCTACGAGGGGCGCGGCTACCGCGCCTTTCACGACCCCGATGCCAGTGCGGAATCTGAGATCGCGCGCTTTGTCCAAGGCTATTCAATCAAGAGCGAGATCGTCATCTCCCACATTCGCAAGGCCAATCGGGGA
>JBFHML010000063.1:0-11917 GCA_041594335.1 Porticoccaceae bacterium
CTCATCTCACTGCCTTCCTGAAGCGCAAGGCCGATCCTGCCGGCCCCCCCGGCATCACTCTGTTTTGCTGTATGGAGACCTGACATGATCGAGGTGGAACACCTGACCCGCCGCTATGGCGAGCTCATCGCGGTAAACGACGTCAGTTTTGGCATCGGTACAGGCGAGGTGGTGGGTTTGCTTGGCCACAATGGCGCTGGCAAAACCACCATCATGAAAATGATCACCGGCTACCTGGAGCCCACCGATGGCCGCATATGTATCGACGGACAGGAGCTGGGCGCAGACCCCCGCCCACTCCAGGCCCGCATCGGCTATCTGCCGGAGAACTGCCCGCTGTGGCCGGAAATGACCGTCATCGATTACCTGGACTATCAGGCCGCGCTCCACGGCGTGACGGCCGAGCGACGCCGGGCCGCGGTGGCTCGGGCCATCCGCCGGACCGAACTCGCCAGCAAGGCCACGGCCGTCATCCAGACGCTTTCGCGCGGCTATCGTCAGCGGGTCGGCGTCGCCCAGGCGCTGCTCCATGACCCGGACATCATCATCCTCGATGAGCCCACCAATGGCCTCGACCCTACCCAGATCCTGCACATGCGAGAACTGATCGCGGAGCTCGCCAGCAATGCCACCCTCATCGTCTCCACGCACATCCTGCAGGAAGTCCAGGCAGTGTGCGGAAGAGTGCTGATCCTACGCGCCGGCGAGCTGGCGGTTGACGCTCGCCTCGACGACCTCCAGCAAACCCAGGGCCTCGTGGTTAGCGTCAACGGCGACGCCCATGAAGCGCTCGCCCGGGTACCCGGCGTGCAGACGGTCGCCGCACGCCCGGAACGCGATGGACTCTTTCACTATCACCTGGATGCCCCGGCGAACCTGGCCCCTGCGGTGGCCGAAGCCATCGCCGCTACCGGTCTCGGTCTACACGCCCTGCAGCCGCGCCGCCAGGATCTCGAAACACTATTCGCGCAAGTCAATGCGGAGGTCTCCCATGGCTGACACCCTGCGTATCGCCCGCAAAGAATTTCGGGGATTTTTTACCACCCCGGCCGCCTATCTGTTCCTCGGCGCCTTTGTCGCCGCGACGCTGTTTATCTTTTTCTGGGTAGAAACCTTTTTCGCTCGCAATATCGCTGACTTGCGCCCCCTGTTCGAATGGCTGCCGCTCTTGCTTATCTTCCTGGTCGCTGCGCTGACCATGCGCTCCTGGTCGGAAGAACGCCGCGCTGGCACCCTGGAAACCCTCCTCACCGCACCAATACGGCCATTACAGTTGGTACTGGGAAAGTTCCTCGCGGCCCTGGGACTGGTCACCGTCGCCTTGGCGTTAACGCTGCCTCTGGCGCTCACTGTCGCTGCACTGGGCCCACTCGATTGGGGCCCGGCAATCGGCGGCTATGTCGCAACGCTGTTTCTAGCCGCCGCCTATGTCGCCATCGGACTCTACATGAGCAGTCGCACGGACAACCCGATCGTGGCGTTGATTCTCACGACCCTGACGTGCGGTCTGTTGTATCTCATTGGCTCGAACACCCTCACCAACTTGTTCGGCCACACTATCGGCGGGCTGCTGGCCCTACTCGGTACGGGGACCCGCTTTGAGTCGATCACGCGCGGCGTGCTAGATCTGCGCGATTTGTACTACTACACCAGTATTGTGGGAGTGTTCCTCGCGCTAAACCTGCTCGGACTCGAGCGCCTGCGCTGGGCCGGCAATCCGGCACGCCAACGGCATCGTCTGTGGGCTTTGGCCACCGGGCTTGCCGTCGCCAATTTCGTTGCTGCCAACCTCTGGCTGGCGCCCATCGGCTGGGCCCGAGTCGATATCACCGAGGAGCGGCTTTATTCACTGTCCGCGGCTACCCACACCGAACTCGCGCGCGCCAGCGAGCCCCTGTTGATCCGCGGCTATTTCTCCGCCAAGACGCATCCGCTGCTGGCACCGCTGGTCCCACGTATCCAGGATCTGCTCCGCGAGTACGCCATCGCCGGCGGCGACCGCGTCCACGTCGAGTTCGTCGACCCCCACCGCGACGCGGAGCTGGAGGAAGAGGCCGCCTCACGCTATGGCATTAAGCCCGTGCCGTTCCAGACTGCAAACCGCTACCAGGCAGCCGTGGTGAATTCCTACTTTGATGTCCTGGTGAGCTATGGCGACCAGTTTGAGACCCTGGGGTTCGAAGACCTCATCGAGGTCAAATCCCAAGGCGGGGACCAAGAACTCGATGTCCTCCTCAAGAACCCCGAATACGAAATCACCCGCGCCATCCGCAAAGTCGTCAACAGTTATCGCGCCAGCGGAAACCCCTTTGAATCCCTGACCGAACCGGTGCAGTTTCACGGCTACTTCTCTCCGGATGCGCAACTGCCGCCAGAGCTCGTGGAACTGCGCAAAAACCTCACCACGTTGCTCGAGGAGTATCAGGCGGAAGCTGGTGAGCTTCTGGAAATCCATTACGCCAACCCCGACGCCGGCGACGGTGCGCTGGCCGAGACCTTGAGCGAGCGTTACGGCTTCGGCCCACAGATTGCCAGCCTACTGGACCCCGAGCCCTTCTGGTTCTACATGGTGATCGAAGGTCCTGCGGACAGTGTGCAGGTTCCCCTGCCCGAAACCTTGGACAAAGACGCCCTACAACGCACCCTGGACGCAGCCTTCCAACGATTGGCGCCCGGCTTCCTCAAGACCGTGGCATTGGTGAAGCCGAGTACGCCTTATGGCAGCGGACCCAGCTATCAGCACCTCACCCGCGTGCTGGAAGAAAACGTGCGGGTGCAGGTCACCGAATTGCGCAATGGCCGGGTTCCAGAGGAAACCGATTTACTGTTGGTACTGGCCCCCGAATCACTGGACGAGCGCCAGGTATTCGCCATCGACCAATTCCTGATGCGTGGCGGCAGTCTGGTGCTGGCCACGTCGCCATTCAGCATTACGCTGGAGCAATCTCTGGGTGCGACGCGCCAGCAGTCCGGCCTCACGGATTGGCTCGCCGCACTGGGTCTCGAAATCGACGAATCCATGGTACTGGATCCGCGCAATGCTGCTCTGCCAGTGCCTGTGGAGCGCTATATCGGCGGCATCGCAGTACAAGAAATCCGCATGTTGCCTTACCCCCATTTTCCCGATCTGCGGGGCGCTAGTCTCAACCCAGACAATCCGATCACCGCCAGTTTGGATCAGCTCACCCTCAACTGGGCATCGCCGATCGGTATCGACGAGAGCCAGCTCGGGGGACGTCAGCTGACCCGGCTGTTAACAAGCTCGCCCGAGAGTTGGCGGTCTGCAGACCTCAATCTAATCCCCGATTACGGCGCCTTTCCCAACACCGGCTTCGCTGCGCCCGAAGCACACGGCGCCGAAGTCTTAGCTGTTGCGGTAGAAGGTCGCTTTCCCTCCTTCTTCCTGGGGAAAGAGTCCCCTCTCACGCGCCCTGACGAGGCGGACGAAAGCAAGAACACACCCGAAGGCGGAGAAACCCAACCCATCGGCGAGATCAGCAGCGTCATCGAGCGCTCCCCCGAGTCTGCCCGCTTGGTGCTGGTGGCCAGCAACAGTTTCGCCACGGATACCGCCATTGAACTGGCGTCCCAGGGGCTTGGCACCCTCTACTTGAGGCCTGTCGAATTTCTGCAAAACGCCATCGACTGGTCACTGGAGGACAGTAACCTGCTCGCACTGCGCGGGCGCAGCCAGCTCGCACGGACCCTGGAGCCACTTGGCGAAGCCGAGCAGCGATCCTGGGAATATCTGAATTACGGTCTCGCGCTCGTCGGCTTGCTCACCGTCTGGGGTTGGCGCCGTGTAGTGGCGGCCGCCGACCGTCGACGCTATCAAGAACTGCTTGCGGAGGTATGATTGGTGAACAAGACCATTCGATTACTCGCCCTGTTGCTAGCGGTCCAGCTGCTACTCGCTCTGGGGTTTGGCTTCGGGGAGCACGACCTGACTGCCCACGCCGAGCGCGCACCCCTGCTGTCGTTCGATCGCGAGGCGGTCGACCGGATCCTCCTCGAAGACGCCGAAGGCGCGACCGTGACGCTCGCGCGCCCGGAAGACGCTTGGACCCTGACAGAACTGGACGGCTTTCCCGCAGATACTACGCGGGTCGATCAGTTGTTGGCACGGCTCGCCGAACTCCAGGGCGGCATCCCAGCCGCAACCAGTGCCTCCGCACGGGACCGCTTTCGGGTCGCCGAAGAGGACTTCGAACGCCGAGTGCACCTCTTCGCCGGAGACGACACCGTCGCTACCCTGTATCTGGGTTCCTCCCCCGGCATGGGGCAGATCCACGCTCGGGCTGGAGACTCTGACGTGATCCAGGTCGTGGAACTGGCCGCCTTCGATATCCCGGTGAAAGCCGACGACTGGATCGACCGCCTCATGCTGCGGGTGCCACACGAGCAGATTGCTGCGATTGAACTCGGTGGCCTCCGCATCGCACGCGCCGAAGGCAGCGCAGATCCAACCGCAGACGGCCAATCCCCACACCGCTGGGAGGGCGAGGGCCTCGCCGAGGGGGAGCAACTCGACCAGCAAGCCGCCGACACACTGGCCGAGCGCGTCTCCGAACTGAGCATCGGCGCGGTCCTGGGCAGCGAAGCCAGAGCCGAATACGGGCTGTCGGACCCCATCCTGGACCTATCCGTCACGCCGGCGGGGAGCGAACCCGTTCGCTATCGGATCGGCAGGTCTGGCGACGGCCAGCGGTTCACTCTGCAAACATCCAACCGGCCCGAATACTTCCGGGTTCCCAGCTACACGGCGGAACAGCTACTCGAAGCGGCCAGCCGGGATGCGCTGATCTCGACAGCCGTGGAGGAGACCGCAGAAACGGACCCTGCCCAAGACGAAGAAGCATCACCGGCTGCGGATTCGGCCACTGGGGACTGACGGCGCGGGTGGCGGCTGGGCCTCAGCAGCCCCCCAACCGCCGCCGCCCGGCGTCTGGATACGCAACAGACTGCCGGCCGCCACCGCGCCGCTCCAACGGCCGGGCAGCGGCCGGCAGGTGCCATCCACCGCCACCAGCTCGTTGACACCGGGCTGACCGTCACCGCCTCCGGCCTGACCGCGCGCGCCCCGCACGCGGCGATTGCCGATCAGCGCCACGGACATTTCCGCCAAAAACCGAATCTCCCGCACCAGTCCGTCCCCCCCGGGCCAGACACCGGCGCCACCACTGCCGGCGCGCAGCGCGAAGCGCTCGATACGCACGGGAAAGCGACGCTCGATCACCTCAGCATCAGTGATCCGCGAGTTGGTCATGTGGGTATGCACGCCGCTGGCACCGGCAAACCCAGGGCCCGCGCCGGCGCCACCGCCCAGGGTCTCGTAGTACTGCACCTCCGCGTTGCCGAAACTGAGATTGTTCATGGTGCCCTGGGATTCGGCCATCGCGCCCAGCGCCACCAACAATGCATCGGCCACCGCCTGGGAGGTCTCTACATTACCCGCTACTACTGCCGCCGGTGGGCGCGGATCGAGCAGCGAAGGCGATGGCACCTGCAGCACCACCGGTGCCAGAAATCCCTCATTGAGCGGCAAGGGCTCGTCGACCAGGCAGCGCAGCGCATACATGACCGCGGCGCGCACCACTGGCAGCGGCGCGTTGGCGTTGCCGGCATCCATGGCGCTGGTACCGGAAAAATCGAGCCGCAAGCGCCCGGCATCAGCCGCCGCCCGCAGCGTGACGCATTGGCCCTCGTCCATGAGCACCCGATGCGCCCCACCGGGCAGGCGGCGCACCAGCCGCCCCAGCGCCTGCGCCGTGTAATCCAGCAGCGCCGCCATCTGCGCAGCGACAGCTGCCGGGCTCCGGGTTGCGGCCAGGTGTTGCAACAACCGAGCACCGCGACTGCAAGCGGCCAGCTGAGCACGTAGATCGGCAAGGTTGGCGGCCGGATCACGTGCCGGCCAGGGCCCCTGGGCTAGCAGCGCCCGTACCCGCTCGGCCTCCAGCCGCCCATGGCGGGCGACGCGCTCGCCAGTAAAGCACAGCCCCTCCTCCGCCAGGGTGCGGCTGTCGGCGGGCATCGAACCCGGCGTGCGGCCGCCGATATCGGCGTGATGGGCGCGCGCGGCCACATAGGCAAAGGGCCGGGCTTCAGAGGACGCATAAACCGGCATGACCAAGGTCAGGTCGGGCAGATGGGTACCGCCGCGGTACGGGTCGTTGATCAACCAACCATCACCCGGCTGCAGCTCGGCCCCGTGCCGCGCCATGATGGCCTGCACCGAAGCTCCCATGGAACCCAGGTGGACCGGAATGTGTGGCGCATTCGCGATGAGCCGGCCACAGTCGTCGAAGATCGCGCAGGAGTAGTCCAGCCGGTTGCGGACATTGACCGAATGGGCACCGCGCCGCAGCGCTTCGCCCATCTCGGTGGCGATCCCCATAAACCGGTTGTTGAACAGCTCCAGCTCGGCAATGCCACCACGCTCGGCGAGCGTCGCGGTAGCGGCTTCATACTGGGCCAATACTCCCTGTGGGGTGGCCCGCGCCCGCCAGCCCGGCGGCAACAGCAAGCTGGATTGATCGAGGAGTACCAGTGCCGGCCCAACGACCTCCCCGGCGCCGACGCCCTCCCACACCGGGATCGATTCGAAGGCCGTGCCATCCAGCGGCATCCACGGTTGCTCACCGACCCGAGCGCCACTTGTTGCCATGGCGGCTTCTGCCGGGGTTTCCTGCCGACCCCGTGCCCGAGCCAGCACCAGGGCGATGTGCACGGGTCGCTCGGGATCGGCGAAGCCGAAACGCGCCTCGTGCTCTTGTGCAAAGGCATCGCGCAGCGCCGCCAAGGACGCCAGGGGAAGATCCAGCACGGTATCGGCATTCGCGTAATGCAGCCGCAGCAGCAGATCGATCTCGGCCGGGGGCTCGCCCTGGGCACGCAGCGCAACGATCGCTTGCTCCTTCAGTTCCCCCAAGGCGGCCTCTGCCCGGGCCAAGCCAGCGGCACAGAGCTCAGCAGTCAGGGGTGCTTGACGCGCCACCCCCGGGGCCGCCAGACCCACCCCGGCGGCCGACAGTAGACTCGCGCGCGCCGGGATCAATACCTGGGTCATTTCCAGCAGCTGCGCGAGTTCACAGGCGTGCTGGGGACCCGCGCCGCCGAAAGCCACCAGACAATGGCCGCGCGGATCCACGCCACGCGCCACACTGATACGCCGCACTGCACCGGCCATGTGTTCGAGTGCGATACGCACCGCACCCCGGGCGAGCTCCAGGAGCGCGTCATCCTCGGCGGTCTTGCCGGCCAGCGCGGCGAACGCCGACCGGGACGCCCCTCGATCCAACGGGCAATCGCCCTTGGGACCGAACACCGGAGCAAAACCCGCGGGATACAGCCGGCCGAGCAACAAATTGGCGTCCGTCACCGCCGCGGGGCCACCGCGCCCGTAGCAAGCGGGCCCGGGATCGGCACCAGCCGACTCCGGACCGACGCGCAGCCGCGCGCCGTCGAAAAATACTTGCGATCCCCCACCGGCAGCCACGGTATGCAAATCGAGCGCGGGGGCACGCACCACCTGGCCGGCCACCTCGACGGCCGGGCGGATCGCGAGTTTTCCGGTAGCGGCAAAGACATCCGTCGAGGTACCGCCCATATCGAAACCGATCACCTGATCGATGCCCAGAGCCGCTGCGCTCACCGTGGCGCCGATGACGCCACCGGCGGGCCCGGAAAAAATGCTGTTGCGCGCCGCCGCGGACGCGGCCTCCGTGAGAGTACCGTCGGACTGCATCAGACGGATCCGAGCGCCCGGCAGCTGCGCGGCCAAGTGCGTGGTGTAGCGCTGCAACACCGGTGCCAGCGCCGCCTCCACGACCGCGGTCTGCGCCCGCTCCAATAGCCCGATTTCGCCAGAAACCTGATGGCTGCATACCGGTGCCGCAAAACCGGCTTCGCGGGCAAGCGCTGCCAATGCGCATTCATCGCCGGGGTCGACCGTGGCGTGCAGCAGGGCGATCGCCAGCGCTTCGCATCCCTGAGCGCGCAGGTGCCGCAGCTGCTCCCGGGCCTGGTCTTCCTGCAGCGGCCTAAGGACGTGACCACCCGTGTCCCGGCGCGCATCGATGCCAATCACATCGGTACACAAGGGCTCCGAGCGCCGGATGGCCATCGCGAACAGCTCCGGCCGCGACTGGTCGCCAATACGCAACAGGTCTTCGAACCCCCGGTTGGTCAGCAGCATGCAGGAGGCATGGCGACCCTCGAGCAGCGCATTCGTCGTCACCGTAGTCCCCAATCGCAGTTCGGCCAGCTGGCCGACCGGCAGGGGTTCACCGGAAGGCACACCGAGCAGACGCCGCGCGCCCTCCACCACCGCGTCTTCGTAATGACCGGGCGCGGCGCTCAACAGCTTGGCGGTATGAATACCGCCGTCGGGATCACGTGCGATGAGATCGGTGAAGGTGCCGCCGCGATCGGCCCAGAGCACCCAGCCTGGCCGCCGCGCCGGGACCTCTGCCGCCGCTTCAGTCACGGAGCGTCCGGAAACAGCGCCGCACCTCCGCGACAAACACCTCCGGCCGTTCGAAAGCCGCGAAGTGTCCGCCCCGATCGAGCTCGCTCCAGTGAATCAGGTTCTTGAAACGCCGCTCCGCCCAGCGCCGGGAACTGCGGAAGATTTCCTTGGGATAGATGCTGCACCCGGTGGGCAGATCCACCGGATCGTGTGAAAGGTGATTGAAGCTCTCCCAATACAGCCGGGCGGAAGACGCCGCACTCGCGGTGCACCAGTAGAACATGATGTTGTCGAGCATTTCGTCGCGGCCCAGGACATTTTCCGGATGCCCGTCGCAATCGGTCCAAGCCCAGAATTTTTCCAGGATCCAGGCGGCCTGACCCACCGGCGAATCGACCAGCCCGTAGCCGACCGTCTGCGGCCGGGTACTCTGTTCCTTGGAATAGCCGGAATCCCAGTCCTTGTAGTGCTGCATGCCCTCCAGCGCGCTTTGCTCCAATGGCGTGAGGCTGTCGAACGTCGCTGGGTCCGGCTCCACGATCACCATGTTGAGATGAATCGCGGCGCAATTGCCCAGGTTCTGCACGGCAATTTCGGTCGTCACGGCCGCGCCCCAGTCGCCCCCTTGAGCAAAATAGCGATCGTAGCCGAGCCGCAACATCAGCTGGTTCCAGGCGCCGGCGATCCGGGCGAGATTCCAGCCGGGCTCGTCGGGCTTACCGGAAAAGCCGTAGCCCGGCAGCGCGGGGCAGACCACGTGGAAGGCGTCGGCAGCGTCGCCACCGTGAGCCGGGGGGTCCACCAGCGGCTCGATGACCTTATGAAACTCGACAATCGACCCCGGCCAACCGTGGGTAATCAATAGCGGCTTTGCTTGGGAATGCGGTGAACGCTGATGGATAAAATGAAAGTCGAGGCCATCCAGCCGCGTCGTGAACTGGTCGAACCGGTTCAGCCGCGCCTCCCGGGTGCGCCAGTCATAGTGGTTCTGCCAATAACGACACACCTCCTGCACATAGGAGAGCGGCACGCCCTGGGACCAGTCGGCGACCACCTCTTTCTCGGGCCAGCGCGCCCGCGCCAGGCGCTCGTGGAGATCCTCCAGCACGACATCCGGGATCGCGATGCGGAAGGGTTGGACGACATCGCTCATGATGGGCTCCTGGCGCTGGGCAGTGACGGTAAGGCACCGATGCTAGCCGCCCCCGCGGGCGCCCGCAATCAGCCCGCCGTTGATGATTTAATGGCTCGCCACGCCACTGGCACCGCGAACCCACTACCGGAGAACCTACCTTGACCGGATCAGCCGAAACGAACCCCTCTCTCCTTAGCGAATGCCGTGGCGCCGTAGGTGTACTCACCTTCAACCGGCCGCAAAAGCGCAATGCCCTGACCCCGGAGCTGCTGGACCACCTCTGTACGATACTCGCCGACTGGGCCACCCGCGGCGACGTACGTGCCCTGATCATCACCGGCGCCGGCGACCAGGCGTTCTCCGCCGGTTACGATATCGGCGCCATCGAAACCGTTGGCCCGAAAGGCGTTGCCAATACTCGCGACGGTCTGCGCGGCACGCCGTTCGAGCGTGCCTTGGCGGCGGTGCGCGACTTCCCCTTCCCGACCATCGCCATGATCAATGGCCACTGCTTTGGCGGTGCCTTGCACCTGGCCCTGTGCTGCGATTTGCGCATTGCTGCGGATCACATCAGCATGGGCATGCCGCCGGCCAAACTCGGCGTGGTGTATGGCCCCGAAGGATTGTGGCAATTTCTCCAGGTGCTGGGCAGCGCCCGCACCCGGGAACTGTTTTTCACCGGACGCAGTTATCGCGGCCGCGAATTACAGGCATTGGGCATCGTAGAACATTGGGTCGACGCGACCGAGCTCACCGCCACGACCTTCGCACTGGCCGACGAAATCAGCCGTAATGCCCCTCTGGCGTTGCGCGGCATCAAGCACCTGCTGAATCAACTCGAAAGCCCGGCGCTCGATCCAACGCTCCAGGCGGAAGCCGCCCGCCTGATCTCCGAAGCCTTCTCCAGCAGCGACCTGAAAGAAGGCCAGGCCGCGTTTTTAGAAAAGCGCAGTCCAAGCTTTGCCGGAAAATAAGTACGTGAACCGCCCCAGGTTTCGCGGAGGCTCCAGCTCCTGAGCGATACGGCGCCACGAACACGTCAAACAAGTTGTCGCCGGCGGTTCGCGAACGCGCTGTGCGCATGGTGCGGGAACATTGGGATGGGAATCCCCCCAGTGAGCGGCGGTCGAGTCGATCGTCCGGAAGATCGGTTGTGTACCGCAGGCACCGCTGGAATGGGTCAAGCGTGCCGCGGCCGAAACCTGGCAGCGCGAACACAATGAAGAGCGCCCCAAGAAAGCCCGCGGTGGCATGACGCCCAAGGACTACGCGTAGCACCGTTACCGAGGTTCGGCTATAGCAACCCCGGTCGCTAAACAGCCCCACTACCGAAAGCGGCGGGACGTCGATGGCGCCCACCTCATGGGCGCACAGGCCGAGGGCGGTGAAGATACCGGCTGCTTTCGCCGATCCAGAGCGCATCGGCACAGCGATTATCCACAGACATCAGGGCCGCGAGCTGGCTACTGAACGCATGCCGCAACATCCAGGCAATGGCACAGACGGACAGCCGCCACGGGAAAATCGAGGGTTGCCACAGGGTAGCGCATGGCGGGCATTCGCCCATGACTGACCCGGCGATTCGTCCACGACCAGGGACCGGATCGAACTTCAATCTGCTGATCGACTACGGGACGTTCACCAGCCAGGGACAAAGTGACACAGTTACCCGTTCAGCGTGGGGGTTCCTGCTGCGCGGCGAGCTGGCGAATCTTGCCGACCATGGCCCGCAGGCCGTTGCCACGGGTGGGCGAGATATGGCGCAACAGGTCAAGCCGGGCGAAATAGCCTTCGAGATCAGCTTGCTGAATTTCCGTGGGCGTGCGGTCGTTGAGCGCGGCGAGCACGGCGGCGGCGAGGCCGCGCACGATCAGGGCGTCGGAGTCGACCGCGAACTGGAGCTTACCGGTGGTCGGATCGACGCGGTGGACGATCCATACCTGGCTCTGACAGCCGTGAATGAAATGCTCTTCGGTCTTGCAGGCATCGGGCAGCGGCGGCAGTTCTCGGCCCAGATCGATCAGATAGCGGTAGCGCTCCTCCCAGTCGTCAAAGAACGCAAAGCTCTCGGCGATCTCTTCGGCGTCGATGCTACGCCCGAAGGGCACTCGCGCAAACAGGTCACCGAGCTCTAGACTACCGTCCATCAGAAGATTCCCAGTTCAAGTTGTGCGGCCTCGGACATCCGCTCGCGGCTCCAGGGCGGGTCGAACACCAGCTCGACGGCCACCTGTTGCACGTTGGGCACCTTGCCGACGCGGTATTTGACGTCATCGACCAGCACCGGCCCCATGCCGCAGCCCGGCGCGGTC
>JBFHML010000064.1:0-11905 GCA_041594335.1 Porticoccaceae bacterium
CTACCGCTCCCCCTCGCACTGGCGGTAGCGCGACAAGAAAGCGCGTTTCGCGCCGATGCCGTCTCTCCAGCCGGTGCGCGAGGTTTAATGCAACTCATGCCGGCGACCGCGAATGAAGTAGCACGCCGACACGGCATCGCCTACCGCAGCGTCCATCAGTTGTTCGACCCGTCACTCAATATCCGCCTTGGCACCCGGTACTATCGAGACATGCTTGATCGCTTCCAGGGTAATCGCATTCTGGCTACCGCTGCTTACAATGCGGGACCTGGGCGCGTGCGGCAATGGCTCGACCGCAGTGCGGGCCGTCTCCCGTTCGACGCTTGGATCGAGGCGATACCCTTCACGGAAACGCGCAACTATGTACAGAATGTGCTGGCTTTTTCAGCCATTTACGCGCACCGCCTGGGAAGCGGTGACCCCATGCTGAGCCGCAACGAACGCGATCAGCTGCTGTAACCATGCCTGTCATTCCCACCGATCACGAAATCCCTCCCCCGCGCTCGCCTGCCGGCCCCTCTCGGACGGCAGGCGAGCGACGAGGACCCGCATTCGCCGATGCGTCCCAACCGCTGGCGCGCAGCAATATTTTGACAATGGTTCCGACATGGAAATTTTAGTACTTGCGCTGTTGATTCTGCTCAACGGCGCTTTTGCAATGTCCGAAATCGCCCTGGTAGCGGCCCGCCGCGGTCGCCTCGCCCGCCTCGCCGAGGAAGGCGATGGTGCCGCCGCGGTGGCCATGGAGCTGGGTGCCGAACCGACCAAATTCCTGTCAACCGTACAAATCGGGATCACCTCGATCGGTATTTTGAACGGCATCGTGGGAGAGTCGGCGCTCGCCGCGCCCTTTGCGATCTGGCTGCAAGGCATCGGCGTGGAGCGTGGCTTCAGCGAAATCGGCGCCACGGCGCTGGTGGTGATCGTGATCACTTATTTTTCGATCGTCGCCGGGGAGCTCGTACCCAAGCGCATCGCGCAGCTCAATCCAGAGCGAATCGCGCGATTGGTAGCAAGGCCGATGCGCGCGCTCGCCGTTGTCACGCGTCCCTTTGTTCACCTCCTGAGCCTGTCGACCAGTTTCTTCCTGCGACTTGCCGGCCACCAGGACATGGGTGCGGCAGTCGTCACTGAGGAAGAAATCCACGCCCTGCTGGACGAAGGCAGTCAAGCCGGAGTAATCGAGAAGACCGAGCATCAGATGGTGCGCAACGTATTTCGTCTCGATGAACGCCAGATCGGCTCGCTGATGATCCCGCGCGCCGATATTCTCTGGCTAGATGTCGAGCGGCCGCTAGAAGAAAATCTCCAGCGGATCGCGGGGTCGGACCATTCCCGCTTCCCGGTCTGTCGCGGCGGACTGGGCGACATCGTGGGCATCATCTCCGCGAAGCACATCGTCCGCCAAAGCCTTTTGGGCGAACCCCTGGACATCGAGCGTGACCTCGCCGCACCCACCTATGTCCCCGAATCGCTCTCCGGTATGGAGCTACTGGACCATTTTCGCGTCTCGCGCGCGCAGATGGCGTTTGTGGTCGACGAATATGGAGAGATCCAGGGCCTCGTCACCCTGCAGGACGTACTCGAAGCCGTTACCGGCGAGTTCGAGCCCTGGGATCACGAGGAGGCCTGGGCTGTTCAACGTGAGGACGGCTCTTGGCTGCTTGACGGCATGATCCCGATTCCCGAGCTCAAGGACCGACTGGGATTGAAGTCCGTCCCGGAAGAAGACAAGAGCACCTATCACACGCTGAGCGGCTTAATGATGTGGCTGCTCGGCCGCATCCCCCATACCGGGGATATCGGGGTCTGGGAACAATGGCGACTGGAGGTCGTCGATTTGGATGGGCGCCGCATCGACAAGGTACTGGCGACCCGCGTTCCGGAGAGTGAAATCGAGCCCTCGTGAAAGTCCGCCGCGCAATTGTCTCGGCCGACGACCATGGCTATGCTGCCGGCCCTCGCGCCGGATTCTGCCGGCGTGCGACACCTGCAACGGGAGTAGCAGCATGATGTTGCCGGTCGCGGCAATCCTTGTGGGCCTGGCCCTGTTGGTCTGGAGCGCCGACCGTTTCATCGACGGTTCCGTGGACTTGGCCCGCCAGCTGGGAATGTCCCCGTTATTGATCGGCATGGCGGTGGTCGGTCTCGGCACCTCGGCGCCCGAAATCGCCGTCTCCACCTTGGCGGCGCTCGACGGGGCACCGGGCATGGCGTTGGGTAACGCCTACGGCTCGAACATTGCCAATATCGGTCTGATTCTCGGGTTGACCGCGCTGATCTCCCCGATCTGTGTACACTCGCGTATTCTTAAGCGCGAGCTCCCGCTATTGCTCGCCGTCACGGCCATCGCGATTGCGCTGTTGGCCGACCAGGCACTCGAACGCTGGGATGCGGCGATACTATTGCTCCTGCTGCTGGGATTCCTGGGCTGGACGTTCGTCGAGAGCCTGCGCGGACGCGATGACAGTCTCAACGCCGAACTGAGCGTTGAATTGGCCGCTCAGCCCATGACCACCCGGCTAGCGCTGTTTTGGGTGGTGACTGGACTGACACTGTTGCTCGTCAGTTCGCGCATGCTGGTTTGGGGCGCAGTCAGCATCGCCGAATCCCTGGGTGTCAGCGATCTCATCATCGGCCTCACCGTCATCGCGATCGGTACTTCGCTACCGGAACTCGCCGCTTCACTGATCGCGGTGCGGAAAGGCGAGCACGATATCGTGCTCGGCAACATTGTCGGTTCAAATCTCTTCAACACACTCGCTGTGGTCGGCATTGCCAGCGCAATCCAACCGCTGCAGGTGCCTCCCGAGGCGTTGTCTCGCGATGTCCCGGTCATGGCGGCACTGACCATTGCCCTACTCGCGATCAGCTTTGGATTCCGGGGACCGGGGCGGATCAACCGCGTGGCAGGCGGTCTTCTGCTGCTGTGTTACTGCCTCTACAACCTTGGGTTGGCGAGGATTGCGCTCGGCGGTTGAACAGCGCAGCGCATATCGCGTCCGCCCCGCACTGTGTTTGCTGCCGTGCCCGGGATGGTCAGCCGTCGCTCCCCGCCTGAATCTCGATCAAGATCTCGTCGGGATGCACCGCTTCCCCCTGCCGCACCAACACCTGCGTGACCGTCCCAGCAACAGGCGCCTGGATCTCCGTCTCCATTTTCATCGCCTCAGTGACCAATACCGGCTGACCGGCGCGAACCTGCTCGCCCTCCGTCACTAACACAGCAACGATGTTGCCCGGCATGGCGGTGGTGACATGACCGGGCGCAGACGGCCGCGGACGACGACCGCTGATCGTCGTGGCGATGGCACCCTCCGCACCACCGCTCAACACCAGCTCGTCTAGCGTTTCCACTAGCGCCTCCACCGGCATGCCGTCGACGTCCAAATAAAAATGGCGCTCCGGCTGGCCTTTGTGCCCACTACCCGTAATGCGCACATGGTAACTCTCGCCGTGGAGCGTAATGTTGAACTCCGTGGGCGTCCGCACTTCCGGATCAGCACCGCCAGCCCCCGTCACCGGGGCGGCTTCCGATACCTCCGGCACCAACTTTCCTGCTCGCCGGGCCTGCAAGAATTGCCGCGCAACATCGGCAAACAGCGCATAACTCAGCACGTCCTCGTCACTCTCGGCGAGCTCCCCGAGCGCGGCCCGTAACTCGTTCAACTCCGGTTTCAACAGATCTGCTGGTCGAGACTCGATCCCTTCGGCGGTACCCACCGCCTGCATACGGACTTCCTGGTTGACGGGCGCAGGCGGCTGTCCGTAGCCCCCCTGCAGATATCGTTTCACCTCGTTGCTCACGCTCTGATAGCGTTGCCCGGTGAGCACGTTGAGGACCGCTTGCGTGCCGACGATTTGCGACGTAGGCGTTACCAGTGGGGGATAGCCCAGATCCGCGCGGACAAGCGGGATCTCGTCAAGCACGGCATTCATACGATCCAGAGCATTTTGCTCTCGAAGCTGGTTCGCCAAATTGGAGATCATACCGCCCGGCACCTGGTTGACCTGCACCCGGGTATCGACGCCAGTGTAGGCACTCTCGAAAGCCGAGTACTTCTTACGCACCTCGCGGAAATAAGCCGCCACGTGCTGTAGACGCTCGAGATCCAATCCGGTGTCCCAGGGCGTATCCCGCAACGCGGCCACCATGCTCTCGGTCGGCGGATGGCTGGTCCCCCCGGCAAAACTGGAGATCGCGGTGTCGATGTGTCGGCATCCCGCCTCGATGGCCTTCAGTTGACACATCTCTGCAAGTCCCGCGGTCGCGTGAGAATGGAGATGGATCGGTAGATCGACTGTATCGAGGAGCCCCTTGATCAAGGCCTCGGTCGCCGCTGGCGTGAGCAACCCGGCCATATCCTTGATGGCCAGACTGTCGCACCCCATAGCCGCCAGCTCGCGGCCCTGGGCTACAAAAGTCGCGGTGTCGTGCACTGGGCTGGTGGTATAGCAGATCGTGCCCTGGGCATGTTTACCGGCGGCCTTGGCAGCTTCGATGGCCGTCCGGAGGTTTCGCAGGTCATTGAGGGCATCAAAAATGCGAAAGACATCCATCCCCAAGGCAGCGGCACGCTCCACAAAAGCACGCACGACGTCGTCAGCGTAGTGACGATAGCCAAGCAAATTCTGCCCCCGCAGGAGCATCTGCAGCCGGGTGTTGGGCAGTGCAGCACGTAGTTGGCGCAGTCGCTCCCAGGGATCCTCCTTGAGAAAGCGCAGACAAGCATCAAAGGTTGCGCCACCCCAGACTTCAAGTGACCAGAACCCGATGGCATCGAGCTCGGGGCAGATCGGCAGCATATCGGCAGTTTGCATACGGGTAGCGATCAGCGACTGATGGCCATCGCGCAATACGGTGTCGGTAATCTGAACGGAATCCATACAAACCCCCAATCAATGCCCGGTATGAGCAGCAATGGCCGCGGCAAGCACGGTGGCAAGTTCCTCCGGGCGCCGCTTGTCAGAGTAATTAATCAGCTGCGGATGGGCATCCACAAAGCCGGTGGTGAAGTTCCCCGCGCGAAACTCCGGTGAAGCCAAAATTTGTTGATAAAAAGGGATCGTGGTTTTGATGCCAAATACCGCCATGT
Source organism: Porticoccaceae bacterium (assembly GCA_041594335.1). Classification (GTDB taxonomy): domain Bacteria; phylum Pseudomonadota; class Gammaproteobacteria; order Pseudomonadales; family Porticoccaceae; genus JAGPUQ01. Next base: position 5,097 of record JBFHML010000064.1, read on the forward strand.
CACTGAGCGCGCGCCGCGAGCGCGCGATGGCATCCTCCCAGGTCAAGGCCCAGACGATCACCTTGGCAAGCATGGAGTCATAGTAAGGCGGCACTTTGTAGCCGCTATAAATCGCTGCATCGGTCCGCACACCAGGTCCACCGGGCGCGTAATAGCGGGTAATCCGGCCAAAACTGGGCAGGAATCCATTCTTGGGGTCTTCTGCGTTGATGCGAAACTGCAACGCAAATCCCCGTCGCCCTACTTCATGCTGTGCATAGCGTAGGGGCAACCCCGCCGCAATCCGGATTTGCTCTTCGACAATATCGATGCCCGTGATGCTCTCGGTAATGGTGTGCTCGACCTGGATTCGGGTATTCATTTCCATGAAATAGCATTGCCCGGCACCGTCGAGGAGAAACTCCACCGTGCCGGCATTCTCATATCCCACAGCTTGCGCTGCCCGTACTGCCAGCGCTCCGACATGAGCGCGTTGCGCGTCGTCCAATTGAGGTGATGGTGCAACTTCGATCAATTTCTGATTCCGGCGTTGGATAGAACAATCGCGCTCGAACAGATGGATCGTATTGCCCTGTCGATCGCCGAGAATCTGCACTTCGATATGGCGCGGATCGACAATGCACTTTTCGAGGAAAACCTCGGCGCTACCAAACGCCTTGCTCGCTTCGGAGATGACTCGATCGAAATTACGGGCCAGTTCTTCGGCGTCTCCACAGCGGCGAATCCCACGGCCACCGCCTCCGGAAGTCGCCTTGAGCATGACCGGATATCCAAGCTCAGCGGCCACCGCTTGCGCCTGGGCGAGATTGTCCAGATTGCCCTGGCTGCCAGGCGTCACCGGGATGCCCGCGGCCTGCATCGCGCGACGCGCCTCGGTCTTATCGCCCATGCGCCGGATCACTTCCGCACTAGGCCCGATAAAGCAAAGGCCCCGAGCGCGGCAAGCAGCCGCAAACTCGGCGTTCTCGGAAAGAAAACCATAACCCGGGTGAATGGCATCACAGCCGGTTTCGGCAGCAAGATTCACGATGCGGTGAATATTCAGATAACCGGCAACCGGATCATCGCCAATCGAGTGGGCTTCGTCGGCCTTTTTGACGTGCAAGGCGTGGCGATCCGCCTCGGAATGGATCGCGACCGAACGAATCCCCATTTCGGCACAGGCACGAGCAATGCGGACGGCAATCTCGCCGCGATTCGCTATCAAGATCTTGCGCAACATGAGCTATCTCCAGCCACTCAGACAAGGGGCGCGCGGTTCGCCATTATAGGAGCGCCGACGACACGCGCGCAGCGCAAAATCGCAACTTCGGCGATACCGCTACACGCCACATAAACCGCTAGAAGATCCACCCGTGGCAAGGCTTGGGGCGTAATGCCGTAGGCGGTCTGAGCAAAGAGGGCTACCGAATCACCAGCGCTGGATCGAGTAGCGCATAGAGCTGCGGTTGCCAGGCGCCATGGCGGCGCCGACTACGCAGCCACCACAAAGCCCCTTTGCGAAAACTCCAATCGGCTTCCTGACCACAGAGCAGTAACGCCGCAAGCCGGCCCAGCATAGGCTGATGACCCACCAACAACCACGCCCCGCCATCCTGTGGCCAAGGCAGGGTATCCAGCAGCCGCGCCACGTTCGTCCCGGGCGCCAGGGCGGGTAACACCCGCGCGCTGCACCCTAATGCGGCGGCGGTTTGCTGGGCACGCACTGCCGGACTCGCGAACACGGCCAGATCGGGCGGCCCACGATCGACCAGCCAACGGGCCATTTCCCGTGCATCGCGCCGGCCTTTGGGCGTCAGCTCGCGCGTGACATCCGGACTGCCGTCGGCCGCCTCGGCGTGCCGCCACAAAAGTAGATCCACCCCAATACCTCCTCGCAACCGCTAGGAATCGCACGGCAATTTGGCCCGCTTGCGGTCACGCGTCCGCCGCCAGGGTGCGGGCGCGCGCAATAGCGCCCGCGCCGCGTCCAAAGCGCGTGTGCGCCATCGCCTCGTTCGTTTTCGATAGTAGTGCTCCAGTTGTCTCTGCAACACTGCACCTTCGAGATACTCTGCGGGCGGTGTCGCCAGTTTTTGGCTGGCTGCCTCGACATCCTGGAACTGTCCCAAGTACTTTTGTATCCGCCGCAGGTGGCGGCGGTAACGTTTGACTTCCTTGGCACGCCATAGCGGGGCGAGAAAGTCGAGTCCGTAGCGCAATTCCTTGGCAGCAATACGGAGGCGATGCCAGGCTACCGGATCAGCGGACGGCAGTACGCCGACTCGTTTGCGCAACCGCCTGCGCAGTCTGGACATGCGCCGCGCCGCCAGCGCCTGCAACTCCCGGTCGTCATTCGCCGGCAAATGGGCAACCAACGCCGTCATCAACTCCAGCATGAGCCGGCCCTGCACAGGCGCAGCGAGCGCCGCTCCGGCATCAGCGCGAACGCGGCGGCGCTCCGCCTCCAGTGCCCGCCACTGCGCTGGTCCATCGCCCGCATTCTTATCATCGATGATGCGCGGCAGGAGCTGATCACAGAGCACATCGAGATCCCGAGCGGCCCCCAAACGCCGTGCGTTGTCGCCAAGCCGGCGCCGCCAAGTTGCGACAAAAGCCGCACCCAATACCGGGGAAAAAAGATTCAATAGCGATCGTAGCCGTCGTTGTGTGACGCGTACCTGATGGACAGCTTGTGCCAAATCCTGCTCCGCCAGACGCACATATCGCTGCCAGTCGCGCAGTTCTCCAGCCATCAGCTGTTGTAAAGCCGCCCCCGCCCGCGTGGGGATCGGGTGTGGCCCACCGATCACCTCGGCGATCTCGCCGTCGCGCAATAGGCGGTAACCGCGCTCGGCCTTACTGCGGTCTTCAGGCCACAACGGCAGTGTCTCCGACAGGACTAATGCCAACCGGTAGAGGTCACTAGGATCGCCCGATCCCAGCTCCAGCTCCAACTCGCACAGCGGTTCCACCGCAGTGCTGGTACGAATCACGCCCTGATCGACCATGGCTCGGATCACGGTCTCGCCCTGGGTGAAGACACCGAGCTCGCGCCGAAACTCCGTCGAGAATACGGGCCGCAGACCCGGGGCCACCGCCTGCAGCAGCTCTCTTGTCTCCGGATCCTCCACGTCGGAAAACCCAAATGTGCCGGTCCAGGGTTGCTCCCATTCGGCACGTTCGGAAAGACCCACGGTCACCTTGCCGGCGCGCTTGACGGTCTGTAGGTCCCCGCCGTCTCCCGCCCGTACCCGCAACGCTATGCCGTGCCGATAGAGGACAAGATCCTGGGTATCGTAGTAGGTACTACACAGGTTTTGCGTCGTCTGGAAACCCTGTAACAACGGGTGGCGACAAACGTCGGCTGCAACTGCCGGTGGCAGACCCAGTTTGAGTTCGATCTCTTCAGACATCTCCCGCACACACCGGCGACAGCCTCGGCCGAGGACTGTCGCCATTCTAGCTCCTGGTCGCTACAAGAGCGGCCGCCCAGCTAGCCGTGCCCGGACTCCGGTGCCGCGGCCGCAGCGCGCATGGTGTCGGCGAGCAGTCCATAGACTTCGATCCATGCCTGCCGGGTAGCGGTCGTGAAAGCCTCGCCAAGGCCCTGTTGCAAGGTCCACAGAAGCGCTTCACCCACAGTATCGTAATGGCGATCCTCGACACCGTAGCCGACATGACGACGCCCGAGGGACTGTACGGCTGGCACGATATCGTCCAGCCGGTCCAGGCCATTTACCGCGATGGCCAGCATCTGCATGAGCTTACGGCCCTGCTCCTTGATGTCGCCGCGAAACAACGGCTTCAATCCAGGATCTAGTTCGAATAACCGACCATAGAACATCGCCGCCGCCTGCTCGGACATCGGCGCGACCTGGGCAAAGCTTTGTTGAACAAGCACTTTGCTTTCCGGTGTCATGTTTTCCTCCTCGCCTTCGCTATACCGGGATGGACGCACGCCACTCAATTGAGCGGTACGCGGATAACGACACCGCCCATCACTTCACCCAATGTGAAATCACTGCGCGGACTGTCGCGGTGATCGTTGTGGCAATTGATACAGGCCGGGGAAACCGCTACGTCGGCATAAACTGCAGTGAAATACGTGCGTCCCGCCAACTCTTCCTCACCATAGAAATTCTTGCCTGGATTGCTCGCGACAAACTGCAGCCCGGCTTTTTCCATCTCTGTACGAGGCGCATTTTGCTTGTTGACCGGCCACAGTGATTGCAAGGTGTAGCTGAAGGCATCGGTCTTCTGCGCAGCCATCTCGGCCCCAAAACGGAACATCTGTGCCGGCAACGGCAGCGCTTTCTCGTCTTCCCAATGCTCACTGGCGGTAATGACCTGCTCCTCGTTGGCCAGTCGGTTGACCACCTTGCGGGTATAGGTCGTACGATCGGCTTCCATCACGGCGAACAGGGCATCAGTCATCTGCTGGGGCGTTATCCCTCCGACTGCAGGGGCCGGTTCCTGTGAACAGGCGGCAAGCCATAGCGTGGTGGCGAACAGGCTGCTAACAAGAACTGTGCTGCGGGTCATGGTCATCGAGAGTTACCTCTGTGGGGGTTGGGGTGCGGATTCGCCGGCGTCGGCGCCGGACGCTCGCTCGGGGGCGGAGCGAGCATGTTGGCGCTCTCGCTCCAGGGCCATCTCGATACTGGGCACGCTCACGGCGGGGCGCCCGCTAAAGTTGTTATGTAACAACCGGGGATCCGCGAGCGCATCGAGCACGAAATCCAATCCATGGCAGTGCATGCAGACGCTGCGCGCCATTTGTTCGACCGGGCGAAGATTCGCGCTTTGATTGTGCTGCGCGGCGATCCCAATCTCTCCATTGGGATGTCGTGTCTCTTCGCGAGGCAGATGACAGGTGGCGCAGGAAACACCGCTGCCCACAGCCCCGCCCGCCTGCTCGGCGCGCCACAATTGATAGTGCGGCGAATTCAGATAGGCGCGACTGTGTTCGTCATCGTGACATTCGAGACAAGCGTCTACGGCGGCGGTTACCGGGTTGAAATCGTGCGCGCCGTGGCAGCTGAGACAACTCAGCTCACGACCTTCGGCGGCGCTGCGCATCGGAAGGCGCGCCAACTCCGGACGCATGGGCGATAAACCGCGGGCCTGCCGCATCCCATGGCGACCCCTCTGGAACCCGGTATGCTCTGTTACGTGACAATCGGCGCAGAGCGAAACGCTGGGGCTTTCCACCCAGGCCTGGTCACCATCCTGATGGCAATCGCTGCAATTCACTCCCCCCCGAGCGTGACGGCTCTGCGCCCACTGCGCGACCACGCCATCCACCTCGCCGAGATCGGCCGGAGCATCCTGATCGCCGGAGACCAGCGGCTCCCCTCTAGGCTGAGGTGCCACAGGAAGGGCGACCAACGTCTCGGCCAGCAGCCAGGGCTCGCCTGCGTGCTGGAGCAAAAAGTCTTCATACAAGGCACGGTTGTCGTGATAGTTGTGACAACCGGCGCTTGCACAACTGTCGAACGCCAACTCGCTGTGCGTGGGGCGCTCCTGACCAATATCCTGATGACAGCGCCAGCAGTAGTCGACCGGCAAGGTCAGCCCCATCTCCGCGGTACGAACGGGCTGGTGTTCGATATGGCACGTCACACAGTAACGAGCATCGAGCTCGGTGAGTCGATCCGCATTGCGCGGATCCGTAAACTTGCTCAGCGGATGGCTATCTTTCGATTTCCGCAACGCCTCCCCATGACAATCTACACAGGCGCGCTGGATAGCGTCCGCATCGGCAAATGCCTGCGCATGGCAAGCATTGCAATCCAGTTCGATCTGATAATGACCAGCGGTCGTTTCACCGGGCATGAAGAGCGTACGATCCTTGCCATGCAACATCCGCAGTCCCAAATATCCGCCGAGTGCCACCGCGGCCACTAACCAAATCAACCACACCACCGCCAGCTCCCGTCGCATAGCCCCCACGCCAACTAGAAGTAGTAACCGGCGAGAATGTGGAGACCCAGGAGGGCTGGCAGCGGCCAGAGCAACCCCAGGTGGAGCCAAATCGACCAGCGTCGATAGTGCCCAGCGGCCGTCCCGAGGCGGCCTTCCAGCGCAATCGCCATGCCGGCCGCGGTCCCTAAGGCCGCAACCGCAAGGAAATTAGTCAACAGGAGGAAATTCAGGTTTTCACCGGAGCGTAGCCCGGTATGCAGAACAAGCATCCCCAATGCGCCGACCCCGGACAGCGCATGCCATAAGCGGAATTGCTCATAATGGCCCCACCGCCATCGCGTCCGCTTGTACAGTGACAAGCCGAGCCCGGCGATCACCATCAAGACCAGCGCGTACCCACTGAATTGCCGATAAAAGCTGTCGGTGGAGATACGCTCGAGCCAGCTGCGCGCCTGAATCGAGGTACTGAATCCAGGTTCGGGAAGCAGGCTCCACAAGACCACTGCCACTAGCCCCGCCACAGAAGCCCAAGCGAGTTTGGGGCGTAGGGGCGCGCGCGCCACAGGACTCGCATCGGGCCGAAGTAGCTGCTCCAACAAAGGCCGGCAACCACCACAGACGCTACCAGCTCCCGTGCTACTGATCAGCGCATCGATACTGTCGGCCCCGGCTGCCAGCGCTTCGTCCAGCTTGCCGCGGCTCACCGCCCGGCACTGGCAGACCAAGGCGCTTACCGGCCAATGCGTGACGGCCTGGGTACAGGCCGTCGGCCATAACTGACCACTGCGCGCAAACCGCCAACGCTGCCACGGCCACACCATGCCACCGCGTGCGACCAGTTCTCGCACGCGTAATTGTTCATCCCAGGCACCTACCGCGACGGCACCCACGGCGCGTCCGGC
>JBFHML010000065.1:0-11410 GCA_041594335.1 Porticoccaceae bacterium
CCAGGTCCCGCCACAGCGGTCGGCCTGCTCCAATACCACCAGATCGTCATAACCCGCGGCCATCAACCGCATGCCCATGCAGATCCCCGACAAACCACTGCCAATCACTACCACCCGCGGCTTCCGTAGACCCGCCGTCAGTTGCCGCTGAATTGGACCGTTTTCACTGATCCCCATGGTTGCCTCCCGATACTGGCTCATTGGTCAAGAATTTGCGCGCGATACTCCTGAGCGAACCTTGCGGTGTCAACCTTCCGGAATCAGTACTCACTGCGCATTGGAGCATGAATTTTCGCGGCGTACCCCGTTGCACTAAAAGCCCTCGTCGAGGTCAGCGTAGCGCAGCACTTGGGGCGCTCCGCCTGCGAAGTCGACGATGCTATGGGCACAATTGTGCATTCGCGGCGGCTGCCACAGGGCGCTGAGCGGACGGTCCAGATAGTGGCTGAGCAGGGTGCGAATCATGGCGCCATGGCTGACCACCACCAGTTCACTGCCGGGCTCGGCCGTCGCCAGAATGGCATCGAGAGCCGCGAGCCCACGCGCCTGCAATTCGGCAAAAGTCTCGGCACCTGGATGCTGGAAACGGTGTGGCGCTTCGCGGAACAGGCGCACTTGCTCGGGGTGGCTCACTTCGAGCTCCCGGTAGAGCCGCCCTTCCCAATCGCCCAGGTAGATCTCGCGCAACTCCGGCACCAGCTCCAATTCCAGACCCAGATGACCAAAAGCGAGCTCCGCGGTCTCCCGCGCGCGATGACTGGTGCTGGCGTAGAGCCGCGTCAACCGCAGCTCAGCAAACCGCTCCCGCAATGCCATCGCCTGACGGCGGCCCGTTTCGTTGAGCGGGTTGTCGGCATGGCCCTGGACCCGCCCCTCGGCATTCCAACCGGTTTCACCATGACGAATGAGGTGCAGGCGCATGCTCGGGCTCAAGGCGCCAACCTAGCGATCCGCCAACCACCGGCCGGGTCCGGGCGATAGCAAAAGCGGTCGTGGAGACGCATCTCGCCACCCTGCCAGAATTCAAAGGCCGAGGGCACTACCCGAAAGCCACCCCAGAATTCCGGGACAGGCACCTCGCCACTGCCAAAGCGTTCGCGACAGCGCCGAAACTCCGCCTCCAGAGCCTCGCGAGAGGCAAGCTCAGTGCTCTGCCGGGATGCCCAGGCCGCCAATTGACTATCCCGCGGTCGGGTAGCGAAGTACTGGGCGACCTCCTGACGAGCCACCTGACTGGCAGCACCCTGAACCCATACTTGGCGATCGAGGAAAAACCAGGGGAAATGCAAGCTGGCCCAACCGTTGTCCTGCAGTTGCGCTGCTTTCCGACTGCCCAAATTGGTGTAGAAGACGAAACCGCGCTTATCAAACCCCTTGAGCAATACCGCGCGCTGCCAGGGCCGCCCGTCACTATCCACCGTCGCCACCGTCATCGCGGTGGGATCTTTGATCGGCGAGGCCAATGCGTCATCCAACCAGCACTGAAACTGGTCGAACGGACACTCCCGCAGCGATTCCCGTGTGAGGGTACCGAATCGATATTCGCGTCGGGTGAAATCGATCGCCATCCGCTCAGCTCGCCGCCAACCCCCCGTCGATCGGGATCACCGCACCATTCATGAAGCCGTTATCGTCGCAACAGGCCCAGAGCATGGCCTGCACCACCTCCTCCATTTCGCCCAACCGACGCATGGGGTTGCCCGCCTCGAGATTGGCGCGGCTTTTACCGTCTGTCGCATCGAGGCTGGCCTCGACCATGGGCGTCAGGGTAAATGCCGGGCAGAGCGCATTGACACGCACGCCCTTACGGCCGTATTCGAGTGCCGCGGACTTGGTGAGGCCTATTACGCCGTGCTTACTCGCACTGTAGATGCTCAGGAAGGGCGCGCCCATGATGCCCGCCGCAGAGCTGACATTGAGGATCGCGCCGCTATTGCGCCTGACCATGCGCGCCAACTCTTGCTGCATACATAGATAGACTCCACGCAAGTTGACGCCGATTACCCGCTCCCAGGTGGTCAGATCGGTATCATGTAACCGCAATTTAGGCTGGGAAACGCCCGCGTTGTTGATGGCCACGTCCAACCGGTCGAAACGCTCATCCATCGCCGCGAACAGCGCGGCGACCTGATCCGGATCGGCGATATCGCAGGGCCGCGCCAGGATATCGGCATCCAGCCGCTGTGCGGTCGCCTGCAGTGACGCCTCGTCGATATCGCACAACACGAGGCGGGCGCCGGCAGCGGCAAACCGCTCCGCGGCTAGCCGCCCGAACCCCGAGCCGGCACCGCTGATCAGCACCACTTGCTGATCAAAATCATATTGCGTACGCATGGCCTGTCACTCCTTCGCGCGTCAAATGGTGATGCCGCCGTCTACCGGCAGGCAGGCCCCGGTCGTGTAGCTACCAGCGTCCGATGCCAGATAGAGCACAGCACCCGCCATCTCTTCCGGTTCGGCGTGCCGACCCAGAGGAATGCCCTCCATGATCTCGCGGTGGACATCCTCATTGGTGAACAGCGCGCCGGCGAACTTGGTGCGGGTCAATCCGGGCAACAGTGCATTGACGCGAATGTTCTCTCCCGCACACTCCTTGGCAAAGGTTTTCGTCATGCTAATGACGGCCGCCTTGGAAATCGAATAAATGCCCTGCAGCGGCCCCGGGGTGACGCCATTCACCGAACCGACATTGACGATGGCGCCACGTCGGTGTTCACGCATCAAACGAATGGCCTCCACCGACATATAGAAGTAGCCGCGCACGTTTACATCCAGGGTCTTCTGAAAAGCCCCGACATCGGTGTCGACAACATGTCCGAAATAGGGATTGGCAGCGGCATTATTGACCAGGATGTCGAGCCTCCCATGCCGCGCTTTTATTGTCTTGAAAGTGGCCTCGATCTGCGCCAGATCACCGATATGGCAGGCCAGCGCCTCCGCACTCCCCCCCATTGATCGAATCTCCTCAACGACCTGTTCACAGCCGCCCTGCTTGCGGCTGGTCACGATCACCTGGGCTCCCTGCTCAGCAAAGAGTTTGGCGATGGCCGCGCCGATGCCACGGCTGGCGCCCGACACCAGCGCCACCCGGCCGCTCAAGTCAAAAAGTTGGGTTGCCATGAGCGAACTCCTCTTAAATGGACATCACCAGGTGGCCGCCGTCGACCGGCAGCACCGCCCCATTGACAAAGGACCCCGCCTCGCTGGCCAGCAACAGCAGTGGGCCATTCATCTCCTCCATCTGGCCCAGACGGCCTGCTGGTGTGTCGGCAATGTACTGCTGCCCAGCTGCACTATCGAAGTAGGCGTCATTCATCTCGGTCTTGAAGTATCCAGGGCAGATCGCATTCACCCGAATACCTCTCCCCGACAGCTCCAGAGCCATGTGTTTGGTGAGCTGGATGACGCCCGCCTTGGTCGCCGAGTACACGCCGTGACCGCGACTGGTCGCCATTCCCAACACCGATGCGATATTGACGATTGCGCCACCCTTGCCCGCAGCCAAAAGGCGGCGCGCCGCTTCCGCGGCGACCAACCATGCGCCCTTGAGATTGGTGTCCACCACCCAGTCCCAGTCCGGGACCGAGGTCTTGTGGAGCACGCCCGGCGCCGCCACGCCGGCATTGTTGACCAACAGATCCACCGTCCCAAAGGCAGCTTCGGCAGCAGCAAATGCACCGGCCACGCTACCGGCGTCGGTGACATCCATGGCCACTGCCAACGCACGATCACCGCCGAGCTCATCCACCAAGGCACGCAACCGGTCCTCGCGGCGCGCACCGATCACAACCCGGGCACCAGACCCCACTAGAACCCGAGCAAAATGCTGCCCCAAGCCACTGGAAGCCCCGGTGACCAGCGCCACCCGACCACCAAGATCGAAGTTCGCTTGCATCACCATATCCTCAGGGTTTAATGACCACCTTGCCGCGTACGTTGCGTCCGGTGACGTATTGAATCGCCTCAATGCCATCAGCCAGCCGAAACTCCCGATCAATGATCGGAGCCACCGTACCCGCTTCGACCCAAGCGAGCAGCTCGCGCATATTGTCGGCATGGGCTTTGGGCTCGCGACGGGTGAATTCGCCCCAAAACACACCCACCACGGAATATCCTTTCACCAGCGTCAAATTGACCGGCAGCGAAGGGATGCGACCAGCGGCAAAACCGACGATCAGTAGCCGGCCATTCCAAGCCATGGCACGAGAACAGGCATCGAAAGCATCCCCTCCCACAGCGTCGTAGACCACATCGGCCCCACGCCCGCCGGTGCGGTCTTTGATCGCCTGCTTGAGATCCTCGCGGCTGTAGTTGATGCCCTCATCGGCACCTTGAGACCGCGCAAATTCAATCTTCTCGTCGCTAGAACATACCGCAATCACGTGGGCGCCGATCGCTTTGCCAATCTGCACAGCGCCAATCCCCGTGCCGCCGGCGGCGCCCAGCACCACCAAGGTCTCTCCCGGCTGCAGACGCGCCCGCTGACGCAACGCATGATGGGCCGTGCCGGTAGCGCACAAAAGCGCAGCGCCCTCTTCAACCGAAAGCTTGGCTGGCAAAGGATGGATTTCAGACGCCCCAGCGACCACCCGCTCGGCGTATGCACCACCTCCCATATGCCAACCGAACACGCGCTCACCGACCGCAAATCCAGCAGTTCCAGGGCCCAACGCGGCAACCCGTCCAGCAAATTCACTACCCGGCACAAAGGGGCACTGAGGCCGCAGTTGATACTTCCCCTCCACCAACAAGCCATCGGGGAAATTGACCCCAATCGCCTCGACATCGACCAACACCTCACCCTCACCGGGCACCGGCTCCGGAAACTCCCGGTAAACTAGGTTTTCAACCGGCCCAAAAGCCTCGCATACCAGTGCTTTCATGCTACCCCCTTCATTTTGTTTCAGAGTTCGCCCTGCTCGCGCAAAAATGCGACGGCCATCTCGGCCATCGGACGCGTCATCCGTCCGTAGGTCAGCGCTTCGGTACTCGAGGCAGTGCCATCCTGATACCGCTTCATGATGCCCTGTAAAATGGCCGCAAAGCGGAAAAAGCTGAAGCCCAGATAAAACGACCAGTCGGGAATTCCCGGCAGCCCCATACGCTCGCAGTAGCGCGCCACGTACTCCTCCTCACTGGGAATACCCAACGCCCGGCGATCGAGGCCACCCAAGCCGCCCAGATTGCCCAGTTGCGGATCCGCCGGGATGCGCAATTGCATGCACTGATAGGCAATATCGGAAAACGGGTGGCCTAGAGTAGACAGCTCCCAATCGAGAATTGCCAGAATCTCGGGACGATCTTTCGCAAAGATCATGTTGTCGAGCCGATAATCGCCGTGAATGAGCGCCACCCGTCCATCATCATCGGGCATTCTTGCCGGCAGCCACGCCATCAGCAGTTCCATCGCCTCGATGCGCTCGGTTTCAGACGCTCGATATTGCTTTGTCCAGCGATTGAATTGCCGCTCGAAGTAGCTACCAGGCTTCCCGAAGTCCGCCATGCCGACCGCCGCGACATCGACCTGATGCAAATCCGCCAACACGGCGTTCATGCGGTCGTACATGGCCGCGCGGTCAGCATTCGAAAAGCCTGGCAGCGGCGCTTCCCAATAAACATTGCCTTCCAGAAAATCCATGACATAAAACATGCTGCCGATGACGTCGTCGTCCTCACACAGCACCCGCACCGGCGGAACCGGCACGGGAGTGTCTGCGAGTGCTCGCATGACTCGATACTCGCGATCCACCGCGTGAGCAGACGGCAGCACTTCACCGGGAGGCTTGCGGCGCAGCACGTAGCGACCACCGGTGGCGGTCAGCAGGAAAGTGGGGTTGGATTGGCCGCCTTCGAACTTCTCGGCCCGCTGCAGCGTACCGAAGCCGGGAATCTCAGCGGCCAAGTAGCTACCCAGGCGCGCCACGGGAAGCTGATCGATGGATTGTGCCATGGTGAGGTCTCCCGATCTCAAGCGTACTGTTTCACCAGGGAGCGGCCCAGCTGCATCATGTGCACTTGGTCTGGACCGTCAGCGAAACGGATCTGCCGAGCATAGGTAAAGGCTTCGGCCAAGAAGTAGTCCTCCGTCAACCCGCCGGCCCCATGAACCTGAATGGCTCGGTCGATCACGCGCTGCGCCATGGCTGGGGTCACAATTTTGATCGCAGCGATCAAATCACGGGCCTCCTTGGTGCCGTGGCGATCAATCTTCTCGGCTGCACGCAGCGTCAGCAACCGAGCCTGTTCGATGTCGCAGAACGACTGCGCGATGTCTTCACGCACCGACTGGTGTTCACTCAGCTTGCGACCGAAAGTACTGCGATCCTCGACTCGCCGACACATCAATTCCAACGCACGCTGCGCACAGCCGATCAGACGCATGCAGTGGTGGATACGGCCCGGGCCCAGGCGTCCCTGCGCGATCTCGAACCCCCGGCCCTCTCCGAGCAACACGTTCTCCACGGGCACCCGCACGTTCTCGAACACCATTTCTCCATGGCCCAATGGCGGATCGGCATAACCTAGGGTGGTTAGCGCTCGAGTCACCTTCACCCCCGGCGTGTCACGCGGCACGAGAATTTGCGACTGCTGCAGATACCGGTTGGGATTGTCCGGATCGGTTTTACCCATCAGGATGATGATTTTGCAGTTCTCGTGCATGATTCCGGTGATAAACCACTTCCGGCCATTGATGACGTATTCATCGCCATCGCGGACGATCGAGCACTGCACATTGGTCGCATCAGAGGAGGCGACGTCGGGTTCAGTCATGGCAAACGCGGACCGGATCTCCCCAGCCAACAGAGGTTCGAGCCAGCGCGCCTTCTGCTCCTCGGTGCCATATTTGATGAAGACCTCCATGTTGCCGGTATCCGGGGCATTGCAATTGAACACCTCTGGCGCCCAGAGCACTCGTCCCATGATCTCCGCCAGGGGAGCGTAATCGAGATTCGTAAGCCCTTCGGCGTGGTGGCGCGCAGGCAGAAACAGGTTCCACAGCCCCGCCTTCTTCGCTTTGGCCTTGAGCTCCACCATCAACGGCGGACTAGCCCAGGGGTTGGCGGCAGTTTTGAGGTGTTCTTGATAGGCGGACTCGACCGGATAGACCTCATCCTCCATGAATTGCTGCAGCCGTAGTTGCAGATCGCGCGCCTTGTCGGAATAGTCAAAATTCATGGGGTAATACGCCCTCCGGTTGTATGGGATCCAAGAAATCTATGCCAGCGTAATGGCGTGTTCGCGATCCGGCCGCTCCATGTGTGCAAGGCCATTAAACGCCTGCAGGGCCAGCCGATCGCCATCGCGCAGAAAACGTGTGGTAGCCGTGTTGCGAACCTGCATCATCAATTCCACCGCCGCAGCATCTGTCAGCTGCATCACGTGCTTGACGACCAGGGATTTGGGCCCTCCGGAAGAAACGATCAACACGCGTTCTCGCGCATCGCCAGTTCGCTGAATCTCGAGCAGACCGTCGACGACCCGCTGGTTGAAGTCGGTCCAGCGCTCCACCGGTCTGCCCGCCGTCTCCGCGAGATCGGCATCCAAGTCCCCGGCAATCCACGCAGACATGACCTCACGCAATATCCCAAAAAACTCCACTGCGGTGCGTGGCTCCTCGACATCCGGGCGGTGGCGGCGACAATAAGTTCGCAGCACCGGCTGAAACGAAAACTCATTCAGACGCGGATCTATCCGGGGCTCGAAACGTCGGTTCATGCCCGCAGCGATACCCTCCAGGGTCTCCCGGTGGCGGCGCATGTCGCCGATCACGACCCGATCAAACGCCAAGCGGCGCTCCAGAAAATACTCCCCCAGCCACCGCGCTTGCTCCCAACCGAGCGGCGACAGCTGATCGTAGTTCCGCGCGCCAAGCGAAGCTTGGCCGTGACGCACAAAATAGATTTCAGTCATGGGATTGCCGTGCGGGCCCGTCCAAAGCCAGATGATCCCCACGACTGTGGTGGGGCAAGGCCGCTGGTGAACCGTGGCATGGTACACAGCACGATCTTGGCTGTCAGCCGTGACGAGCAACGGATTGCGCTCAGGTGAGGCTGCCGCTGCCAACTGCGATAGGTACAATGTGAGCGCAAATGTCCGAGTATGAAACGTGGCCGATCGTTGCGCACAACAGGCTCGCCGAAGCCCCCGGACCCGCCGAGCGGGGCTGTCGAGCTGCATGCTTCTAGCGCTCGTTGGGCCGCTGGCAAGCGGCTCGGAGCAACCCGGGCTCGCCGAGGCCGACCTACTCGGCCCCATCCCAGAACTCAGCATCGTGAGCCATTTCCCGCAAACTGCGGCGCGAGCCCCCGCCAGCACTACGGTGATCACCGCAGATATGCTCCGCGCCTCTGGCGCCCTGACCTGGGTCGATGTGTTTCGCTTGGTGCCCGGCTTTCAGGCCTATGCGGTCAATGCCAACCGCTTTGGGGTTTCCTACCACGGCCAAGGGCGAGAACTGCCCAACCACCTGGAGGTCATGGTAGACGGACGCTCAGTCTACGACCCGATTCAATCCACCGTGGTGTGGGGCGCGCTCGGGGTAGAACTGGAGGACATCGATCGCATCGAAGTCGTACGCGGCCCAAGCGCCGCCGCTCACGGCTCCAACGCCTTCTCCGGGGCGGTGAACATCATTACCAGGGCACCGGTTCAGGACAGCGGTAGCCAGGCCCGCGCCACCCTGGGCGAGCGGGGAACACGGCGCGCGTCGATTCGCCACAGCGATCAAGTGGCCAACTTCGACTATCGCCTCTCTGTGGGCTTCGATCACAACGATGGCTTCCCGAACCACAATGCCTTTGGCCCCGACGACGGCGCGGAAACCTGGAACTTCAATCTGCGCACCACCTTTACGCCCTCGCTCACAGACACTCTCAGCTTCGATGTCGGGTTTTCCCGTCACGATACGGAAGTCGGCGACGCCGACCGCCTCCATGAGTATGTCCCCGTGCGCAATTACAGCCAGCACCAGCGCTTCTCATGGGAGCGCCAACTGTCGGGCGGCCGAGAATGGCAGGCCACCTTTTACCGCAATCACCTGCGTGCCAATGGGGTCCGCGACTTTGGCTTAATCTCCACCTTGACCGGCGTGGACCCCGCAGCGATCCCCACGCTGTTTGGAATCCCCGACCAGCACTTTGTGACCGGCTTCCACACCCTAGAATCGGAGCGGCTAGACCTCGAAGGCCTGTATCGCGCCAGATCCGACGATCTCACCTGGGTCATCGGTGCCGGCGCCCGACAGGATGCCGTCAACAGCATCTTTTTTATCGGCGACGACGACACCCACGACGAACAGTACTTTCGACTGTTCATGCACAGCGAATGGCGGCCCCACGACAACTGGTCGGTGTCGGCAGGCGCGATGGCTGAGAGGACCCCGGTGGGCACACTGCTATCACCGCGCGTCTCGCTCGCCCGCCACCTCCACGCCAACCATACGCTACGACTGAGCCATGCGCGGGGACGTAGAGCCCCTTCAATCACAGAGATGCTCGAGCGGCAGTTCGCGATGCTGGGGGAGGTCGTGGTGGACGATATACGCCGCGCAGCCGATCTCGATGACGAACGCATCGACAGCCTGGAACTGGCCTATCTCGCGCGATTTCCAGAGCAAGGGATCGACCTGGACATCAAGTTTTTCCGGGAAGAGGTCAACGATGGCATCGATGATTACCGCGAACCCATACCGACACTACTCCCATTCTTCGACCAGGAACGACTGGTCCGAGACAATTATTCTGCCTGGGACACCACGGGAGTCGAACTGCAACTCTTCTACCACTTTTCAGACCTGAGCTGGGCCCGCCTGCACTACACTCACCAGGATCTCGACAGTCACTATGTGAACCGGTTCGAGCCCAAGCTGGAGGTCAAGGAGTTCGACGGCGGAGCACCACGCCACTCCGGCGGACTGCTGTACAACCACCGCTGGTCCGAGAATGTCGACGGCGGTTTTTTCGTCTATTACCAAGATGACGTGAATTGGCGTAACGGCAATCCCATTGATGCCTTTCTCCGCGTCGATGCGCAAATCACTTGGCGCTTTCGTGCCGGAGCCAACCACGGCCACCTACAGCTGGTTGCCCAGAACCTCGGTGGAGATTATCAAGAGTTCAACGGGGAAAATCGGTTCGAAACCGCGTTTTTCCTGCGCGCGAGGATCGATCTGCCAAATTGAATCTTCCTGACCAGGCCGGTTGCGGCCAGGCCCGGAGCGCTAGACAACGGCTGCGGCACTCGACCGCTTGGCGCTTCAGCACAGACGCACGCCGAGCAAGAGCCAGGGTCGCATCCAGGACGAAAGGGCAGGGAATGCACGCATTCGGACACCAGTATCAACAGCCTCTGCGGCGAGGGCGGTTAGCACGCTTGCCACAGACCGCAGTGCTCCTCGTAACACTGGCACTCTGGGCGGGCGAGGCTTTCGCAGCGCATGTCCACATCATCGTGGCCAACGACGCGCCTTACTATCTGCAGGCCGCGACCAGCCTGCGTGAGCGCTTGGCGGTGCTCAGCCCAGAAACCAAGACGGCGCTCCACACCGAGCTACCCACGCATACGCCCAGTTCCGACCTCCTGGTCACTATCGGCTCCGACGCCATGGCCAAGCTGCGCGCTCACCTCCCTGAGCGCTGGGCACTGCATCTATTCATCACAAGCGATGCCTGGGCTCAACAACTCGCGAAAGACCCGGGCGTGCAAGCAAATTCGGCACTGGTTCTAGACCCCCCGCCACGCCACCTTGTGGCCCTCGCCAAGACATTACTTCCGGCCGCCAACACGATGGCGGTCATCCTCGGCCCAATCTCCCGAAAACATCTGGATCTGGTACATCGCGAAGCGGAAACGGCGGGATTGGAACCTTTGATCGGTGTGCTGTCACCGGATGCCAACCCACTCGCCACCCTCTCCCCCTTGGTAGACGCTGCCGACGTGGCACTGGTACTCCCTGACAGCGCCGATTTCAATCGGGCCGCCGCCAAATGGTTGCTCCAGCTAGGATTTCGTGCGCGAACCCCCATCATTGCCTTCTCCCGCGCCTACGCCAACGCGGGCGCTCTCGCCTCGGTATTCGTAACGCCGGAAGATATCGGATACGAGGGTGCGGGCCTTATCCATCGCAACATCGGCAGCGGCAGCTACGAGACCGGCATGCGCTATCCCGAGCAATACAGCATTGCGACCAACCGCGCCGTCGCTGCAGCCCTCCATATCGAACTCCCCGACGACGAAGCGCTAAAGGCACACTTAACGTTCACGCTAGAGGCGTTGCCATGAAGCGCCGGCGCAACCTCCGCGGCAGCTTGCAATTCCGTTTGCTGCTGATCGGCTCTCTGCCGTTGCTGTTGATCACGGTGTTGTTCACCAGCTACGCCATCTACAGCCGCCAAGGCGACATGCTGAGCAA
>JBFHML010000066.1:0-11331 GCA_041594335.1 Porticoccaceae bacterium
GCCATGTCGACCTGTGGTTATATGCTGATTGGCATGGAGGTGCTCGATACCACCGATGCCGAGGCGCGGGTCATGTACGGCATCATCACTGGAATGGGATTTATCGGTGGTGGCGCCATTCTCAAAAGTGACAAGGGGCGCGATGTCTCCGGTACCGCAACGGCGGCCGCGTTATGGACCACCGGGGCGATCGGCTTGGCAGTGGCCTGGCGGCGTTTCGAAATAGCCTTGTTGCTGTCTTTGCTGACCTTCTGCACCCTGCAGTTTGTCTATCCCCTCAAGGCGCGGTTGCGTGGTAACGACACGCCGCATGATTGATGGTGTGTCCGCCTTTCCTTATCGGCTGACCCCCGCCGCAGTTTCGGGTGACAATCGCCGCGCGTTTTTCCTCAGATGGAGCCTCTTGCACCGTGTTTGAATGGATTGCAGACCCCCAGGCGTGGCTGGCTTTGGCCACTCTCACTACCCTCGAAATTGTCCTGGGTATCGACAACATCATCTTTCTGGCGATCCTCGTGCAGCGGTTGCCGCCGGAGCGCCGGCATTCGGCACGCTTGATCGGTCTGTCCCTCGCACTGCTGTTGCGGTTAGTGCTGCTGGCATCGCTGGCGTGGCTGGTCAAATTGACCGCAGATCTGTTCGTCGTGTTTGAGCAAGGGATTTCTGGGCGCGACTTGGTGCTGATTTTGGGGGGGCTCTTTCTCTTGGTGAAAGCGACGATGGAGATCAGTCATGAGATGGACGCCGTAGATCCCGCCGACGGGTTGGAGGCGCCGCAACCGCCCAAGTATGCAAGTTATCCTTTGCTGCTTACGCAGATCGCCATACTCGATCTGGTGTTTTCGTTGGATTCGGTGATTACCGCGGTGGGCATGGCCGATGATTTGGCCGTCATGGCAATTGCGGTGATCATTGCTATTGTGTTCATGATGGTTTTTGCCAGCTCGGTCAGTGATTTTATTGCCCGTCATCCCAGCCTGAAGATGTTGGCGTTGGCGTTTCTCGTGCTGATCGGCACCGCGTTGGTTGCCGATGGGCTCGAATTTCACATACCCAAGGGCTACATCTACTTCGCTATGGCGTTCAGTTTCGCAGTGGAGTTGCTCAATCAGCGGGTGCGCGCACGCCGCGCCCGGCATCGGGGTAGCCGGTGAGCGGATGGCTCGAGACCGCTCCGGCCGCCTTTGTGTTGCTGCTGGTTGTGATCGATCCGTTTGGCTTGACGCCAATGTTTTCCGCGCTGACCGCGGGAAAGCCGCCGCGGGAGCGCCGGCGTACCGCCATCAAGGCGGTGGCCATCGCAGCCGCGGTATTGACGCTGTTTGTCTTCACCGGAAGTTTGCTGTTTGACTATCTGGGAATCGGGCTGCCTGCATTTCGCATTGCCGGCGGAGTCTTGCTATTTCTGATTGCGATCGACATGTTGCTGGTGCGGCATTCCGGACTTACCTCGACGACCTTGGGAGAGCGAAGCGAGGCGGCACGGCGCGAGGAGGTCGCGGTATTCCCGCTGGCCATACCATTGATCGCGGGCCCGGGCGCCCTGACCACAGTGATGTTGCTGACCCGCGATCAAAGTCCAGTGACCGCGCTAGCGGTGCTGGTGCTCGCGATGGGTGTATTGGGCATCACCTTAGCAATGTTTCTGGCGGCCCCGCGGGTAGAGCGTGTGCTCGGTGAGACCGGGGTCAATGTCATTACCCGCCTGCTGGGCATTCTGCTCGCCGCCTTGGCGGTGCAATTCGTGCTCGACGGCTTGCGCGAGGGCCTGCCGGGATTGGTCGGTAGTTTTGCCGCCGACATCCCCAGCCGATAGAATCCCGGCCCGGTCTTTTTCATTACCACTTCCAGTAGCGGGCCCATCCATGAGCAGCACCAACGAGAATTTTCCTGAAATCCGCGAGGCGGTCGCCAAGCTGTGTAGCCAGTTCCCGGGGGAATACTGGCGGCAACTTGATGACACCCGCACCTATCCCACCGAATTCGTGCGCGCCCTGACCGAGGCAGGTTTCCTGTCGGTGCTGATTCCCGAGGAGTACGGCGGTGCGGGTCTGCCTATTGAGGCTGGCTGCGCGGTGCTCGAAGAGATTCAGCGTTCCGGCTGCAACGGCAGCGCCTGCCACGCACAGATGTACACCATGGGCACCCTGCTCAAGCACGGCAACCCGGATCAAAAACAGCGCTATTTGCCGGGTATCGCCGAGGGATCGTTGCGTCTGCAGGCCTTTGGGGTCACTGAGCCGACCAGCGGCACCGACACCACTCGCATTCGTACCCGCGCGGTACGTGATGGCGACGACTATGTCATCAATGGCCAGAAAGTCTTCATTTCCCGTACCGAACACTCCGATCTCATGGTGCTGTTGGTGCGTACCACTCCCTATGAGGAAGTGAAAAAGCCGTCCGACGGTATGTCCGTGTTTTTGGTCGATATGCGTGAGGCAGTGGGCAATGGGCTCACCATCAACCCCATCAAAACAATGATCAATCACTCCACCACTGAGCTGTTTTTTGACAACCTGCGGGTGCCGGCGGCGAATTTGATCGGCGAGGAGGGCAAGGGCTTCAAGTACATCCTCGACGGTATGAACGCCGAGCGGATTCTGATCGCTTCAGAGTGTATCGGGGATGCCCGGTTCTTTATCGAGCGCGCTAGCGAATATGCGCGGGAACGCGTTGTGTTTGGGCGCCCGATCGGTCAGAACCAAGGGATTCAGTTTCCGATTGCCAGAGCTTATGCCGAAACCGAGGCGGCAGCACTCATGGTGCTCAATGCCGCCCGTCTGTTTGATGCCGGTCGCCCCTGTGGCTCGGAGGCCAATATGGGTAAGCTGGTTGCCTCCGAGGCCGCCTGGCACGCCGCCGATACCTGCCTGCAGACCCATGGCGGTTTTGGCTACACCCAGGAATACGACATCGAGCGCAAGTTTCGCGAGACCCGGCTCTATCAGACCGCGCCCATCTCTACGAATTTGATTTTGTCTCATGTGGCGATCCACGAGCTGGGTCTACCCAAGTCTTTCTGAGCGCCGATCATGACCGACATCGACCTCGATTACTTACGCCAGTGGGAAGGCCGGCAGGAAACCGCCAGCGACCAGATTGTTGCGGCCAAGGTAGCTGCCATGGCCGCCACCCTGGACTGGGAGGTGCCGCCTGGGCCGGGCGAGGCACTGCCCAAGCCCTGGCATTGGCTGTACTTCCTGCCCACGGCCAGGCAGTCCAAAATTGGCCGAGATGGCCATCCTGAGCGCGGTGGTTTTCTGCCGCCTGTGCCGTTGCCGCGGCGCATGTGGGCCTCCGGGAATGTGGAATTTTTGGCGCCGCTGCGGGTGGGCGATGTCGCGACCCGAACCAGCACCGTGGAGCGGGTAGCGCACAAGCGCGGCGGGACCGGCGATTTGGTGTTCGTTACCGTGGCACATGAAATTGCCGTGAGCGGAGCCAGCGTGATTCGCGAGCGACAGAATCTGGTGTACCGGGAGGATCCCGATCCCCGGATGCCGCTCCCGAAGCCGGTGGCGCCGCCAGCAACCGCGGAATTTGGGCAGCAGTGGACACCGGACCCGGTATTGCTGTTTCGGTACTCGGCGCTGACCTTCAATGGCCACCGCATTCACTATGATCGTGACTATGCCATGGGGGAAGAGGGCTACGCGGGGCTGGTGGTACACGGCCCGCTCTCAGCCACGTTGCTATTGGATCTGGTTCGCGCCCAGTGCCCGGATCAGCAGGTCGGTTATTACGACTACCGTGCGGTGCGACCGCTGATCGACGGCGCGCCTTTTCGTGTCGAGGGTTGTCGTGACGCGCAGGGGCTGACGCTCTGGGTAGTCGACCACAGCGGGGCGGTGACCATGCAGGCCAGCGTGGCCGCGGAGCGGCCCAGATGAGCGCGGTGCGGGAATTGCCGGCTTGGCGTTCGGCGCTTTTCGTGCCGGCCCATGTTGAGAAATTTGTCGCCAAGGCCCATACCCGGGGCGCTGACGCCATCATTCTGGATCTCGAGGACAGTGTTCCCTTGGCCGAGAAGGCCAGTGCCCGGGACATGGTGGCGGGTGCGGCCGCTACCGTGGCCAGTCACGGGCTGGATGTGCTGGTGCGCATCAATCGCCCTTGGCGGCTGGCTGTACGCGACCTCGAGGCGAGCGTTTGCGCCGCAGTACACACCATCGCGGTGCCTAAGGTCGCCAGTGCCGACCATCTCGCCTTTATCGCCGAGATTATCGACGAAATTGAGATCGACAAGGGCCTGACTCCGGGGCATATCCGGCTATTGGCGCTGATCGAAGGTGTCGATGGGTTGGCTCAGGTGGACGCGATCGCCCGCGCCAGTGAGCGCGTGATCGGGCTCTTTCTCGGTGCGGAAGATTTCAGCGCCGAGGTCGGCATGCAGCCCACTGCGGAGACCCTGTTTGCGCCCAATCAGCAGCTGGTGTTCGCGGCGCGGCGCGCCGGGATTTTGCCGCTGGGCTTCGTCGGATCGATCGCCGATTATTCGGACCTTGAGGCGTTCCGGGAGCGAATTCTCCAGGCCCGCCAGCTGGGTTTCGCCGGCGCCCTGGGGATTCATCCCAACCAGATTGCGATCATGAACGAGGCGTTTCTGCCCAGCTCAGCCGAGGTGGCCCACGCCGAGGGTTTGCTCGCGGCCTACGAGCAAGGGCTCGCAGCAGGTCGCGGCGCCGTCAGCTACCAGGGCAAGATGATCGACGCGCCCGTAGTGGCGCGTGCGCGCGAAGTATTGAGAAGAGCCGCTCCACGCGGTTGATGTTCCCTTTGTCCTGACGAGGATTTGCTATGACTGATGCCGTGCTGTTTGAGCTCAATGACCGCATCGCCACCATTACCCTGAATCGGCCCGATACCCGCAATGCGCTTTCGGACGAGGTCGTGCCCGCCCTCATCGCCCAGCTGGAGCGCGCCGAAACCAATCCTGAAGTTAGCTGTATTATTCTCACCGGTGCGGGCAAGAGTTTTTCCTCCGGCGGAAATCTTCAAGAGATCCGCGCAATGACTCAGGAAAAGAAGCTCAGCGTGCACGGCATCCGCAATTGGTATCTGGAATGCATTCAGCGGATTCCGCGTACCATGGCGAAGCTCACCGTGCCGGTGATCTGCGCGGTCAATGGTCACGCCATTGGTGCGGGGTGCGACCTCACCATGATGTGTGACATCCGCATCGCATCCTCCAACGCGGTTTTCGCCGAGAGTTTCATGCGCGTCGGTCTGATTCCCGGTGACGGCGGCGCCTGGTTCTTGCCGCGGGTGATCGGTCTGTCTCGGGCCTGCGAGATGAGCTATACCTGTGACATGGTCGACGCGCACAAGGCCGAACGTTGGGGCATGGTTTCCGAGGTGGTCGAGCCCGGTGCGTTGATGTTTGCCGCCAAGGCCATGGCCGATCGCATCGTCTCCCATCCGCCGATCGGTATTCGCTATGCCAAGAAATTGCTGATGGAATCTCAGCAGATGCCGTTGTCAGCGGCATTGGAGATGGCCGCCGGCATGCAGGCAACCCTACAGAACACCGAGGATCACTTGGAAGCCCTCGACGCCGCGCTGGCGAAACGTCCGCCAGTGTTCAAGGGCGCCTGATCCCGCGCGCACTGCGCCATGCGTGGGGTGATGCTCGACCGGGACAGCCTGCATCCGGTGGATCTCGATTTCTCGCGGTTGGCGGCGACCCTGCCGCATTGGGATTGGCATGCCTCGACGGCCGCCGCCGAGCTCCCTGATCGCTTGGCCGACTGCACCGTGGTGGTCACCAACAAGGTCCCGCTGGATAGCGCCGCGATCCGCGACGCAGCGGCTTTGCAGCTCATCTGTGTGGCGGCCACCGGAGTCGACCACATTGATCTGACGGCTGCCCGGGCGCGCGGCATCCCGGTGTGCAATGTGCGCGACTATGGAACTGCCGCGGTTGGTCAGCATGTGTTTGCCTTGCTGTTGGCGCTCGCCACCCGCTGGTACCAGTACGCAGCCGACGTGCGTGCTGGAGCCTGGTCGGGCGCCGATCATTTCTGCCTCATGCACCGACCGGTCATGGAGCTTGCCGGGAAGACACTGGGCATTATCGGTTTTGGTGCGTTGGGGCGTGAAGTGGCACGACTCGGCGAAGCCTTTGGCATGCGGGTGCAGGTGGCGCAAAGCCTGCGCCCGGGTGCAGGTTCTCAGCCAGGACGGCTGGCGCTTCCGGAATTACTTGCTGAGAGCGACGTGGTGTCTCTGCACTGTCCCTTGACCCCGCAGACTCAACGACTTGTGGACGCTGACTTTCTCGCAGCGTTAAAGCCCGGGGCGCTGCTCATCAACACTGCCCGCGGCGGGCTGATTGACGCATCGGCGCTGTGTCAGGCATTGCGCACTGGGCGGCTCGCGGGGGCGGCGCTCGATGTACTCGATCACGAGCCCCCGCCCCCGAACCACCCTTTGCTGGACTCAGATATTCCCAACCTCCTTATCACGCCGCACTGTGCGTGGGTGAGTCGCGAGAGCCGTCAGCGGTTGCTTGATGCAATCGCCGCCAATGTGCGCGCCTGGCGGGCCGGACAACCGAGCAACCGCGTGGCCTGATCATGTGGCATCAGCACCGTATTCAGCTGCAGCCGCGCAGCCGCGGCTTTCATCTCATCACCGACGAAGTGTTGTGCGGTCTGCCAGAGCTGTCTCTCTGCCGTGTCGGGCTCTTGCATCTATTCCTGCAGCACACTTCGGCATCGCTGGCGATCAACGAGAGCGTCGATCCGGACGTTCGGGGTGACCTCGAACGCCATTTTCGTGTGCTGGCGCCGGAGCGAGCAACGCATTATCGCCATGTGCAGGAGGGAGATGACGACATGCCGGCGCATATCAAGAGTGTGCTGATTGGCGTTTCACTGAGCTTGCCGGTTTGTGACGGCGGTCTGGCCCTGGGCACCTGGCAGGGGATTTACCTTTGCGAACATCGAGACCGTGGTGGCCCCCGGGTTCTGGTGGCGACGCTGCAGGGTGTCGAAGCGGATCGCGCGGTATTGATGCGGCGCCGGTAACGACCGGGTTTTGTCCGTAATAAGGTGCTCGTCCCTGGACTTCGTCCGGCGATCCCGTCAGAAAGGGCCTGCCGCAGCGGTTTCGGCATCCACATCCGGCCAGTGGGCCCGCAGGGCATTGAGTAGGCGCAGGGTGCGCAGGCCGTCGAACCAGGTATGCAAGTGGAGAGCAAATCCCTGGGGGTCGGCAGCGTGGGCTCGAGCATGGGCCAGTGCCTTATCGATTCCTTGGGCTTGTAGCGCTTCCACTGTCTCCGGCCCCAGATCCGTCTCGTCGAGGTCGCGGGCCAGGAGTTCGGGAAACACACTTAACCATTGGTGCAACGCTGCAAAGGCGTTGGGATGGCGGAACAGCTTTTGGCCCTGGGCGTCGCCGGCCGCGAGAATGCGCGCCACCGCAGGCCCGGTGCCAAAGGGAACCCGGTTGGACGGCCGGGCAGCGATGTTGAGCTCCGGGCCGGCGAGTTCATGAATTGCGCCGAGCTTGGCAAGCTTGTCGAGCAGGTAAAAGTCTTCGGCGCCATTACGGCGTGGAAAGCCCCGGGTCTTGGCGTAGGCCGTCACGTCGACGGCGATGGTGCTCCCCAAGGTCGTAAAGGCATAGGGTGATCCTGCCCAGTGTAAGCCAGCTGCATAGTAGCGAATGCTGGCCTCGTAGAGTGCGGTAGCCGTCCCCAGCGCATCGGCGCCGATGCGGTGGCGGAAGGGATAGACGCACGCGGTGGGCTCCGCGTCAGGCCAGAGTCCCGCCCGATAGGCAGGAGGCGCTGCTACGGCGTTGAAGTAGCCAGCGGGCAGCTGGGTATCGGCATCACTGTTCCAAATCCAGTTTTGCGCCAGCTGCCCGGCATGGCGCAGCGCGACCGCGATGTCGGCACCGATTTTGCGGGCGAGGCCCACGCCCTGGCTCTTTGGGATACGTCGCGTGGCGCTGTGGCGATCGACGGCCAGTAGGCCATGGCGTCCGCGTTGCTGGTAGAGATAGGGGTTGTCGTTTCCCCCCAATGCCTGCCACAACCTAGTGGTCTCGGCATCTTCCGGGAGGTGATCCGGCTGGTTGACCACCAATATCAGCAGAAAGGCCGGCTCGTCTGCGAGCGCGGCGAACAGCCGCTCGAGGAATGCTGGGGGTTCGCGAAACGCTGGGATCACCAGCACGGCTTCGAAGGTATCGGGCACGGCGCTGGCGAGGGCCGCCTCGGGTTCGGCAAAGCGGCGCAGATAGCGCGCCAGGGGGGCTGCGGCGGCCATCAGTGCAGTGCCGCCTGTAACGGTTGCGCGGCAATGATTTCGGCTTCGAGGGTAAGCCACTCGGTAAGCCGCGTATCCACCTCGTCGCGAGGGAAGTGCGCTCGGGCGAGGCGCTCGAACAGGCCCTGATGGCGGGCTTCTGAAGCGGTGATCGCCACATAGAATGCTTTGAGGCTGCCTTCCGGTAGGGCATCTGCGATCAAGCCGAAGCGTTCGCAACCACGGGCTTCCACCACCGCGCCCAGCAACAGGCGGTCCAGAAAATACTGCTCTCGCCCTGTGCGCACGGCGGCGCGCAGGGCGTTCACATAGGAGTCCTTACGGTCACGAGCCAAGTGTAACCCGCGGTCGTGTAGCAGGCGCACGACGGCGCGGAAGTGATCCAGTTCTTCTACTGCCAGATCAATCATGGCGGCAACGATGTCCGGGCGATCGTTGTAGTGCAGGGCCATCGACAAGGCCATGCCCGAGGCTTTTTTCTCGGCGGCGGCATGGTCGTTGAGGAAACTGTCGAAATCGGCGAGGACTGCCTGTGTCCAGGCCGCCGGAGTCGTGTAGCGAAGGGTCGGCATCGTGCGCTCAGGGCTGGCTTCGGCGTATCATGGCGCGGCATTTTACCGATCGCGGCCGCGCTCTGGCCGTTTATGGCGAATTTTTCGGCGCGCTGGCGCCGACCGCTGGTTTCAAGGGGGAGCTCTGCATGGTTATTCAACCCAAAGTCCGGGGATTCATTTGCACCAACGCCCACCCGGTGGGTTGCGCGGCTAACGTACAGCAGCAAATCGAGCATGTCCTCGGCAAGGGGGAAATTCCCGATGGCCCACGCCGCGTGTTGGTCATCGGGGCCTCCACGGGTTATGGCCTGGCCTCGCGTATTACAGCCGCCTTTGGTTGTGGTGCCGATACGCTCGGAGTGTTCTTTGAGAAAGCGCCGACCGAGAAGCGCCCGGGCACTGCTGGTTGGTATAACACAGCCGCTATGCAACAGGCAGCGCGCGCTCGGGGCCTGTATGCCGAGAGCATCAATGGGGATGCTTTCTCCGATGACATCAAGGCTCAGGTCGTTGACAAGCTCAAGCGGGAGCTGGGCCCCGTCGATCTGGTGGTGTATTCCATCGCCGCACCCCGCCGCACCGATCCACGCAGCGGTATCACCTATACCTCGGCACTCAAACCCATTGGACAACCCTTCACCATGCGGGGCATCAACACCGATACCCTGGTGGTGGAGGAGACTACCGTACAGCCGGCCACGGAAGAAGAAATTCAGGCCACGATCAAGGTCATGGGCGGCGAGGATTGGGAATGGTGGATGGAATTGCTGGATCAGGAGGGGCTACTGGCACCGGGTTGCAAAAGCACGGCCTATACCTATATCGGCAAGGAGATGACGTGGCCCCTATACGGCCACGCGGCTATCGGCATGGCCAAGCGCGATTTGGACCGCGCGGCCAGGGCGATTGATGCCAAGCTGCAGGCGACCGGCGGTGAATGTCGGGTATCGGTACTGAAGGCGCTGGTGACCCAGGCAAGCTCTGCCATTCCCATCATGCCGTTGTACATTTCTATCCTCTACAAGATCATGAAGGAAGAGGGCACCCACGAGGGTTGTATCGAGCAAATCCAAGGCCTGTTCGCAAATCAGCTCTACGGCACTGCCCGCCAACTTGACGAGGATGGCCGTTTTCGAATGGACGGTAAGGAATTGCGGGATGCGGTGCAGCAGCAGGTAAAAGAGCTCTGGCAAACGGTGACGACGGAGAATGTCGAAGCCCTGACCGATCTTCAAGGCTATAAGGCGGAGTTCCTGCGCCTGTTTGGGTTCGGCATCGCCTCGGTGGATTACAGCGCAGATGTTGACCCAATGGTTGAAATTTAATCAATAACGTATTGAATAATGAAAAGAGAAATGCCATGAACGAGCCCGCTTCCACCGCTGTCGACCAGTTTTCTCCCCGGGTGCGGCGCATTGCGGCCCCCAATGGCAGTGCCATGACCGGGCCCGGCACCAACACCTTTCTGATCGGCCGAGAGCAGGTTGCGGTACTCGATCCGGGGCCAGAGTACGAGAGCCACTATCAGGCGATACTCGAAGCGGGAGCCGGCCGCATCCGCTGGGTCGTCGTTACGCATACCCACAAGGACCACTCGCCGCTGGCGGCACGGCTCGCCGCCGAGACCGGTGCAGAACTGATTGGCCGGATGTTACGCCCGGCGGATGAATTCCAGGACACCAGTTTTGCGGTGGAGCGCGACCTGCAGGATGGCGAGCGCCTGCAGACGCCGGAATTCACTTTAGAGGCGATCTACACCCCGGGCCACGTCGGCAACCATTTTTGTTTCTATCTGCACGAGGACCGGCTGCTGTTTTCCGGCGATCACATCATGGATGGTTCCACCGTGGTGATTCTGCCGCCGTCGGGTGATATGAAGGACTATCTCGACTCCCTGCAACGGTTAGAGCAGTATCCAGCCACGGGTATCGCGCCTGGCCATGGCAATCTGATCCCAGAGCCGGGCAAGGTCATCGATACGCTGCGCCGCCATCGCCTGATGCGCGAACAAAAAGTCCTCTCCGCGATGAAAAAGATCGGCCCGGGCAATATCCTCGACTTGTTGCCCGTGGTTTACGACGACGTCGAGCCCAAGCTGCATTTTTATGCCCGCTTTTCGCTCTGGGCGCACCTGCTCAAATTAGAGCGCGACGGCATTGCGCGGCGCACCCGTCGGGATGCAGAATTCGATCGGGAAGGTTGGGAATTGATCGCCGCCTGACGTTATTGAGGGAGCATCCATGGATACCAGTCCACACGACATCCAGGCGCTGTTTGCCCAGCTTGGTCTGCCCGATAGTGAAGCCGCTATCGCGGAATTCATTGACCAGCACCGACCGTTGGATCCGTCACTCAAACTTGAAGATGCGCCCTTTTGGAGTGGTACCCAACGACGTTTTATCGCCGCCGCGATCGAAGAGGACGCCGAATGGGTAGAGGCGGTCGATCACTTGGATGCGTTGTTACGACACTAGCGCGGCGTGTGGCGCAATAGC
>JBFHML010000067.1:0-11166 GCA_041594335.1 Porticoccaceae bacterium
GCGGCCTCGGACATCCGCTCGCGGCTCCAGGGCGGGTCGAACACCAGCTCGACGGCCACCTGTTGCACGTTGGGCACCTTGCCGACGCGGTATTTGACGTCATCGACCAGCACCGGCCCCATGCCGCAGCCCGGCGCGGTCAGCGTCATGGTGATGGCGACTTCGCTGCCCTGGATACGACAGTCGTAGATCAGCCCCAGCTCGACGATATTGACTGGGATCTCGGGATCATAGATCGAGGCCAACGCCTGCCAGACCTGATCGGGGTCGACACCGGCAGACGTCGGTTCGGGAAAAGTCAGTTCGACCGACTCCAGGCCCAAGGCATCGGCGTCAGTGCCATCAACCCGAGCGAGGTTGCCACTCACGTTGACGGTGTAGTTGCCCCCCAGGTCCTGGGTGAGGCTGACAAAGGTATCCTTGGGGATGGTGATGCGAGTACCCGCGGGCACCAGGCGCGCAGGACAATCACGCCGCACCGCCACCATACGCCGCTCCATGCTCAGACTCCGAAGGATTCGCCGCAGCCGCACTCCACCTGGGCGTTAGGGTTGCGGAACTTGAGGGTGGAGTTGAGCCCTTCGACAACCAAGTCAATCTCGGTACCACGCACCAGCGGCAGCGCCTCCGGATCGACATAGATCGAAAGCCCGTCGGCGACTGGATATTCGAGATCTCCCGGGCTGGGTTCTGCCACCAGATCGAGCTCATACTTGTAGCCGGAGCAGCCGCTCGATTGCACGCCGATCCGCATCGCCCGGGCGCCGGCGCGTTCAAGCTGCCGCCGCACGTGGGCGGCCGCAGCGGGTGTCATTTGCACGCCGTCATGGGCGACGGGATCGAATGTTTCGACGGACATCGCACAGCCTCCAAAGAATCAGCGAAGAAAACTCATGGCCTTGTCCAGCGCTTGCAGAAAACGCTCGACTTCGGCCGCCGTGTTGTAGAGGGCCAGCGAGGCCCGCACCGTACCCGGAATGCCGAAGCGTTCCATAAGCGGCATGGCGCAATGGTGACCGGCCCGCACCGCCACGCCCTGCTGGTCGAGCAGCAGGCCAACATCCGTGGGGTGGGCACCCTCGACCACGAAAGAAGCGATCCCGGCACGCGCCGGATCCGTGCCGATACGCCGTACCCCGGCGATTGCGTCGAGTCCCGCATCGAGGTGCTGCAACAACGCCTGCTCATGCGCCCGGGCGGCCTCCCGATCCTGATCCTGGAGCCAGGCGACGGCGGCACCGAGGCCGATGGCGCCCGCGATGTGCGGGGTGCCAGCCTCGAACCGCCAGGGCACCTCGGCGTAGGTGGTACCGGCAAACGAGACTCGCTCGATCATCTCACCGCCACCCTGCCAGGGCGGCATGGCGTCGAGCAGTTCGCGGCGCCCATAGAGCACACCAATACCGGTCGGGCCAAACAGCTTATGGCCCGAAAAGGCGTAAAAATCAGCCTCCAGCGCCCGCACATCGACCGCGAAATGATTGACCGCCTGCGCGCCGTCGACCAACACCAAGGCGCCCGCGGCATGGGCCAGGCGAATAATCTCGGCCACCGGATTGATGGTGCCCAGCGCATTGGACACCTGAGTCACAGCGACCAGACGGGTACGCTCGCCGAGCAATGCCGGCAGCGCATCCATCTCCAGGGTGCCGGCCTCCGTCACCGGCAATATCCGAAGCCGCGCGCCGGTGGCCTCGGCGACCATCTGCCAGGGCACGATATTGGCGTGATGCTCCATGGCGGTGAGGACGATTTCATCGCCGGGCCGCAGGTTCGCCCTGCCCCAACTGTTGGCCACCAGATTGATACTCTCGGTGGTACCGCGCGTCCACAGGACTTCCTCCCGCGCCACGCCGCCCAGAAACGCAGCCACCCGTTCCCGGGCACCTTCCAGGGCTTCCGTAGCGCGGTTCGCCAAGGCGTGGGCACCACGGTGCACGTTGGAGTGATCGTGCCGGTAATAGTCCGCGATGGCCTCGATCACCGCTTCGGGCTTCTGCATCGAGGCGGCATTGTCGAAATAGACCAGCGGGTGGCCGTTGACCTCCTGCTGCAGGATGGGGAAAGTCGAGCGCACGGCCGCTACATCGAATTGCCCGATTACCCGGGTATTCATACCTCCTCCCCCTGCGCCGGTGCCGCGAAGGCCGCGCGCAGCGCTGCGCCCACTTCCTCGCGCACGTGCGCGTTCGGCAGCCCGGCAACGACCTCGGCGAGAAAGGCAAAACTGAGCAGTGATCGTGCCTCGGGCTCGTCGAGACCACGCGAGCGCAGATAGAACAATGCCCGAGCATCCAGCTGCCCCAGGGTGGCGCCGTGCGCGCACTGTACGTCGTCAGCGTAGATTTCCAGCTCGGGTTTCAGATCGATCTCGGCACCGCGCGCCAGCACCAGCCCCTTGGCGTCGAGCGCCGCATCGGTCTTGCCAGCACCGCGCTCGATATGAATGCGGCCGTTGAGCACCGCACGGGAGGTTTCACCGGCGATCAAGCGAAAGCGCTGGCGGGATCGCGCCTGCGGACTGTGGTGCTCGAGATTCATCTGGTAATCGAGATGCTGACCATCTCGGGTCAAACCGGCGCCACGCACTTCGGCTTCGGCCCCCGGACCCGCCAGATGAATACCAATTTCGTTGCGCCGAAAGGCCGCACCCAGGTCGATCAGGGACAGGTCATAGCCCGCATCGCGGCCAACCTCGACCTCCAGGGCACTAAGCCAGCGTCCCGCCCCCGCCTCGATAGCCAGGCGCAGGTGATCGAGGCGCGCGCCCTGTTCCACTGCAATTTCTACCACCGCGTTGGTCAACGCCAACGACCGACCCAGATGCCGCTCGATCAAGGTCATACTGGCGCCTGGCTCGAGGACCACCAACACACGAGGATGCACGCCACGCGGCGCTTCGCAATCGCTCTGCGCGAACACCAATTCGATCGGCCGGTCGATCCGCAGGCCGGCTGCGACCCGAATCAACAGGCCGTCTTCGAGCAAGGCGCCGTTGAGCGCGACAAAGGGCCGTCCCGCGGCAACGGCCAACCGGCCGGCGATCCGCTCGGCGGCATCGCGATCTTCACCGCGCGCTGCGGAAAACCGACTCACCGACAATCCGGGGGGCATCTCGGGATCGATTTCCCCAGGCAGCCCATCGACGATCGTCAGACGGTAAGTATCCAAGCCCCCGCTGGGCGCCACTCGCGCCTCGCCGGGGGCGACGCGATCGAGCAGTCCGGCCTCTAGCAATGGCCCGATACGACTGTACTTCCAGGACTCCGTCTTCGGGGTCGGCAACTCGGCGGCCGCGAACGCCGCCGCGCCAACGGCGCGCAGCTGCTGCACGACGCCGGATGCAGCGGGCAATGCCGCGATACGCCGGCGCGCCTCGCGCCCAAAGCTTTCGACCCGTTGGGCTCTTTTGGTGGTACTCATACGCGCCTCAGGCCACCGCTTCCAGCAGCCAACCGTAGCCTTTTTCCTCGAGCTCCAACGCCAATTCGCGGCCGCCGGAGCGAAGGATGCGGCCAGCCGCCAGGACATGAACGCGATCCGGCACCACATGGTTCAACAGGCGCTGATAGTGGGTCACCATGACGATGGCGCGATCCGAGGCGCGCAACGCATTGACGCCGTCGGCCACCACCTGGAGCGCGTCGATGTCGAGTCCAGAATCCGTCTCGTCGAGCAGTGCCAGCCGCGGCTGCAGCAGCAACATCTGCAGGATTTCATTACGCTTTTTCTCACCGCCCGAAAAACCTTCATTGACCCCGCGCTTGAGAAATTCCGCATCGAGGTGGACCTGCTTACAGGTCTCGCGTGCGAGCTTCATGAACTCGACCGCCGAAAGCGGCGCCTCCCCGCGCGCACCCCGGATCGCATCGAGCGCGGCGCGCAGGAATTCCATGTTCGACACACCGGGAATTTCCACGGGATACTGAAAGCCGAGGAACAACCCGGCTCGGGCACGCTCTTCCACGGACAGCGAGAGCAAATCCTGGCCCAGATACTCGATGCTGCCGCCGGTGACCTCATAGCCCTCGCGGCCGGCCAAGACCGCCGCCAGGGTGCTCTTCCCCGAACCATTGGGGCCCATGATGGCGTGCACCTCGCCGGCCTGGACCTCCAAGTTCAAGCCTTTGAGGATGGGTGTTCCGCCGACTTCGGCGTGCAAATCGGTAACCTTCAGCATTGCTTTACGGACTCCCGGGCATTCAGCCCACAGCACCTTCGAGACTGACTTCCAGCAATTTGCCGGCCTCGACCGCGAACTCCATGGGCAGCTCGCGGAAGACCTCCTTGCAGAAACCATTGACGATCATCGACACCGCCTTCTCCGGATCCAGACCGCGTTGCCGACACAGAAACAGCTGATCCTCGCTGACCTTGGAAGTCGTCGCCTCGTGCTCGACCGTGGCCGATGGATTGCGGCTCTCGATATAGGGAAAAGTATGCGCGCCGCACTGCGCACCGATCAGCAGCGAATCGCACTGGGTGTGGTTACGGGCATTCTCTGCACCGGCGGTGATATGGACCAAGCCCCGATAGGCGTTTTCCGCGTGCATCGCGCTGATGCCTTTGGAGACGATGGTCGACTTGGTGTTGCGCCCCACGTGAACCATCTTGGTCCCGGTATCAGCCTGCTGGCGACCGCGGGTCAGCGCTACGGAATAGAACTCTCCTACAGAATTGTCCCCCTGCAGTACCACCGAGGGGTACTTCCAAGTGATGGCCGAACCGGTCTCAACCTGGGTCCAAGAAATGCGGGCATTCTCATGCGCGACACCGCGCTTGGTAACAAAATTGTAGATGCCACCGCGCCCCTCGGCGTCGCCGGGATACCAGTTCTGCACGGTGGAATACTTGATCTGCGCATCCTTCAGGGCCACCAGTTCCACCACCGCCGCATGGAGCTGATTCTCATCGCGCTGCGGCGCGGTGCAGCCCTCCAAGTAGGACACATAACTGCCTTCGTCGGCGATGATCAGGGTGCGTTCGAACTGCCCGGTGTGTTGGGCGTTAATCCGAAAATAGGTCGACAGCTCCATCGGGCAGCGCACGCCCTTGGGGATATAAACAAAGGAGCCATCGCTGAATACGGCCGAATTCAGCGTGGCGAAAAAGTTGTCCCGGTAAGGCACCACACTGCCTAGGTACTTGCGCACCAGCTCCGGATGTTCGCGTACTGCCTCGGAAATGGAGCAAAAAACCACACCCGCCTCGGCGAGCTTATCCTTGAAGGTGGTCACCACGGACACGCTATCGAACACAGCGTCGACCGCCACCCCGGCCAACATCGCCTGCTCGTGGAGCGGAATGCCCAGTTTCTCGTAGGTGCGCAACAATTCCGGGTCGACTTCGTCGAGACTCTGGGGACCATCTTCCGGCCGCCGCGGCGCCGAATAGTAGGAAATTCCCTGATAGTCGATCTGTGGATAATGCACGTGCGCCCAAGTCGGGTGCGCCATGGTTTGCCAGTGGCGGAAAGCCTTCAAACGCCACTCCAACAACCACTCGGGTTCCTGCTTGCGCGCCGAAATAAAACGGATTACGTCCTCATCCAACCCCGGCGGCAGGGTCTCAGAATCGATTTCGGTGACCCATCCGGCTTCGTAACCGCCCTGGACCACACGTTCGATGGGGTCGACATGCTCAGTCATACATACACTCCCACTGGTCCGGAATGCAGGGTCAACCGATCGCCCGGCGCCCTTTCGGATACCCGTGTAGAGTAATCAATACCGCTCTAGTATTCAATACCGCACAGGTATACAATTGACCGCACAGCCCGCCAACTGTCTGCTGAAATCATGTTGAAAGTGGGACGTCTTGCCGACTATGGCATTCTGATACTGCACCATCTGGGGCGGGTCCAACCAGCGCGGCTGTCTATGGAATCGCTCGCCGAGCTCACCCAAGTCCCCTTACCCACGGTGCGAAAACTGACGCGAATGTTGGCCGAAGCCGGGCTGGTGGTGTCCAAGCGGGGCCCGTTGGGCGGCTACCAACTGGCGCGCCCACCCCAGCGTATCAGCTTGGCGGAAGCCATCGCAGCTATCGAAGGCCGTCCAGCGCTGACCGCATGTGCCAGCAGCAATGGCCACTGCGACATCGCGGCACGCTGCGAGCTGGCCTCTCACTGGCCCGGCGTCAATGCACTGGTACTGCGCGTTTTAGAGGAAACCTCCCTGCAGCAACTCAGCGAGGGTACAGTGGCCCATCGGCTGCCGCCACCACTATGCGCGCCGATCTGCCCAGATCCTCATACAGCCAATGCCTGACCAGGCTGCGCCAGCAGCCATCAGGGACAATCCAGCGCCCCGATTCCCGCCGCCACTCTGGGCCGACCGGTGACATTGGTCACAATTCGGTAGGCGAGATCTACCGCGCCATTGCCCGGGCAGATACGGAAAGTTCCGGTCACCAACCCCCCAGAACTTGCCGCCGATCCATCTGGCCGATAACCATACCAATGAGCGGCATTGGTGTTACGCACCGTAAACCCTCCCGGTATCTCGGCTTGGACCTGCAACAGGACTTCTCCGGCGTCGTATACGCCAAAATCAGCTGTATCCACAAACACCAGCCAACCCTGAGCCCAGTCGCCGTCAAGCGCGCAGGCAGCGCCGTCTGGCGACTTACACAGCGTAATGCGCTGGTTGCGCTTGACCGCCTCGGTGCGCGCCAAGAACAATGACGCCACCAAGACACCGGCGACCGCCTGGGCCCGATTGCGAGCCACCAACTCACCCAGGGGCGGAACTGCCAGCGCAAGCAATAGGCTGAGCAGAACCAAAGTCACCATCATTTCAAGAAGCGTAAATCCCCGTCCTCGCGTCTCCATACGCATCGCACCTCCCTGTACCTCGGTTCTCCTATCGGCCTTTCCCTACCGAGCCGGCATCCTGCCGGCACCTTACGTTAGCCATGGTTGCCCTGGGGTTACAAGTGCAAGCGCAATCGAAGATGGCGCACCGAGAAACAACCAGCGTTTGCCGCCCACCGCTAATCAGATTCCCGCGCGGAATCCAGAATCTGCCGCATCTCCGCGTCACGTTGATTCAAGTCACGGCGCAACTGCTGCTCGACTTCCTGCGCCCGCTCTAGTTGCGGCTGGAATAGCACTTGGCCAGGGTCGGCGGCAGCAGACCCAGTGTGACGCTGGCACATCAGGAGATAGGCTGGCACGAACAGCGCTATCAATAGCAACAGAATTCGCATGGCGGCCCCAAACGATGTGCATCGCGCAAGCCTCCAGCACTTGGGGCCGCGCCGTCAACTGCCCAGAGGCTGGCGAATCTCAGCTCGGTATCTCCGTACCCGGGGGCTCGAACAGATCTCGGATTTCACGCGACACTGCTGACCCGGCAACGGGCTTTGGTTCAGCTGCAGCCGGCCTAATCAACTGGTGCAAATCACGGGCCGGCTGATCGAACCACTCAAAAGAGGGCGCAGCGACCGCCAAGCGCTGCTGCCCGGCATCCATCACACCCGCTGCCGGCAGTTCCTGCGACGGCTCGTCACCAGTCTTCGCGGTCAGGGTATCGTCCTCGCTAAGCGCATCTTCCGAAAATGCCGCGGCCGCCAGCGTATCGAGATCACGCTCGATACCCAGCACCACCATGACCGCTAGATACGCGCCCATCGTGACGCCCGCCCCTCCCCGCTCCAGGCTGCGCAACGTCATGACCGACATGCCGGCCGCCGCGGCAACCTGCTTGGCCGTATGTCCTTGACGCATGCGAAGAACCCGCAGGCGCTCCCCGAGGCGGCGCAACAACGTCTGGTATTGGGCAGGCAAAGGAGCGGTTTTTCTGGCCATAATGTAATTATTCCTGCGCTTTCGAAATGATAACTGCCGAAGCGAGGCAGTTCTGTCGCCTGCTCCAGGGCGCCATAATAGTGGCTCTTCCGCAGAAAAAAAGTGTTTTTTGCCGGAAACTTGGCAGGCCAAGGCCATCAACACGTCGTGCCAGCTGTCGCCCACCTTCCTCCAGGCACCCTTCGCCAAACAGCCTGTACGCATACACTATCCAAGACAGAACCGCGGCCCCACGTTACGGTGACCATACGACAGATTTCATCCGCTCGGCCGAACAGGGCGCAATGGAAACGGGTCGTCAGCGCGGGCTTTCACTGGCGGCACCGTGTAGCATCAGGAAGGCTGGCGCCGACGGCCCAGCGTCCTTCCCTGCTCCCGGCAAGTGAATCGTGGGCTGCTCATCGTGCACGCGACCCTAGAATAGATACTCTCGGGTGACAGAGTCCGCCGCACGCCAATAGCGATTGCTGCGCCGGGAATCATAGGGACAATAACGTCGTAGTCCCGGGTCATTTCAAAGATCATGACCATGGCTGTCATGACGCCACCGGTAGCGCCACCCACCGCGCACGCCACGCCTACCCTGGCGAATGCCGGCAAGCTCACCTCTGACCGGTAGCCCGAGTTGCGCCAATCCATCAGCGCACCCGTCGCCAGGGCTGTCCTGATAAACAACGAAGGAGCAACGACGCCCCCGGACGCTCCCGCAACCAAGGCCACGCGCCGCCACACCACGATCCGGATCAACTGACTGAAAGTCGAACCAGTGGCCGAGCCAATTGGGACGATCGGTCCCTCCCGACCTACCTACGGATGTCCCGCTATCGACGGATAAGGCGGGAGGCGAGCGATTTCACGAGCACTATTTTGGGCGGCCTCCTGGCGGAGGAAGAGAGGTTGCGGGAACAGTTTTGTCTTCGCCCACGCGGCGAAAGCCCTTTACCACCCGATGGCTTCGATACGATGCCCACTCGGGCCTACGGCAAGAAGGGAACTCACACGGTGCGCGTAACAGCGCGCAACCGCAGGCCGGCACCACGGACATGCACTGCCCGCGCCGTCACACCAAACGCAAGCATCACGGTTGAATCGTATCGGCAAGACGCCATAGATGCCAAGCGGCCGCGCTGCGATAGGGCGCCCAGCGCTGCCCGTAAGCGGCCAACGTTTTCGGCGTGAAGGTGCGGCGAAAGAGTTGCGCTGCTCCCTTGCGCACGCCGAGATCGTCAACCGGCAGTACGTCCGGTCGCCCCAGCGTGAAGATCAAGTACATCTCCACCGTCCAGCGTCCCACCCCGCGTGCAGCGGTCAAGCGCGCGATGATCTCCTCGTCCCCGAGCCGCGCCAAGGTGCGCGCCGCGGGAATCAAACCTGCACTGCGCTTGTGCGCAATATCCTGGATTGCGGCGATCTTCTGTCGAGACAGCCCGGTACCGCGCAGCACCTCGGCAGGCGTGTTCAACACCTCCTCCGGGTCTGGGTGCACCTTGCCCGGATAGAGCGCGAGAAAACGCCCGTGAATCGTCGCGGCCGCCTTGCCCGAAAGCTGCTGGAACACCACCGCGCGGACCAGGGCGCGGTAGGGATCACGGCTTTTGGGAAATCGGGTCGGAAAGGGGTCCTGGTTGGGCACGATCCGGGCAAAGCCCTTGCAGATGGTGGTCAGATGCCTCTCTGCCTGATTCATGACAGCCCCGCTCCGGCAATCATTGCACACCTACCCAATCACGCTCGGCCCAGCGTCTGACGCCCTACGGAGCCTCGTCAAGACCCGAAAGTCGCCGTGCCATGCTCTTAACCTGCGCGGTTGCGGACCGATAACATCACTCCCACTCGATCGTCGCCGGCGGCTTGCCGGAGACGTCATACACCACGCGGGAAAGCCCTGGCACTTCGTTGATGATGCGCCGCGAGCAGAGGTCGAGCAGTTCGTAGGGCAGGTGGGCCCAGCGGGCGGTCATGAAGTCGACGGTCTCGACGGCGCGCAGGGCGACCACCGGTTCGTGGCGGCGGCCGTCGCCGGTGACGCCGACGCTTTTCACCGGCAGGAATACCGCGAAGGCCTGGCTGGTCTTGTCGTACCAGCCGGCGCGGCGCAGTTCCTCGATGAAGATGTGGTCGGCCAGGCGCAGGGTGTCGGCGGCGGCCTTGGTGACTTCGCCGAGGATGCGCACGCCCAGGCCCGGCCCGGGGAAGGGGTGGCGCTGCACCATCTCGGCGGGCAGGCCCAGTTCCAGGCCGATGGCGCGCACCTCGTCCTTGAACAGTTCGCGCAGCGGCTCGACCAGCTTGAGCTTCATGTGCTCGGGCAGGCCACCGACGTTGTGGTGGCTCTTGATGACGTGCGCCTTGCCGGTCTTGCTGCCGGCGGACTCGATCACATCCGGGTAGATGGTGCCCTGGGCCAGGAAGTCGACGCCTTCGATCTTGGCCGCTTCCTCGTCGAACACGTCGATAAAGAGGCCGCCGATGATCTTGCGCTTGGCCTCGGGGTCGGCGACGCCCGCCAGTGCGTCCAGAAAGCGTGCCTCGGCATTCACGCGGATCACCCGCACGCCCAGGTTGCGCTCGAACACCTGCATCACCTGGTCGCCTTCGTGGTGGCGCAGCAGGCCGTTGTCGACGAACACGCAGGTGAGCTGGTCGCCGATGGCCTGGTGCAGCAGCGCCGCGACGACGGAGGAATCGACCCCGCCCGACAGGCCCAGCAGCACCCGGCCGTCACCGACCTGCCGGCGCACGGCGGCGATGGCGTCCTCGATGATGTTGCCGGGGGTCCAGGCATTGCCGCAGGCGCAGATGTCGTGCACGAAGCGGGCGTAGATGCGCTTGCCCTGGGGGGTGTGGGTGACCTCGGGGTGGAACTGGAAGGCGTAGTAGCCGCGCGCTTCGTCGGCCATGCCGGCCAGCGGCACGTCGGGGGTGGAGGCGATGCGCTTGAAACCCTCCGGCAGCGCGCTGACGCGGTCGCCGTGGCTCATCCACACGTCCAGCAGGCCGTGGCCCTCGGCGTTGACGCGGTCCTCGATGCCCTCCAGCAGCCTGGAGTGGCCGTGGGCGCGAATCTCGGCGTAGCCGAATTCCTTGACCTCGCCCGGCTCCACGGTGCCGCCGAGCTGCACCGCCATGGCCTGCATGCCGTAGCAGATGCCGAGCACCGGCACGCCGAGCGACCAGACCGCATCGGCGGCCCGGGGCGACCCGGCCTCGGTGACCGATTCCGGCCCGCCCGAAAGGATGATGCCCTTGGGCGCGAAGGCGCGCAGCGACGCCTCGTCCATGTCCCAGGGGTGAATCTCGCTGTAGACGCCGAGCTCGCGCACGCGCCGGGCGATCAGCTGCGTGTACTGGGAGCC
>JBFHML010000068.1:0-11131 GCA_041594335.1 Porticoccaceae bacterium
ACATCGACGGCGGTGTTTGGCACCTCGATGTCGGCTCATCACATCCTGGGGCTGAAGCAGGTCCCAAGGGTATGGCTGTTCGCCATTTAAAGTGGTACGCGAGCTGGGTTTAGAACGTCGTGAGACAGTTTGGTCCCTATCTGCCGTGGGCGTTGGAAATTTGAGGAGAGCTGCTCCTAGTACGAGAGGACCGGAGTGGACGAACCTCTGGTGTTCGGGTTGTCAC
Organism: Porticoccaceae bacterium; assembly: GCA_041594335.1. GTDB lineage: Bacteria > Pseudomonadota > Gammaproteobacteria > Pseudomonadales > Porticoccaceae > JAGPUQ01. Next base: position 227 of record JBFHML010000068.1, read on the forward strand.
GCCAGTGGCATCGCCCGGTAGCTATGTTCGGACAGGATAACCGCTGAAAGCATCTAAGCGGGAAGCCCCCTCCAAGATTAGATTTCCCCGGACCCTCGAGGTCCCTAAAGGGCCGTTCAAGACCAGGACGTTGATAGGCCGGGTGTGTAAGCGCTGTGAGGCGTTGAGCTAACCGGTACTAATTGCCCGTGAGGCTTGACCATATAATAGAGACGATTGAGCGACGGATGGATGTGTAGATCCACGCTTGTCGAAGGAAGTATAGCTTTCAACAGGTTCATTTGGCGGTGCGAGATCGGCTAGTACAGCCGTAACGCGACGCAACCAGTTTGCCTGGTGATCTTAGAGACGTGGAACCACCTGATCCCATCCCGAACTCAGAAGTGAAACGCGTCATCGCCGATGGTAGTGTGGGGTCTCCCCATGTGAGAGTAGGTCATCGCCAGGCTTTTACGTAGAAACGCCCCGAGCAGTCAGCTGTCCGGGGCGTTTTTTTGTGCGTCTACGCTGTCGAAGCGGGCTACTTTCCAACGGGCGTCGATTTGTTATCGCTGTTTAGCTGGAACGTCGGGGCGCATTCCAGATGAGCGGATTCATGGGTTCCACTTGTTGGTCAGCATCCTGTGTTCCTGCGCACGCCACCCTGTGAGCTAGGGCCGTGGTGGCGATGGCCCTACATCACGGTCAGCGGTGACATCGCGGCGCGGGCCCCGGGGGGAGACATTGCGGGGGCGTATGATGCGGCTGTCGACACTGCCGACGGGGTATGCCAATGCAATGTCCGACTAGGTGGGGCGCGCCGCCAGCGACAAACCGAATAACCCTGCTGCGCTGACCACGATCGACGGTCCGACCGGTGTATCGACCCACCAGGACAGGCCGAGCCCCACGATAATGGCGGTCATCGCCAGGGCGCTGGCGGCGACCGCCATCTGTTCCGGGCTGCGGGTAAGGCGGCGAGCCGCGGCAGATGGAATGATCAGGAGCGCGGTGATGAGCAGCGCACCGACGGCTTTGATGCCAATGGCCACCGTCGCCGCAAGGATAAACCGCTGCAATACCCGTAGCGCAGTGACCGGAATTCCCTCGACGCGCGCGAGGTCTTCCTGCACAGTGATGGCCACCAGCGCATTCCAGCGCCAGCCGAGGGTGGCGAGCCCGACGATCGCAAGAGCCCAGATCACGGCAACCTCGCCCGGTGTGGTGGTCAGTAGGTCACCGAACAGGAGGGCGTCCATGTTGACGCGTGCGCCGGGCGTGAGCGCCAGTGCGACCAAACCCAGCGCAAGTGCGGAGTGGGAGAGGATGCCCAGGAGCGTGTCCGCCGGTAAGGCGCGAGAGCGTTGTAAGCCCAGCAGCAACGCGGCGAGCGCGAGGCTGGTGATCACAACGGCGAGACTGCTGCTGACCTGTAGCCAGATCCCGCCGGCAACCCCGAGTAGCGCGCCGTGAGCGAGGGTATCGCCGAAATAGGCTAGGCGCTGCCACACCATCAGGCTGCCGAGTGGGCCCGCGATCAAGGCGAGTCCCAGGCCACCGAATAGTGCCCAACCGAGAAATTCCAGGCTCATGTGCCCTGACGCCTCGGCGCCCTGGCCTCAAGAATGGCTATGGTCGTGGTCATGGGTATAGAGTGCCGTGCGCCGACCGAACAGGGCGACAAATGCTGGGTCCTGGGAAACCTGTAACGGTGTGCCGTGACAGCAAACGTGGTGGTTCAGGCAGATCACTTCATCCGTGGCAGCCATGACAAGGTGTAGGTCATGGGAGACTAGCAGGACGCCGCAGCCGAGCCGCTGCCTGAGATCGCCAATCAGCTTGTACAACGCCTCTTGGCCGGTGACATCGACGCCCTGCACGGGTTCGTCGAGGACCAGAAGGTCCGGGCGCCGTAACAGCGCTCGGGCGAGCAGCATCCGTTGCGTTTCGCCCCCCGACAGCGCGTGGACCGGACGGGCCCAAAGCGTTGAAATACCCGTTTCCGATAATGCCGCGCGGCATTTGTCGGTATTTCGTTCCGCGAGGCCCAGAAAGCGGCCCACCGTTAGCGGTAACGTGGGGTCGACCGCCAGCTTTTGCGGCATATAGCCGATCCGCAGCCCGCGTTCGCGGATGATTTCGCCTTCGTCGGCGGTCAGCAAGCCGAGCGCGATGCGTACCAAGGTGGTTTTGCCGCATCCGCTGGGTCCGATTAAGGTAAGAATTTGGCCGCGCAGTAGTCTCAGGTCGATATTTTCCAGTACCGCTTGCGTGCCGAAACGCTTGCTAACGCCGCGTAACTGAACCAGTGGCTGGGCTACTGACATTGGTGGCAAAGCCCTTCGATCTCAAGCAGGTGGTGGCTTATCGCAAAGCCAGTGCGGGCAGCGGTTTTGGCAATTGCCTGGTCCAGGGAACCCGCGCAACATTCGGCTACGGAGCCGCAGCGCTTGCACAGCAAAAATAGATTCTGGTGAGGTACCTCGGGAAATGGACAGCCGATGAAGGCGTTGCGCGACGGAATGCGGTGTATCAGTCCTTGCGTGAGTAAAAAATCCAATGCGCGATACACGGTCGGTGGCAGTACGCGATGGCCTGCTTCCGCCTCAAGTTGTTCGATCAGTGCATAGGCACCTATCGGGCAATGGCTGTTCCAGATCAACCGCAGCACGGTTTCCCGCGACGGGGTCAGTCGCGCCCGCCGCTCGCGGCACAGTCCGCGAGCCAGCGTCAACGCCGCCGTCTGGCATCGCTCGTGGTTGTGGTCGCGATGTGCGGCGCGGGTGTTCGAGATCAACGGACGAGCTCACCTCTATAATGTGATGAGATTACACTAAGTATGCAAGGCTACCCAATACGCGGTTTTCGCTCAGGCTTGAGCGGCGGGTCTCTGGAGGTTTGTAATGTTATTACATAACGGTATTGCCGTCGGCGCAAGCCGTCGTGCGTTGCTGTTGCTCGCGCTATGGTGCGCCTTGCCGGCGCTGGCCGCGCCGGATGGCAATAAGCCGTTGGTGGTGGCGACCCTCAAGCCCCTGGCGTTGATCGCGCAGGCGGTGCTGGGGGAGACCGCTGAGGTGCGGCAACTGTTGGCTGCCAATGTGTCGCCCCATGGTTACGCGCTGCGCATCTCTGAGCGGCGTCTGCTCGCTGAGGCGGATCTGGTGTTTTGGGTGGGGCCCAGCCTGGAGTCATTCTTGGCAGACGCCTTGGCGGCAACTGGGTCGGGGCGCCAGCTGATCGCCGCGCAGTTGCCGGGGATGCATTGGCCAGAGGGTGCCCATGCGCATGGGGAGGAACCATTGCATCTCGATCACCATGTCTGGCTGGATCCCCGCAATGCGGCGGTGATGGCCCGTGGCTTGGTGGAGGCGTTGGTGGGTGGCGGGCAAATCGAGCCGAGCGTGCTTACCGCTGCGGTAGTGTTTGAGGAAAAGATGTCGGCGTTGGAAGCCGAGCTGGCGCGGAGCCTAGCGACCGTCCGCGATACGCCTTTCGCCGGCGATCACGATGCCTTTGGGCACTTTGCCGCACGATTTGGCTTGCATCCGGCGGGCTATTTACGCGATGCCGCCGGGCATGCCGGGGGCGCGCGCTCGGTCAGTGCCTTGCTGGCACGGAAGGATATCCACTGTCTGGTCGCAGAACCGGACTCCCGAATGGATTCTTTGCGGCACTTGGCTGCGCGCTGGGACGCGAGGCTGGTGGTGATCGATACCCTAGGCGCGGAGTTGCCTGGATCGGCCAACTATAGCGCCCTGTTGCGATCGGTCGCACAGGGGTTTGGTACCTGTCTCGGTAGCCCGCCACCGCAGTAACCATTGTCTGGGGCTTGGTTGCGCCGGCGCATTCGCGGCAGCTTGCGGAGAGGGCAGAAATTCAGTACGGTATATAGCTTAAGGCTATTTCTACTGCGCAGTCCGGTTATGGTGGTGGGCTAGCGGGGCTTCCGCCGCGTGCGTGTCCCGTGCTCCGACGTGAGCGGCGTCGTCAATGATCACGAATTCCCTTGAGGTGCACACATGATGATGGCAAGAGCAGATGCGCGGCGCATCTGGGCAGGGTGCGCTGTGCGCAACGTCTTGCTGGCTGCGGTTATCGCAGCTGCGGGATGGGTTGTGGTCGCCGCCCCTGTTCAGGCTGCAGACGATATGGGCTATCAGGCGCTGCGGCAATGGATCGATCGCAGGGAGGTGGCCCTGCCTGCGCCCGGCGCGCGGTTGAGCATCACGGACCGCGCGGTGATAGAGGGACTGATTCCGCGGTCCGCCTGGCAATACTATCTATTTGCTGACCTGGACATGGAAATCGCACCGACAGGCCATTACCCGCCGCCGGCGGATTGGGGTGCTCAGGTTGCGCCGGGGTATCGGTTGGATGAAACCGGTACCTTGGTTGGATTTACCGGTGGTGGGTTTCCGTTTCCCGAGATCCGCCCGGACGATCCCATGGCCGGACAGAAAGTGATTTGGAACATGCTCTGGCGTCCGGGTGCCAACAACTATGACATGCCGATGGTCACCTGGCTGCGCAGTGAAGGTGGCAAGTTGGATCGCCAGATGGAGTATACCTCTGTCAATGCGCAGTACGCGCGCGGTGAACATTGTTTGGTGCCCGGTTATGAAGAGGTTCGCGCCAAGAAAATCATGGAATTTCGGTCTCCTCGCGACATGGCTGGCGCCAAGAACATGACCATTTCCTATGTGGATCACCACGCCGAAGACTCGGGTTGGCTGTACATGCCGGCGCAGCGCAAGCCGCGCAAAACGTTGTCCTCCGAGCGTACCGGCGAGTTGATGGGCATGGACATGATCCGGGAAGATAGCGATGGGTTCGCCGGGAAAGTCTATGAAAACGATTGGGAATATCTCGGCCGGCGAAAGGTGCTGGCTACGATCAATGTGCCGGACAACCCGGAGTTCGGCGGCCCCCACCTCTGGGTACCCAACAAGACCCGTTGGGAGGTGCGCGATAGCCACGTGGTGTTGATTAAACCCAAAGCAGAGGATCACCCCTATAGCTATCGAATCGTATTCATTGACGCAGAGACGTACTGGACTCACTGGATGTTTGGCTTTGACCGCCGGGACGATCAATTGCTGCGGATGGCCCACCATTTCCTCAAATATTCGGAAAGCTACGATGAGGAGGAGCCACAGCAAGCGCCTTTCGTGGAGCAGGATTTCTCCAAGAACGTTGGCCACCATGTGTTCCTGCATTTAGGCGAAACGGACATCAACGCCAAAAAGCCGCACGCCACCATGACCCACTGTTACACCAACAAGCGGGAGTTTTCGGCGGCGCGAGCGAAACAGTTCTTTTCGCTACGTAACATGATCAGCGGTCGCCGCTGATCTGCGTCCCTACCGCGCGTTGCCCTGTTGACCCAGGCAGCGCGGGTTGGGCGAGGCCTTTCCTACGCTGTCGATCAGCTGATTCGCCGAGGAGTCGGCGACGTGCCAATGCCGCGTATTTGCCGGGCACGGGGAGTCGAGACCTTCCTGGATACCGATAAGAAGTGAGAATGAGAATGACAACAAAAAGTTACGCTTGCGCGGTATTTGCCGCTGCGTCTCTGGCACCGGTGACTTCCTGGGGCATCGTCAATATTGGCAGCGACCTGGAGTTGGAGGGGTATGTCCGAGCACAGAACGTCTGGCGCGTGCCCAGCTTCAGCGATGCCGAAATGATCATGCAGCGCAATACTGCGCAGTTAGAGGGGAAATATTATTTTCTACGCGACGGGCAGGCGTTCGGTCGCTTTGATGCCGGCCCCATAGCAGAGGCGACCTTCACGTTCATCGGCCGCGGGGTATACGATTCCGTGTACGATCTCCGCGACAAATACGAAGATCTGAGCGGCGGAAATTTCGAGTCCTCGGTGCGCGAGGCTTTCGTCGACATTCTTATCCCGCCCTTTACGCTCCGCCTCGGCAAGCAACAAGTCGTATGGGGAGAGGCGGACAATTTTCGCGCTCTGGACGTCATTAACCCATTGGATCTGACGTGGCACTGGTCGCGCGAATCCTGGGAAGACATTCGCATTCCTCTATGGATGGCTCGCGGCATCTATGACATCGGCAAGATCGGTCCTTTTGAGGAATCCTTTGTCGAGGTGATCTGGATCCCCTCGGATTTCAAGCCCAACCGTGTCGAGACTGATCCTCGGTATCCCTGGTCGGTCTACGGGGGGCTTCCCGAGGTCGCCAACAGCGTGGTCATCGATGGTGAACTCTACGATCTCCAGCGCACCATTCGCGATCGCCGCCCAGGCCGGGATCTGAGCAATGGCCAGGCCGGTGTTCGGTATAAGGGAATCTGGAACGACATCGATTTCAGCTTCAATTATTTCTACGGCTACTCGGCAACCACGGGGGCCCGCTTTCGAACGGATCTGTCGGGAGTCGAGGGGGACACCTTCAACGCGGCCATTGATCTCGTCAATCCGCGTACCCATATGATCGGCGTCACGGCCAGCTACTCGGAAGAGAAATACACCCAGTCGGTGATCCGGTTGGAGAGCGCGTTCACCAAGGGTGTTCCGGTGGCGATCGCCCCGGGAGCGCCACTGGCCATCGACGGTGATCAGGACCAGTTCGATACCGTGCGCCAATCCGTGGTGATGATCGGCGTCGATCGCCCCACCTGGATTCGCTCACTGAACAGCTTACGGACCTTTTTCCTGTCCGGCCAAGTATTCTGGCGACGCTATATCGACTACAGCAGTCACTTTCGTGGGTTATCTGCGGTGGTTCCGGCGCGGGTCGGCGGCGAGGTGATCCCCGGGCGCTTTGTTAGCGTAAATGAAGACCGGTTGGATCAAGACGAATTCGTCATGAGCTTTTCGGCGTCCACGACCTACGGGGCGGCCGGTCTGTGGAACCCCGATTTTGTCGTGGTCTTCGACCCCCGCTCGACCGGTGGCTATACCAAGTTCGGATTGGAGTACCTGTTTTCGAAGCACTTGGTATTCACTGTCGACCAGTACTTCTATTGGCAGGTCGAGGAGGAGGAGATCGGTCCCTGGCAGGTTGGCGACCTCTGGTCTCGGCCGGGAGATCGCCGTCACGAAACCATCCTCGAAATCCAATTTCAGTTCTGAGTCGCGCCCGCAGAGCGCTATCCGGCGCTATTGGGAAGGACCGGGATATTGCCGGGGCGCAGACAGGCTGCAAGTCGCGCGCGGAATTCCGCAGGATCCTTCTGCGCGCGGCCGGTCAATTCTGCGGGCGCATCCAGCAATGCCAGTGCACGCGACATCCAAAACCGCAGTGCTGCCAGTCGGACCAACTCCGGCCAAAGGGCTCGCTCGACGGCCTGGGGAGGCCGGCGCCGGGTATAGGCTCCGAGTAGCGCCGCTGCCCGGGCCGCATCAAAGCGGCCCTCGGCCTGCCCCGCCCAGTCGTGGAGGGCGATGGCGACGTCCAGCAGCAGCCAGTCGATGCAGGCGCTGTTGAAGTCGATGACCGCGGTCAACCGCTCGCCTTCGAACAGGGCGTTGTCTCGAAACAGATCGGCGTGAATGATGCCGCATGGCAGCTCGTCGGCCTTGGCGAGCGTGCGGTAGCGTGCCAGATGGTCCGCCAGCAGTCCGCGATCGGCTTCGCTAAAGCGGGATTCCAGTCGGCTCGCCGTCGCTGCAAGCCAGGTGTATCCATAGGGGTTGGGTCTTGCCGGAACCCGCTCGGGTGGGGATTGGAGATGCATTGATCCAAGAAAGTCCCCGATCGCCCGACACTGCGCTGGGGTGGCGCGTTGGGGGTGGCATCCGGGCGCCTTGGGGCTCAACAGGGCCGGTTTGTCGCGCAGGCGATGCACCCGGGCGCCGTCGGCTGCGGCCCGGGGCGCCGGTACCGGCAGACCCACGGCTTGGAGGTGAGCACACACCGCCGTGGGAAAGCGTAATGCCTCCGCATCTAACCGCTCAACGATAGTGAGCACCCACTCCGAGCGGCCGCCTGAGGACGCTGTTACATCCAGGGAAAGGAGCCACGTAGAGTTTTCAACGCCGGCGGCCACGGGCTCTAGCGCCACGGGCGCGCCCAGGTCCAGGCGCGCGCACAGTGCCGCGAGGGCTTCGGGATCCGGCGTGGTATAGGCTGCCATGCGAGCATTATCGACCATTCCGGGCCGACGCTGGGCCGTGTGCTTTTGGTTATCCTTGTCGCTGTTGTTTGGAGTCGCGCGATGAACGTACCCTCGGTGCCCCTCGTATTGGTCGATGGCTCATCCTACCTCTACCGTGCTTTTCATGCGTTGCCGCCGCTGACGACCTCCCGGGGCGTTCCCACCGGTGCGGTGAAAGGGGTCATCTCCATGCTCCGGCGGCTGGAAAAGGACTATCCAGACAGTCCGGTAGTGGTGGTGTTCGATGCCAAGGGAAAGACCTTTCGCGACGAACTCTTTGAGCGCTACAAGGCCCATCGGCCATCCATGCCCGACGAATTGCGCGCGCAGATCCGGCCCATCCACGAGATCGTGCGCGCCATGGGGCTGCCGTTACTGGTGGTGGAAGGCGTCGAGGCGGATGATGTCATCGGAACCTTGGCGCGTACCGCCAGTGCGCGCCACCGGCCGGTGGTTATCTCCACCGGCGACAAGGATATGGCCCAACTCGTCGATGGTCTGATCACCTTGGTCAATACCATGACCAATACGGAGTTGGACGAGCGGGGCGTAGCAGAGAAATTCGGAGTGCCGCCGGAGCTGATCGTCGATTTTCTGGCGCTGGTTGGGGACAAGTCGGACAACATCCCGGGCGTGCCCGGCGTCGGCGAGAAAACCGCGCTCGCCTTACTCAACACCCTCGGCGATCTGGATACCATCTATGGTGACCTGGAAAAGGTTCGCGAACTCGGGATTCGCGGTGCCAAGAAACTGCCAGAAAAGCTCAGCGAAGGCCGCGACGATGCTTATCTCTCCCGTCAGCTCGCCACCATCCGCTGTGACGTGACCCTGGACATCGACCCGGACAACCTAGCCGAAAGCCAACCCGACCGCGAAGCCCTGCTCGGCCTGTTCCGGGAGCTGGAATTCAAATCTTGGATCGACGAGCTATTGCGTGAAGGGAGCGACGACCTGGACGTCGGCAACCCTCAGCAGCGGGCCGAACATCGTTACGAGACCGTGCTCGACTGGCCGAGGTTCGAAGATTGGCTCGCCCGTCTGCAAAGCGCGGCCCTGTTTGCGTTGGATACCGAAACCACCGGCCTCGACTACATGCAGGCCGAGGTGGTGGGGGTGTCGTTTGCCGTAGAACCCGGGGTGGCCGCCTACGTGCCCCTCACTCACGATTACCCGGGCGCCCCGGATCAGCTCGATCGGGACCGCGTGTTGGCGGCATTGCGGCCACTGTTGGAGGACGCTGCCCGGGCTAAAGTGGGCCAGAATCTGAAATACGACATGAGTGTGCTCGCGCGCCACGGCATCGCACTGCAGGGGATTGCCTACGACACCATGCTCGAATCCTACGTATTCGACGCGACCGGTTCGCGGCACGACATGGATACCCTGGCCCTCAAGTATCTGGGCGAGCGCACCGTCCGCTTCGAGGACATCGCTGGCAAGGGCGCCAAGCAACTCACCTTCAACCAGATTCCCCTGGAGCAGGCCGGCCCTTACGCGGCCGAAGACGCTGACGTCACCCTGCGTCTGCACCGCGCGCTCTGGCCCAGGCTTGCCGAGCAGTCCGGGCCCCGGGCGATCTTCGAGACCATCGAAATGCCCCTGGTGCCCGTGCTCTCCCGCATCGAGCGCCACGGCGCCCTGGTCGACGGCGCTCAACTCGCCGCCCAGAGCCGCGAGCTGGCCGAGGCGCTCGCCGCGCTGGAAGCGCGCGCCCACGAGCTGGCCGGCCAGCCGTTCAATCTGGGCTCGCCCAAGCAGCTCGGCGAAATCCTCTACGGCAAACTCGGCCTGCCGGTCACGCGCAAGACGCCCACTGGCGCGCCGTCCACCGCCGAGGACGTACTCCAGGAGCTTGCGCTCGACTACCCCCTGCCGCAGGTGGTACTCGAATACCGGGGCCTCAGCAAGCTTAAGTCCACCTACACCGACCGCCTGCCGGAGATGATCGACCCGGATACCGGACGCATCCATACCTCCTACCACCAGGCCGTCACCGCCACTGGGCGGCTGTCGTCCTCCGACCCCAACCTGCAGAACATTCCGGTGCGTACCGCCGAGGGTCGCCGGATCCGCCAGGCCTTTATCGCCCGGCCCGGCCATCGCATCCTTGCCGCCGACTATTCGCAAATCGAACTGCGCATCATGGCCCACCTCTCCGAGGATCTGGGCCTGCGCAAAGCCTTTGCCGCTGGCCTCGATATTCACGCCGCCACCGCCGCCGAGGTGTTCGGTGTCGCGTTGGATTCCGTCACCGCTGAACAGCGGCGCAGCGCCAAGGCGATCAACTTCGGGCTCATCTACGGCATGTCCGCCTTCGGGCTCGGCCGGCAGCTCAACTTGGGTCGCAACCAGGCCCAGGAATACATCGACCGCTACTTCGAACGCTATCCGGGTGTGCGCGCCTACATGGAATCCACCCGCGCAGGTGCCGCCGAGCGCGGCTACGTGGAAACCCTGTTCGGCCGGCGCCTGTATGTGCCCGAGATCCGCGACCGCAACGGCCAGCGCCGTCAGGCCGCCGAGCGCGCCGCCATCAACGCGCCGCTGCAGGGCACCGCCGCCGACATCATCAAGCGCGCCATGATCGCCGTCGACGCCTGGCTGGCCGACCAGGGCCTGGGCGCGCGCATGATCCTGCAGGTCCACGACGAACTGGTCCTCGAAGTGCCCGAAGCGGAACTCGACGACGTGGGCGCCGGCATCGTCCGCCACATGGCCGGCGCCGCCGAACTGGCCGTACCCCTGGTCGTCGATGTCGGCGTTGGCGCCAACTGGGATGAGGCGCATTGACGGGGGTCG
>JBFHML010000069.1:0-10534 GCA_041594335.1 Porticoccaceae bacterium
GCAGCCCGACGCGGTACTCTTGGCGACCAATGGGTTTGTACTGGAAGCTGGCGAGTATCGTATGGCAATACACCAAGCTGGTCCGGTGCGAGCGACGGTGTTCTCTGGCGATACGCGACCCGAAGAACAAATGCATTGAGTAGCATCAGCGAGACCGTGTGCGGGTGTGGAAATTAGTGGGCAGAAACTGTAGTTGTGGGCGCGGGCTGGTCTGCAGCCCTTGGTCTAGCCGCGCCGAACGGTAGGCTGACAAAACATATTGGGCAGGTTGAAAAATGCGCGGATTCATTCCTCTTTACCCCGGTACCGGAGTTTCAGCATGGGCATCGAAGTTGGGGGCCTGATCGGCCTGCTGGTCCTGATCGCCGACGTGTGGGCGATCATCAATGTAGTTCAGAGCGGGGCCACGACTGGCGTCAAGGTTGCTTGGGTGGTCTTGATCTTGCTGCTACCGGTCTTGGGGTTGCTGATTTGGCTCCTGGCTGGTCCGCGCGGCTGACGCAAGCGGGCCGCTGCAGCCGAGCCAGCAGTCGCAAGTTACTAACACGCGTCCCGATCTCGGGTCTGGTCGAGCGTGCGCCAACGCGGATACCGTGTTTTCTTCGTGCCGGTCATCGCTGCGCTGGGCTGGAAAGGGTGGTAGGGGACGCGTCGGCCGATTGATTCGGTTGGAGGATCGGCAGCCGCGCTCGGTCCGGGCCGCGATGGCGGCTATTCGCTAGGTGGCTGCCCCCGGGGCTCCGAGCCACAGCCCTCGACGGAGCCCTAATCAGAGCAGGGCGTGTTCCAAAAGCTGCCCATGCAGGCAGTCCGCCGCAGTCACGCGGCGCTGCTCATCACGCGGTCTAAGGCTTCGGCGAGGGGGAGGTCACTTTTTGCATTGGTGCGGCGATCGCGATGCTCGATCGTTCCTTCCTTCAGGCCGCGCTCGCCCACGATCAGTGCCTGCGGTATCCCCATCAACTCGATATCGGCCAACATGACTCCCAGCCGGGCTTTGGGTTTGTCCATGAACAAGACCTCGCAGCCTGCGTTGCACAGTTCCGTGTAGAGCTGTTCGCAAGTTTCGCGTACGGCGTCAGATTGGTGGGCGTTGATGGGCAGGATCGCTACCGAGAAGGGTGCCAGCGCGTCGGGCCAGACAATGCCGCGAGCGTCGTGGTGTTGCTCAACGGCTGCAGCGATCACTCGGGTGACGCCGATGCCGTAACAACCCATCAGCAGCACTTGCTCACGGCCATTTTCGTCCAATACTCGGGCGTTCATGGCTTCGCTGTACTTGGTGCCGAGCTGGAAGATATGCCCTACCTCGATGCCCCGCCGAATCAGTAAATGGCCTTCGCCATCTGGGCTGGGGTCGCCCGCGACCACATTACGTAGGTCCGCAACCGTTGGCAGCGGGCAGTCTCGTTCCCAGTTGACGCCAGTGAGATGGAAGCCGTCGCGGTTTGCGCCGCAGACGAAATCGGCGAGGGCTGCTGCCGAGTGGTCGGCGATGATCGGTAGGGGTAACCCTACCGGACCCAGGGAGCCCGGTCCGCAGGCTAGGGCTGAGCGAATCTCGCTTTCGCTGGCCAAGCGTAGCGGGGTGGCCACGGCGGGGAGTTTCTCGGCCTTGATGGCGTTGAGCTGGTGGTCTCCACGCAACACCAACGCGACTAATTGACCCGGTTCGGTGCCTTGTACCACCAGCGTTTTGAGTACTCGCTGGGCGGTGCAGCCGAGAAACTCACAGACCGCCTGGATACTGTGCTGTCCGGGCGTAGCGACTTCGTTCATGGATTCGGTAGCAGGGGCACGCTCGGTGTTCGGTGACCGTGCGGGCGCGAGTTCGACATTGGCGGCATAATCGCTGCGGTCGGAAAAAGCGATGGCATCTTCCCCCGACTCTGCAAGGACGTGAAATTCGTGGGAGTGGCTGCCACCGATACTGCCCGTATCCGCGAGCACAGCGCGAAATTCCAGCCCCAAGCGGCGGAAGATGTTGGTGTATGCGGTGTGCATGCGGTCGTAAGTGTCGGCCAAACAGGTTTCGCTCAGATGGAAGGAGTAGCCGTCCTTCATCAGGAATTCGCGGGCTCGCATGACGCCGAACCGCGGGCGGATCTCGTCGCGGAACTTGGTTTGTATCTGGTACAGGTTGGCCGGAAGATCCCGGTAACTACGGATTTCAGTGCGCATCAGGTCAGTGATGATTTCCTCATGCGTTGGGCCTAGGCAGAAGGCGCGGCCGTGACGGTCCTCGATGCGCAGCAGTTCGGGGCCGTATTGCTCCCAGCGCCCGGATTCTCGCCACAGATCTCCCGGCTGCACGACCGGCATGAGCACCTCTTGGGCACCAGCCGCATCCATCTCTTCCCGGACAATCGCCTCGACCTTGCGCAGTACCCGCAACCCGAGCGGCAACCAAGTGTAGAGTCCTGCGGCGAGCTTGCGAATCAGCCCGGCACGCAGCATGAGTTGGTGGCTGATGACCTCTGCTTCTGCGGGGGTTTCTTTGAGTGTGGGGAGCAGTAGGCGGGTGGCGCGCATGAGCGATCGAATTCCGCAATCGAGGGGGCAGCGTATTCTAGCAGGGGTTAGCCCGATAACCGTTGCAGGATGGCGCAACGGTGGGCCCCGGGCGCAGGCCGCCGCCCGGGGCTTTCACTGCCGCGTATTACTTGGCCATGTCTTTGAGCGCTTTCAGCGGCTGGATTTTTACCGAGGTGCTGCGGGGTCTGGCTTTGAAAACGGTTTCCTGCCCAGTAAATGGGTTGATGCCCTTGCGGGCCTTGCGGGCCGGCTTCTCCACAGTTTTGATCTTGAACAGGCCCGGCATCGTGAATTCGCCGACTGCGCGCTTTTTGATGTGGCGCTCGATGACGGTGCTCAACTCGTCGAGGACCTCTGCCACCTGGCGTTTGCTGAGACCGGTGTTGGTGGATAATTCAGTGAGGATTTGGGACTTGGTGAATTTCTCCGGGAGCGCGGTGACTCTACGTGTCTGCGCCGCGGGTTTGGCCGTCTTGGCTTTCGGGGCGGGCTTGGTTTTGGCGGCGGTTTTCGCCGCTGGAGCTTTCTTTGCCGGAGCTTTGCGGGCGGTTTTAGTGGCAGCCATAAATAATCCCTTGTTGAGTGGAATTCGACAATTGGTGCGGGTTCAAGCCGGAAAAGCCAGGGGTCCGGAGTATGCAAGTCACCCGCGGACTTATATAAAGCATTGAAAATGGGGTCGCAAGGCCTTTTTCCGGGGAAAGCTTGTTTTTTTCCCGGCAGCCTCCAGATTGCGCCATGGTTGGACGTCTGGAGGCGGCTTTGCGGGCGAGTTCGCGCAGGTTCCGGGCGGTCCGAGCGCGCAGTATAATGCGCGCCTTTTTGGGCCCGCTATGCAGCTCATCTTTGTCCGGAGGTTCTCCAGCGATGCCGATCTACGAATACCAGTGCCAGGATTGTGGACACGAACTGGAAGCCATGCAGAAGGTCGCGGACCCGCAGCTCGTCGATTGCCCCGCTTGCGGTGCGGCGGGGTTGCGGAAGAAGCTGACCGCCAGCGCGTTCCGTCTCAGCGGCGGCGGTTGGTACGAAACCGATTTTAAAACCGGTGGTACCAAGCGCAATTTAGCCGCAGGTAGCGACGCGGGCCCAGCCAACAGTGAGGGTGGTAAATCCAGTGCCGAAGCCGCCAAGCCGAAGGAGGGCGGTGGCGCCGGCGCTGCGGCTGCCGCTACGGCCACATCATGACGGCGGGCGGCGAGGCGCTGGGGCGTTCCCACTATTGCGGTAGCGTCGGCCCGGAGTTGGCGGGTGCGGAAGTCACGCTTTGTGGCTGGGTGCATCGGCGCCGCGACCACGGCGGGGTGATCTTTCTCGACCTGCGTGATCGAGCAGGGGTGGTGCAAGTCGTATTCGATCCGGATTGTGGCGAGCACTTCGCCGCTGCGGACCGGGTGCGCCCGGAGTATGTGGTACGCGTCACCGGCCGGGTACGGGAGCGCTCTGCGGAAACGGTCAATCCGGAGATGGCAACCGGTGCGATCGAAGTTTACGGTGCTACCTTGAGCATTCTCAATGCCGCGGAGACGCCTCCGTTCCAACTCGATGAACACACCCGGGTTGGCGAGGACGTCCGGCTGCATCATCGGTACATCGATTTACGGCGACCCGAAATGCAGCGCAACCTGCGCATGCGTGCGAAGGTGACGGGCTTTGTGCGCCGTTTTCTCGATGCACAGGGTTTTCTGGATATCGAAACGCCGGTTTTGACGCGTGCCACCCCAGAGGGCGCTCGCGACTATCTGGTGCCGAGCCGCACTCAGCCCGGGCGGTTCTTTGCCTTGCCGCAATCACCGCAATTGTTCAAGCAATTGCTGATGGTCAGTGGTTTCGATCGGTATTATCAGGTCGCGCGCTGTTTCCGCGACGAAGATTTGCGTGCCGACCGCCAGCCGGAGTTCACTCAGGTGGACATCGAAGCGTCCTTCGTGGATGAGGCGGAAGTCATGGCCATCACCGAGCAGATGGTGGTCGGTCTGTTCGGCGAAGTGCTGGGCGTGGATCTCGGATCTTTTCCGCGCATGACCTACGCCGATGCCATGGCCCGATTTGGTAGCGACAAGCCGGATCTGCGTATTCCGCTCGAATTGGTGGATATCAAGGATTTGATGACGGGCGTCGAGTTTCAGGTCTTCGCGGCCCCGGCAGCGGATCCGGAGGGTCGAGTCACGGCGTTGCGCCTGCCCGGCGGCGGTTCGCTCTCGCGTAAGCAGATCGATGAGTACACCGCCTTTGTCGCGCGTTACGGTGCCCGGGGGCTGGCCTATATCAAGGTCAATGATGCCAGGGACGTTGAACAGGGCCTGCAATCGCCGATCGTCAAATTTCTCCCCAGTGCAACGCGTCGCGCCATTCTTGAGCGCGTCGGCGCTGAAGATGGCGACCTGATCTTTTTTGGCGCAGATAAAGGCAAGATTGTTTCTGAATCCTTGGGCGCATTGCGCTGTCGGCTGGGCGCTGATCTGGCGTTGTACGACCGGGATTGGGCGCCGTTGTGGGTCGTCGATTTTCCGATGTTCGAGCGCGAGCCCGGTGGTCGCTGGACGCCCCTCCACCACCCCTTCACGGCCCCCTCGGTCAGCGCCGATGCGCTCCTCGCCGAGCCAGGCCGCGCGCTGTCGCGAGCCTACGATATGGTGCTCAATGGCACTGAACTGGGCGGTGGGTCGGTTCGGATTCACCGTCCCGAAATGCAGGCAGCGGTCTTCGATATCCTCGATATCGGCGCGGCGGAGCAACGCGAGAAATTTGGTTTTCTCCTCGATGCGCTCAAATTCGGCTGCCCGCCCCATGCGGGGATCGCTTTCGGGCTGGATCGGCTGGTGATGCTGATGTTGGGCGCAGCATCGATCCGCGACGTGATCGCCTTTCCCAAGACCCAGTCGGCGCAGTGTCTGCTGACCGATGCCCCAGGGACGGTCGGCGTGGAGGCGCTGCACGAGTTGCACATCTCCCTGCGCTCACCGAAGCAGTAGGCATCGAATCGGAGGATTGTCATGGCGGGCCACAGCAAGTGGGCCAATATCAAACACCGCAAGGCGGCGCAGGACGCGCAGCGCGGCAAACTGTTCACCAAAATGATTCGTGAGTTGGTCACCGCAGCGCGAACCGGTGGCCCTGCGCCGGAAGACAATCCCCGATTGCGGACCGCGATCGATAAGGCGCTCTCGGTCAACATGAAAAAAGACACGATCGAGAAGGCCGTTCAACGGGGTGCTGGCGCCAGCGAGGGCGATAACTACGAAGAGGTGTCTTATGAGGGTTACGGCCCAGGTGGCATCGCAGTACTCGTGGAATGCCTGACCGACAACCGCAATCGTACAGTCGCCGATGTCCGCCACGCTTTCAGTAAGCGGGGCGGTAACCTCGGCACCGATGGCTCCGTGGCCTACCTCTTCAACCGACAGGGGCTGCTCGCCTATTCGCCGGATAGCGATGAAGATCGGATTATGGAGGTGGCGCTGGAAGCCGGTGCCGAAGACGTCATTGTCAACGACGACGGTTCGATCGACGTGTTGACCCCGTGGCAGGAACTGGCGCAGGTGAAGGCCGCAATGGCTGAAGGTGGATGTGCTGCTGAACACGCCGAGGTGGCCATGCTGCCGGTGACGACGGTGGTGCCCGATGCCGCGGTAGTCGAGGATCTGATGGCGCTGATCGAACAGCTCGAGGATCTGGATGACGTCCAGAACGTCTATACCAATGCCGAACTCCCGACGCGCGACTGATCGTCTGGCGTGTGCCGGCACAAGCGCTTGACGTCGCGGAGCCTACTGCCGAGACTGGCTGCCGTTGAGGTCGAGCCGCGATGACCGTCATTCTAGGCATTGATCCCGGGTCGCGCTGTATGGGCTTTGGCGTAGTTAGTCTTGCCGGCGGTAGACCCCAGTATCTGGCCAGTGGTGTAGTGCGGCCGCGGACCGCGGTCCTGGCGGAGCGATTGGGGAATCTGCTGGAGGCCACGCAGGAGCTGCTGGCACGCTACGCCCCGTCCGTGATGGCTGTCGAGGACGTCTTTGTCGCGCGGGATCCACGTGCGGCGTTGCGTTTGGGGCAGGCTCGGGGCGTCGTCATTGCCGCTGCTGCCCAGCGCGGCATTCCCGTGGTGGAGTACAGTGCACGCTCGGTCAAGCAGGCGGTCGTGGGAGGCGGTGGTGCCACCAAGGAGCAAGTCCAGCATATGGTGGTGCAGATTCTGCGGCTGCCGGACACGCCACCGGCCGATGCTGCCGATGCGCTGGGGGTGGCAATCTGCCATGCCCACGCTGGTGCCGGCGCTAGTTTACGGCGCCGGCGTTGAC
The DNA here is from genome assembly GCA_041594335.1 of Porticoccaceae bacterium. Lineage (GTDB taxonomy): Bacteria > Pseudomonadota > Gammaproteobacteria > Pseudomonadales > Porticoccaceae > JAGPUQ01. Next base: position 6,837 of record JBFHML010000069.1, read on the forward strand.
ACTGGACTGATGGCGGCCGGAGAAGACCGATGATTGGGTTCCTCAACGGAATTTTGCGCGCCAAGGAAGCCCAGGAGCTCTTGGTCGAGGTCCAGGGCATCGGCTACGAGGTCCAAGTGTCTCTCAATACGTATTTTGCTCTGCCCGAGCCGGGTGGGCAATTGTCGCTCTATACCCATTTCGTGGTGCGTGAAGATCAGCAACAGCTGTTTGGTTTCAGCGAACTTGCCGAGCGCGCCTTGTTTCGGGAATTGATTCGGGTCTCCGGGGTCGGCCCGCGATTGGCGCTCGCGGTGCTCTCCGGCATGACGGTTGCGGAGTTCGTGCGCAGTGTCCGCAACGGAGACGCCGCGACCCTGGTACGGCTGCCGGGGGTGGGGCGTAAGACCGCAGAACGCCTGGTGGTGGAACTGCGGGACCGCCTGGCCGGGTGGTGTGATGGTGGGGCGGAAATTGCGGTTGCCGCAGGGGCTACCGATGCGGTTGGGGAGGCCGAGACCGCCTTGGTGGCGCTCGGTTACAAGCCGGCCGAAGCGAGCCGGATGCTGGCAGCGGTGCAGCAGGAGGGGGAGGCGGCGGACAGCGCGACGCTGATTCGCGCCGCATTGCGATCGGTAGTGAAAAACTGACGGCGCGCCGGTATGCTGAGCGGCAATCCTATGGGCCAACCCGATGATTGAAACTGATCGTCTCGTAGCCCCTCAGGCGGCACCCCCCGAACAGCGGATTGACCGCGCGTTGCGCCCCTCTCGTCTTGCCGACTATATCGGTCAAGTCGCCGTGCGCGATCAAATGGCGGTGTTCATCGAGGCCGCGGCCGGCCGCGGTGAGCCTTTGGATCACACCCTGGTGTTTGGTCCGCCAGGTCTGGGCAAGACCACCTTGGCTCACATCATCGCCGAGGAGATGGGCGCGCAGCTCAAATCCACCTCGGGGCCGGTGTTGGAACGCGCTGGCGATCTTGCGGCGTTGCTGACGAACCTGGAGCCCGGCGATGTCCTGTTCATCGACGAAATTCATCGACTGAGTCCGGTGGTGGAGGAGATTCTCTATCCCGCGATGGAAGATTATCGGCTCGACATCCTCATTGGCGAAGGGCCGGCGGCGCGCTCGATCAAGTTGGATCTGCCGCCCTTCACCCTGGTCGGTGCGACCACGAGAGCCGGGTTGTTGACCTCCCCTTTGCGTGATCGGTTCGGTATCGTGCAGCGACTCGAGTTTTATTCCGTAGCAGAGTTGAGCGATATCGTGGCGCGGGCCGCGAAAATGTTGGGTGTGGCGGCGGATACCGAGGGCGCGCGCGAAGTGGCTCGGCGAGCGCGTGGCACACCGCGCATCGCCAACCGCCTGTTGCGCCGGGTGCGAGACTACGCCCAAGTCCGCGGCGAAGGGTGCATCGATCGGGAGACTGCGGCGACCGCCCTGGATCTGCTCAAGGTCGATCGGTCGGGTTTTGATCCGCTCGATCGTCGCCTTCTGCGTAGCATCATCGACAAGTTTGACGGCGGGCCCGTCGGGGTAGAGAGCCTTGCGGCTGCGCTCAGTGAGGAGCGGGATACCATTGAAGATGTCGTTGAGCCCTACCTGATTCAGCAGGGATATCTGGCACGCACCGCCCGCGGGCGGTTGGCGACCCGACTGGCCTACGAGCATTTTGGGCTGCAGCCGCCGGCCACAATGGTCTCGGAGCCACCGCAACCGGACTTGTTGTCATCTTGAACACCGTCTTTGAGCTGCCCATCCGGGTCTATATCGAGGATACCGATGCCCAGGGCATTGTGTATTACGTGAACTATCTCAAATACATGGAGCGTGCCCGCTCGGAGTGGTTGCGTGCCCTGGGTTTTGCCAATCCTGCCTTCTGGGGCGAGGAACGTATTTTTGTCGTGCATTCGCTGACGGTCAGTTACCGTAAGCCGGCCCTGCTCTACGATGACCTGGTGGTGACCGCCGAGGGCGTCGATCACGGACGCGCCTGGTTCGGCGTTGCGCAGTCGGTTCGCCGAGCGGGGGAACTGTTGTGCTCCGGTCAGGTCAAGGTGGCCTGTGCAGATCGCCACAATATGAAGCCCGTGGCGATGCCGAGCGAGATGATCGAGAAGATTTTTTCCCAAGCCTGATTGCTGAGGAGTTGCCGTTGACACATGAGCTATCGATATGGGCCCTGATTGTCGGTGCCACGCTGCCGGTGAAGCTGGTCATGCTGATCCTGTTTGGTGCCTCCGTACTGTCTTGGGTGATGATCGTTCAGCGCGGCCTCTATCTACGTGCGGCTGGGGCTGACCTTAAGCATTTTGAAAACACGTTTTGGTCGGGTGTTGATCTCAACCAGTTGTTCAATGACGGCAACCAGCGCTTGCAGGGTAACCAGCATCTCCCTGGGGTCGAAACCGTATTCCGCGCCGGGTTTCGGGAGTTCAACCGGTTGGCTCAGCAGCGTCGTCCCGACCCTGACGCCGTGGTTGCCGGTGTCGAGCGGGCGATGCGAGTGGCGCTGTCGCGAGAAGAGGAGAAGCTCAATACCCATCTGCCGTTTCTTGCCAGCGTTGCTTCAGTCAGCCCCTATATCGGCTTGTTTGGCACCGTGTGGGGCATCATGCAAGCGTTCCGGGGGTTGGCCGGAGTGCAACAGGCAACCCTCGCGGTGGTCGCCCCGGGGATTGCGGAAGCGTTGATTGCTACCGCCATGGGGTTGTTTGCCGCCATTCCGGCGGTGATTGCCTACAATCGCTATGCTGCCTTGGTCGATCAGGTGTTCAGTGGCTATCAGACGTTCGCCGAGGAATTTTCCGGGATTCTGCACCGCCGGGTGCATAGTAAGGTTGCCTGATGGCTTTCACCAAGCGCAAGCGAGGGCTGGTCGCGGAGATCAATGTCGTCCCCTATATCGATGTCATGTTGGTGTTGTTAATCGTATTTATGGTCACGGCACCCATGTTGACCACCGGGGTCAAAGTCGATCTGCCGCAAGCTCTTTCTGAACCCGTAGAGGAAAAGGAGCCGATTGAGATCGCCGTCGACAAAGAGGGCGTTTATCACCTAGATCTGGGAAACGGCAAGAGTCAGCCGGATGCCCTGGCAGCCATTGTTGACAAAGTGGGCAAGGTAATTCGCGAGCGGCCCGATACCCCGGTGCTGGTGCGCGGCGATCGCCATGTGGACTACGGGGCCGTAGTGGCGCTGATGGCGCAGCTCCAGACCGCCGGGGTCAAGGGCGTCGGCCTGGTGACGGATCCGCCGACGGGGCAGCAGTGAATGGGAGCGCGGCGTAGCGGGTATCGCGTAGCGGTACTGGCGAGCGGTTTGCTGCACGGCGGGATCCTGGCGCTATTGGTCAGTGGTTGGCATCCCGAGTTCCGGCCGCGCGAGCTACCTCAGACGGCGTACATGGAGGCGGCTTTGCTACAAGTCCACGCACCGCCGGCTGCGCCCCGAGCTGAGGCTCAACCTCTGCCACCGAGGGAGGAGGCGGAAGAGCGAACGACGCAGGAGAGCGCCGCCCGGGCACGAGAAAAGGCGGCGGCCGAGAAAGCGGCCCAGGAAAAGGCGGCGGCCGAGAAAGCGGCCCGGGAAAAGGCGGCAGCCGAGAAAGCAGCCCGAGAAAAGGCGGCGGCCGAGAAAGCAGCCCGAGAAAAGGCGGCGGCCGAGAAAGCAGCCCGAGAAAAGGCGGCGGCCGAGAAAGCAGCCCGAGAAAAGGC
>JBFHML010000070.1:0-10431 GCA_041594335.1 Porticoccaceae bacterium
CAGCGCACCGAACGAAGGCGGGGATATCGATTACGGCTTTGGTGGTATCACACTGACCTATCCCGCATCTTCCAGTAGCGTAGTAGCCGATGATGCCGCGCATCCGGTGTTTTCCGGCCCGTCGACGCCGGTGGGGACCGCCTTCACAGGCTCTTCCTTTGGGCACGCCATCGTGACCGGCCCTGGTTTAAGCCCCATCATCATTGGGGCTCCCGGCGACGGCCAAGATGGCCTGATGATACTGGGGGAGATGACCTTCGGCGCCGGGTTCGTGTTGTTCGGTGGCATGACCACTGACAACTTTCACTCTCCGCAGCCAGAAGCCGCCAACTTGCGCGCGAACATCATCGCTTATACCGCGAGTAGAGGGACGGCAATACCGGCCGCCCCTAGCGCCATTCCCGCGCTCTCGCCGTGGAGTTTGGCGCTGCTAGCCAGCATTTTCCTCCTGATCGCCACGACACGCCTCGCCCGCCACCGCAACCACGCTGGGTGATGCTATGCCCGGCAAGGCCGTCAGAGATGACCCCATCTTTGGCGGCCTTCGCTGAGGCATACGCGCCCGACCCCTCCCAATGCCAAAACGCCGCACTGGACGCGCCCGGTCCGGCCGAGAGTGCGGCCGACCGCGACTATCGATCCCTCTAGCAGTCCCGAACTGCCTATCGAGAAACCACCACGGGGAGGACACACAGCCTATCCTTCCCTAGGATGCCAGCGTTTGCGTCTAGAATAGCCGGCTACGAAGCCGGCAAACGCCGCGCTGGCCGCCCGCAGCACCACCCTTTCCAAGGAAGTATTGGGCCGCCGCTCCAGTCCCCTTTGCCCGCCGAGAGTTGCCGTACCGTGCCCCATCCCGAACCGAAAGAGCCCTCCCCACCACAAGTAGCCATAGGAGGATTCCGACTGTGGTCGCCACTATTGCGTGGCGTAGACCAAGCCGTCGCGCGAGGCTGGCGCGGCTGGCTAGCGCTGCTACTGGGCGTTGCCGCCGGCTGGTGGGCGTACGTGCCACTGCACGAGCTCGCGCACGCCCTCGGCTGCCTAGCCGCAGGCGGCGAGGTCACACGGCTGGAGCTGGCACCAGAGTACGGCGCGGCGTTGCTCGCCGACTGGCTGCCCTTTGTCTCCGTTGGATCGGACTATGCCGGCCAACTGACCGGCTTCGACACGCGCGGCAGCGACATTGTCTATTTGGTTACCGTGCTGGCGCCCTATGCATTGACGTTGTTTCCCGGTCTCCCCCTGCTGCTTTGGAGCAGCAGTCGCTCCAGTACGGCCGCCTGTACGCTGTTCGGGGCCAGTCTACCCTGGGCACTGGCGCCACTACTGAGTGTGACTGGCGACTACTATGAAGCCGGAGCCATTCTCGCCAGCCGAATAGCGGCAGCATGGCACCAAGGCACAGTGCCGGAGCACTGGCGCAGCGACGACCTGGTGCTGTTGCTGGAACAGCGGCTTGCCGCCGGAAGCCTGTCCCTCGGAGAGGGGCTGGGCATTGCGGCCGGGTTTGGTATCGGGGTCCTACTGGCAGCGCTAACCCTGGCGCTGGCGGTGAAATTGGCGCAATCGTTTACCGCCTCCGGCCACCGGTCGCAGGCCGGATAAGCCGCAGGTGCGTCCGGCACCAGGCCCCACGGACCAGCCCCCTTGCGCAGCAAACACGGGATGCGCCGCCCGCGCCGCCGGTTGATCGCACAGGCACCGAAATCGTTGCCCGGAGGAGGTCGGTCCCTGGGTCGGCAGGCACGGCTGTGTAGGCACCGCGGGAATGTCCAACGCCAGGAAACAAGCACAAAAAAACCCCGCCAAAGCGGGGTTTTTTTGTGGGCCATGTTTCTGTGCTTTAGGAGCGCACAAACTCAGGATAGGCCTCCAGGCCGCATTCGCCCAAGTCCACGCCCTCGTATTCTTCCTCGTCGCTGACGCGGATACCCATGATCGCCTTGAGCAGCCCCCAAACGATCAAGCTCGCCACGAACACCCACACGAAGATGGTCAAACAGCCGACCAACTGACCCATAAAGGTAGCTTCAGCGTCGGACAACAACACCGCGAAGATGCCCCAGATGCCGACCACGCCGTGCACGGAAATGGCACCCACAGGATCGTCGATCTTCATGCGGTCCAAGGCTACGATGCTGAGCACCACCAAAACACCACCAATCGCACCGATAATCGTCGCCAGCAGCCCAGTCGGATCAGCCGGTTCGGCAGTAATGGCCACCAAGCCCGCGAGCGCACCATTCAGCGCCATGGTCAAATCCGCCTTGCCAAACATCACCCGCGCCGTAATCAGGGCGGCGATCAAGCCACCGGCTGCAGCGGCGTTGGTATTGAGAAATACATTGGCCACTTCATTGGCCACTGCAATGCCGCCCAACTTGAGGGTAGAACCGCCATTGAATCCGAACCAACCCACCCAAAGAATGAAGGTGCCGAGCGTCGCCAACGGCAGGTTGGCCCCAGGGATGGGCTGGATGCCATTGGCGGTGTATTTCCCCTTCCGCGGGCCGAGCAACAACACCCCAGCCAGTGCAGCGGTCGCCCCGGCGAGATGCACAATGCCGGAACCGGCGTAATCGGAATACGACAGCTCATACATGCCGAACACTTTTGCGCCGCCCCAGGTCCAGGCGCCCTCGATCGGATAGATGAAACCGGTCATCACCACCGCAAAGGCCAAAAACGCCCATAGCTTCATCCGCTCGGCAACGGCGCCAGAGACGATCGACATCGCCGTGGCCACAAACACGACCTGGAAGAAAAAGTCGGATGCACCCGCATAGACGGCATCCCCGTCGAAGCCATTTTCCGCGTTCTGCGCCAGGGTTGCCGCGACATCCAGGCTGGCCACCGTATCGACGCCGGACAGGAACCACCCACCACCGTACATCAGGTGATAGCCGCAAATCAGATACATGGTGCAGGCGACGGCGTACAGCGCCACGTTTTTCGTCAGGATCTCCGTGGTGTTCTTGGACCGCACGAGCCCGGCTTCGAGCATGGCGAAGCCGGCGGCCATCCACATGACCAGTGCACCCATCACCAAAAAATAAAAGGTGTTCAGGGCGAACTGAAGTTCATAAACGTTGTTTTCCATTGTGAACCTCTGGTTACATTGAGCGTAAAGATGAAAGAGCTGGGCGATCCGCAACTACCTCCAATAACGCGCGGATCAGACGGCCTCGTCGCCGGTTTCTCGCGTACGAATACGGATCACTTCGTCCAAATCGGAGATGAAGACCTTGCCGTCCCCGATCTTGCCGGTCGCCGCCGCCGAAATGATCGCTTCGACCGCCGCGTCGAGCATGGCTTCGGACACCGCGACCTCAAGTTTCACCTTGGGCAAAAAGTCCACCACGTACTCAGCCCCCCGGTAGAGCTCCGTATGCCCTTTTTGACGCCCAAACCCTTTGACCTCGGTAACGGTGACACCCTGAGCGCCGACCGCAGCCAAAGCCTCGCGGACATCGTCGAGTTTGAATGGCTTGATCACAGCCGTAATCATTTTCATCGCTTGCCTCCTATGGGTGACGGAGTTGCTCGGTTGCCTCCGGCAAGCCCCTGACTGTTTTTGCGGATCAGCAGTCCTCGGACGCCCAGATCTGGCTTCCCGTCACCGGGAGATCTGCGGTGGGGGGCCACTGCATGCCCCGCCGCGCATCTCGCGAACAACCGGCGTGGACTCCGCGGGAATTCATTAAGCACGCAACGTGCCAAGCAAGGTTTTTGTTCTACCCGACCGACCCTGGCGCACCTCAGCGACCGTTATTGGTGCGTAATGCGCACCAATTTGCCACGCCCTGCTGAATATCAGTGCACAAATGGGCCGTCTCCCTGGCTCAGGATCGACAGCATCCGCGACACCTGCTTGAATGGCCGGGCGGATGAAATCAGGGAGGATGTATGTCACTCGCACTGGTGCATACCCGTGCGCGCGCCGGGATCGCCGCGCCGGCCGTCGCCGTGGAGGTCCACCTTTCCAACGGCTTGCCCGCCTTGAATATCGTCGGATTGCCGGAAACCGCGGTTAAAGAGAGCAAAGACCGGGTACGCAGTGCCTTGCTCAACGCCAACTTCGAATTCCCCAGGCGACGCATCACCGTAAATCTAGCGCCGGCCGATCTGCCCAAAGAAGGGGGGCGGTACGATCTGGCCATCGCCATCGGCATTCTTGCGGCTTCGGGACAGTTGCCGGAAGATGCCCTGGCCACTCACGAGCTGGTCGGAGAACTCGCACTATCGGGCAGCCTACGACCAATCGAAGGCATCTTGCCCGCGGCCCTGGCGGCAGCCAGACAGGGGCGAGACCTGATTGTCGCTGCCGACAATGCCGAAGAAGCGGCGTTGGCGCGAACCGCTCGCATCCGCGGAGCTCACCACCTCTTGGACGTTTGCGCGCACCTACGTGGTCAAGCTGAATTGGCAATTTGTACACATCACCCACGACAGCGGCCCAGTGGGGCACCGGATCTGACGGAGGTGATCGGTCAGCATCAGGTTCGCCGCGCATTGGAAATTGCTGCCGCGGGCGGCCACAACCTGCTACTCAGCGGCCCCCCAGGGACGGGCAAAACCATGCTGGCTAGTCGCTTGCCCGGCATCTTGCCACCACTACATGAAGCCGAGGCCATCGAGGTGGCGGCCATCCATTCCGTCGCCGGCATCCCGCGAGAAGATTTCTTTCGTCGCCCCTTCCGGGCTCCGCACCACACTGCGTCGCCAGCGGCATTGGTCGGCGGCGGCTCTCTGCCGCGCCCAGGAGAAATTTCTCTCGCACACCACGGCGTGCTCTTTCTGGACGAGTTACCGGAATTTCCCCGACGGGTTCTCGAAGTGTTGCGTGAACCGCTGGAGTCCGGGCGAGTCGCTATTGCTCGCGTGCAGTCGCGGATTGAATACCCGGCCCGCTTTCAATTGATCGCCGCGATGAATCCCTGTCCATGCGGGTATTTCGGCGAGGCCCGATGCCACTGCACACCAGACCAGATCACACGCTATCGCAGTCGCATCTCTGGCCCATTACAGGATCGGATCGACCTCCAAGTGACAGTCCCTCGAATCGCCCAGACCGACCTTTCGAACCCCACGCCCGGAGAATCCAGCAGTGTAGTCCGCGCCCGGGTCGAGGCGGCCAGATGCCGCCAGCATGAACGCCAAAACGCGCTCAACAGCGCTCTTTCGCCGACAGCGCTGTATCGTCACTGCCCACTCGACCGGCAACAGCAAAACCTGCTAAACACAGCGGCGGAACGGCTTGGCCTTTCGGCGCGTGCATTTCATCGTCTGCTCCGGGTTGCCCGCACGCTCGCCGATCTTTCGGGCGACGATCACCCCCGCACCGAGCACCTCACCGAAGCGCTCGGCTACCGGGTTGCCTTGGCCGGACACTAGGTCCGGCCGTGCCCCTCACAGTAGGGGCGCGATGACCAAGCTGACGATCGCCATAACGTTGATCAGGATGTTCATCGACGGCCCGGAAGTATCCTTGAAAGGATCGCCCACCGTATCCCCAACGACGGCCGCGGCGTGGGAGGGCGAGCCCTTGCCGCCCAAATTCCCTTGCTCGATATATTTCTTCGCGTTATCCCAGGCACCTCCGGCGTTGGCCATCATCAGTGCCAACAGCACGCAACCGATGAGTCCGCCACCCAACACGCCGCCGAGCGCCTCCGCTCCCAAGGTAAATCCAACCAATGGCGGTACCGCCACGGCGATGCCGCCGGGCAACAGCATCCGCTTGAGGGCCGCAGTGGTCGCGATATCCACGCATCGCGCCGTATCGGGCTCGGCTGAGCCCTGGAGCAACCCGGGAATTTCCCGAAATTGACGCCGAATTTCGTGGATCATGTCGAACGCCGCATCACCCACCGCGGTCATGGTGATCGATGCGATCAAGAACGGGATCGACCCACCGATTAGCAAGCCCACCAGCACCCTGGGGCTGGACAGCTCCAACTCGAAATCCGGATGATGGATCCGGACCGTGGCGACAAAGGCGGCAATGATGGCCAAGGCGGCAAGCGCCGCTGCGCCGATGGCAAAGCCCTTGCCGATCGCGGCAGTAGTATTCCCAAGCGCATCCAGGGAATCGGTAATTTTCCGCGTATCCGGACCCAGTCTCGCCATCTCGGCAATCCCACCGGCGTTGTCTGCGACAGGCCCGTAGGCGTCGATCGCCATGGTAATCCCCACGGTCGCCAACATCCCGACCGCGGCAATGCCCACCCCGTAAATGCCGGCCAGCTGCGTCGAAACAAAAATCACCGCTGCCAGCACCAATACGGGTAACACCACCGACTGCATGCCCACCGCCAGGCCCGTGATCATCACGGTGGCCGCTCCCGTATCGCCGGAGCGAGCAATCTTGCGCACCGGAGGACCGCCCGTGTAGTACTCGGTAATGAGGCCGATCAACGTACCTCCGACGGCCCCAGCGAGCACGGCGAGCCAGATATTGAGATCCACACCCAGCCAACGGGCCACCAGCCAGGCGGCCCCCACAAACAGCGCGGGTGCCGCCAGGGTCCCGGTACGCAATGCCTTACCGGGCTCGGCTGCCGAATTCATGCGCACCACCAAAATCCCGACCAGCGACGCGAGAAGCCCCGTAGCCGCCAACGCCAGCGGCAGGAACATCAGCGCCGACTGTGTGGGATGCCCGGTTAAGGTCGCGGCGATCGTGATGGACGCGATCATGGCGCCACAGTAAGACTCGAAGATATCCGAGCCCATGCCCGCCACATCCCCGACGTTGTCGCCGACGTTGTCCGCAATCACCCCAGGGTTGCGTGGATCGTCTTCCGGAATCCCGGCCTCGACCTTGCCGACCAAGTCGGCACCGACATCAGCGCTTTTTGTGTAGATTCCGCCGCCGACGCGCGAGAACAGTGCCACCGTGGATGCCCCCATGCCAAACCCATGGATGGTATGTACGGTTTCGGGATCACCACCCAGATAAGCGTAGAGCACTCCCAGGCCCAGGAGGCCCAAAGCCGCGACACAGAGCCCCATGATGGAACCCCCATAGAAAGCCACAGCAAGAGCAGCCGCGGCACCTTCTCGGTGGGCAGCCGTGGTCGTGCGCACATTGGCGCGTGTTGCGGCCTTCATCCCCAGCCAACCCGCACTCGCCGAGCACAGCGCGCCGACCAGAAAAGCCAAAGCGGTATTCGCGCCCAAGGGAGAGAACAGGATCGCCGCCAACAACACGGCCGAAAACATCGACAACATGAGGTATTCACGACGCATGAATACCATGGCGCCCAAGTGAATCTGGTCGGCAATGTGGGTTACCGTGGGATCACCGGCCGGCCGTTTCAGGATCAACCGAAACAGTACCAATGCGGCGACCAAACCAGTCGCGCCCACCAAGGGCGGCAGATAAGAGACTTCGATCATGATTTCCCCTCGAGCTTGTTATTGTTAAGTCAACTCCCTTTTGCCGCCTCTTTTAAATCACTGTCACCCAAAAGTCGAGCGCCAGCCCCCTGAGGCAGCTGGCGCTGGTGAAATGACGAATCCGAGCGCGTTGCTCGGATGACTCAGTCGTCGATACGAAAACCAATCTTGATAGTTACCTGCCAATGCTTGACTTTGTTGCCCTCGATATAGCCCCGAGTGTCGGTCACCTCAAACCAATGCAGGTTGTGCAAGCTCTCTCCAGCCTTAGCAACCGCCGTGGCAACGGCATCGTCGATGCCTTTAGTAGAGCTGCCGGTTACCTCGATGTGCTTGTAGCTGTGTCCGGGCATTGAATCCTCCTTCGCGTTGTCCATGGGCCGCGCACCAAAAATCGGTCACGGTCCACTGCTTCGACAACGGCCGGACGGCCTGGGTTCGCCCGCCTCGGCGCCAATACCCGAGCCCCGCATTGCCTCACGGGCGCGCCGCACAGATAATGCGGGCTCTTTGGCTGAACCCAGAACCATGCCCCGCAACACCTCCCTTCTGGCACCTGGGTACTGGCCGTCTTGGCTGCTAGTCTCATTGACCTGGCTGCTAGCCAAGCTTCCCGCCGGCGCCCAGCGGCGCATCGCGTCGGCTCTGGCGACGCGCTTGGCTGACAGCCGCAACAGCCGCTGTCGCATCATTCGTAGAAATCTTGAGCTGTGCTTTCCGGAATTATCCGCTGAACAACGACACCAGCTATGTCGGGATAACCTCCATTTGACGCTACAGCTCGCCTTCGACCTCCTGAACCTCATTTGGGCCCCGCGGGAAAAGCTGCTCGGCAATGTGCGCATCCAGGGTCGCCAACATTTGGATACAGCGCTCGCCAGCGGAGAACCCTTGTTGCTGGTCACCGGCCACTTTACGACTTTCCTGTCCAGCCTCGCGGCACTGTCCGAAATCGTCCCGTTTCACGCCGTGTACCGGCGCATGGACAATCCTGTCCTCGAAGCGCAACTCTACCAACGCGGAACCCGCCGATACCCCATCACCACGATCCACCGCAAGGCAATTCGCCAAATGCTCAAAGAGCTCGGCAGCAGCGGCGTAGTGGCGATCTTGCCGGACCAGGATTTCGGCCTGAATCGCGGTGTATTCGTGCCTTTTTTCGGCATCCAGACCGCAACTATCACCGCCATCCCCCAGTACGCCGCGCAAACCGACGCCCGGGTGCTGCTGTTCTCCAGCTGGCGGGACGAGACCGGTGTAGTGGTGAACATCGAGCCAATGCTCGAAGCATTTCCCTCAGGCGACGATGTGGCCGACACGCGGCGATGGAGTGACTGGCTAGAAGCCCAGGTGCGCCGCCATCCTGCAAATTACTTCTGGCTACACAAACGGTTCAAGACGCATCCATCGGACGAAGCCGATCGCTACGGACGGGCGCGCGCGCCGAGGTAATGCAACCGCGCATGCGCCGTGATTGCGCAGCGCCATTCGCCTCCCTAACATAGCGCGCTGCCCCATGGAGTCGGCAAGACCACTATGCCCTACCAAGCCATACTCTGGGATTTCGGCGGCGTCATCACCTCCTCACCGTTCGAAGCATTCCGGCGTTACGAGACCGAACGTCAGCTGCCGCCGGGCTTCATCCGCGGCATCAACGCGACGAACCCGGATACCAATGCCTGGGCCCAATTCGAATCCAACCGAATTGACATCGACGAGTTCGACCACCTGTTCCTCGAGGAATCCCGCCGGGCGGGCCACCCCATTCCCGGCCGCGAGGTCATCGCCCTGCTCGCCGGCGACGTGCGGCCCCGCATGGTCGAGGTGCTCCGCCGCGTCAAGCAACGCTACAAGATCGCCTGCCTGACCAACAACGTGCGTGCCGGCCAGGGACCGGGCATGTCGCGCTCGGAAGAGAGCGCGGCAAGCGTTCGAGCCGCCATGGCACTGTTCGAGCATGTGCTCGAATCCAGCCGCGAAGGCATGCGCAAGCCGCAACCCGAATTTTACTTGCTCGCCTGCGAACGGCTGGGCGTCTCACCGGGGCAGGTCGTCTACCTGGATGATCTCGGCATCAATCTCAAGCCCGCGCGGGCACTGGGCATGAGCACGATCAAGGTCGTGTCAGAAGATCAGGCCATCCGCGACCTGTCCACCACCCTCGGTATCGATCTCTGACCAAGGTCACTGGCACTGCGGCAGTACCGGCCGTACCATGGCAGAAAACAGTGAACAGCCCGCCGCCATGACCTACGCTACCATCCGCTTTTCCCGCGAGGGCGCTGTTGCCCGAATCACTCTGGCCCGCCCCAACGCCGCTAACGCCCTGAACCCGGCGATGGCTCATGAGCTACTCGAGGTCGCGCGCCTGTGCCGCGACGACCCCGGGGTGCGCGCGGTCATCCTCGACGCCGAGGGGCAGGTGTTTTGCGGCGGTGGCGACGTTCTGACCTTCGCTGCCGCCGGTGACCGACTGGCAGACGACCTCGACCATCTCATCGACGTCTTCCACCCGGCGGTAGAAACACTCTGCACCATGAACCCGCCGGTAATTGCGGCAGTGCAAGGCGTAGCCGCCGGCGCAGGCCTCTCACTCCTATCGGCATCAAGCCTTGCCATCGCCAGCGACACTGCCACCTTTACCATGGCCTACACCGGCATCGGGCTCACGCCAGACGGCGGTTCGACTTATTTTCTGCCCCGACAGATCGGGCTGCGCAAAGCCGAAGAACTGATGATCACCAACCGCCGCCTAGATGCGGCAACGGCGCTGGCCTGGGGCTTAGTCAATGAAGTAACCGCGCCGGAACAACTGCAAAACCGCGTCGCGGCACTTGCCGAACAGCTTGCGTCAGGTCCCACCGCAGCCTTTGGTGCCGCCCGCCGCATGTTGCTCGCAAGCACCCATCACAGCCTACGGGAGCAATTGGAGCTGGAAAAGCAAACGATGGTCGCGGCAGGCGCAAGCCGAGACGGGCGCGCGGGCGTAGCGGCGTTCAAGGCGAAAACCAAACCGGAGTTTTCGGG
>JBFHML010000071.1:0-10206 GCA_041594335.1 Porticoccaceae bacterium
AGGATGGCTTTTTCGCGCACCGATTCAGAAGGGACGAGACCGGCGAGCACGACTTGACCGTTGTCGGTCGAGACTTCGATGTCGAGTCCCTTGATCGCGTCATCGGCCAACAACTTGGTTTTCACCTGGGTGGTAATCCATCCGTCCGAAATGGCTTCGCCTGCCTGTTCTCCGGCCTTCTTGGTCTTGGCGGTCAGGGTTTGCGGATTGGTTGATGAGTCACCCACGATCAGCGCATTGGTTACCGAATCAGCACCCTCGACCGACAACGCGATTTCCGCTGCTTTTTGCCGCGCCGCTTCATTGGGTACGGTGCCGCGCAAGGTGACCATGCCGCCCTTGCTGTCCACATTGATATTGATGCCCCGGGTGGTGTCATTGGTCATCAAGCGGGTTTTGACTTCGGTCGTCAGGGTCGCGTCGTTGATCGCTCCGCCCAGTCCATTTTCTCCCGCGGTCGCGGCGCCTGCTGCCAACGCGATGGCCAGGCCGGTAGAGCCGATGATCCGCCGGGCTTTTCGGCATAGGGTTGGGTGTGACGTAGATGTGTTCTTCGTGTCCATTTTCAGGCTCCGTTTCTGCGTTTTGTAGAAAATAATTGCTGTTGCCGCCAACGTGATTTCTCGTGTTGTGGTCGGTTATTTTTATTTCAATGATTTATTTTGGTCTTTTGTTGCTGAATAGAGAAACTATAAACATGACAAGAAAAATGACGAAAAGAACCTGTGCAATCCAGCTTGCTGTGCCAGCTACTCCAGAAAATCCTAGGGCGGCCGCAATGATCGCGATAATAAGAAAGAGAACGGCATAGCTGAGCATGATGAATCTCCGAGGTAAATTTCTTCGTATTTCAATAAATCAATAACTATTGAGGCCTACCGAAAACAGCATGGTCGGTAAGAATTCATTGATCTGTTGTCGATGGATTCAAAAGATCGTCGGTCGTAAAGACATCGGAAAAAAAATAATGTTCCCAAAGATAATTTCCCATATAAGAATTGCTGCTCGTTGTGACAGAGTGGGTCCGCTACAGTTCCCCGATTGGGGATAACACCGACATGACCAGGACGACTCAGTGGGTGTAGGAGAATTCCCGCGGCGGTGACGGTAGGGTCCATGAGTGGCGCGAGGCGATCGGCCGCGGACTGCTGGGGGTGCGGATTTGGGTCTGCGTGCGCTGCACCGCGATGCGTGATTGGGTGGCGCGATTGAGGCAGCGCGGAGTGGTACAGGGCGATGGAGTCCGGGGCCTGTAGATGCTTGGTAGCGATAGTGGCTCTCAGTCCCGCGGTTCCATGGCGTGCATCGCTTGCGGGGCGGTGCGAACCCTGCACGCGGAGTGACGCCAGTGGCCGGTCCACAGGTTGGGCATGATCGCGCGGCAATAGCCGCGGTAGGGTGCTCGTCGCTGGCGCCATTTTGAGGCGCCCGCGACCGGCCATGTGCCTCCATGGCGCAAGGCGGGCCTGATAAATGGACGCCGGTCCGCGTGTTTGGCCTATTAAGCCAACAAAATCAGCTAGATAGAATGTTTGGCACGACAATTGTCTGTCTAGGGCGGACACAGGAGTTGGCTGTGTCGGGCAACAGAGCCCGCGGATCGTTGCATCCGTGGGCTTTTTTTGTGGCGGCGACCCGGGTCGGGCGAGCCGCGGTACTCGGGAGAGATGATCATGAAGTATCCGATAGTCCCCATCGTCTGGGCTCGCGGCGCCGTCTTGGCGGCGTTGGCTTGTGGTATCAGCATGGCCTCCCGCGCGGACAGTGGCGGCATCGCCGAGGCGCTAGCCGACACCGAGGCCAATCTGCTCTTGCGCTATCGGTTTGAGCATGTCGACCAAGACAGCTTTGCCGAGGAGGCTAGTGCCTCGACCTTGCTGTCGCGCTTGACGGTGAAATCTGGCGTCGTCGCTGGCTTCCATGGGCTGATCGAAGTCGACAATGTTTCGTATCTGGGCGGCGATCCCTTCAACAACACGGAAAATGGGCGCACCGATCGCCCTGTAGTGGCGGACCCGGATCACACCGAAGTCAACCAGGCATATCTCAGTTATGCCTTTGACGCCGGTAATGCGGCGACGGTGGGGCGTCAGCGCATCAACCATGCCGACCAACGATTTGTCGGCGGAGTAGGGTGGCGGCAGAACGAGCAGACCTTTGACTCCGCCACGCTATCCTTGACGCCCGTCGACACGGTGAAGATCGATTACAGCTATATCTGGCGGGTGAATCGCATCTTTGGGCCGGAGGGGCCCGATGCGGAATTTGAGGGCGACACCCACGCGGCCCTGGTTTCCTATACGCCGGTCGCCGGCCATACGCTATCGGCCTTTGGCTACTGGTTGGATTTTGATGAAGCCCCGGCGCTGTCCAGTACGACCTACGGGGTCAAGTATCAGGGTGGTATCAAGGTCTCCGATGGCATGACGCTGGCGCTGCAACTGGCCGCAGCGCAGCAGAGTGACTACGGCGATAGCCCGCTCGATTATGATGCCGACTATTGGTTGGCCGAGGCGAGTCTCGGGTTGACGCCGCTGACCGTCACCGGTGGCTACGAGGTGCTCGGTAGCGACAACGGCGTTGGCTTCAAGACCCCCTTAGCGACGCTGCACAAGTTCCAAGGTTTTGCGGATATCTTTCTGGTGACGCCGGCCGGTGGCATCGAGGACCGGTATCTGACGTTGGCGACCCAGCTCGGTGGGGTGAAGCTCTCAGCCACGTATCACGATTTTGAGGCCGACCGGGGCGGTGCGGACTATGGTGATGAACTCGATCTTGTGGCCGCTTATGCCTTCAGTCCCGGGTATAGCGTCCTGCTCAAATACGCGGCCTATGACGCGGACGAGTTCGCGGTCGACACTGACAAGATCTGGTTGATGTTGACCGCAGCCTTCTGAAGCGATTTTCCCTCGGTAGTACTTTTGGGGCGCCTTTGGTGCCCCGTTTTTTGCATGGTGCGGGTGAGCGATGGCGTGGTGTAGACGTGATGGGTAAGTGCTCCACAAAGGCGATTCGGGTGATGTTGGTTGACGACCATCCGCAGCGCGCGGATATGGTGGAGGCCGCCCTGGCGGGCTGTGGGTGTCAAGTGGTCTCGGTGCTGCCCACGGCGTCGGGGTTGCTATTTCAGATTGAGCAGCACCAACCCGAAGTGGTGATGATCGATATGGAGTCCCCGGATCGCGACATTCTGGAGAGCCTTTCGGTGCTCAATCAACACCACCCTACCCCGATTGTCATGTTCGCGCGCGAGCAGGATTCGGGCTTTATCCAACAAGCCATCGACGCTGGGGTCAGCGCCTACCTGGCCGAAGGGGTGGATCCGGTCAAGGTTCGCACGGCCATCGATGTCGCTATCGCCCAGTTCGAACGCTACCAGGCGTTGCGCCGCAACCTGGAGGAGACGCGCCAGGAGCTGGAGCAGCGCAAGGTGGTCGACCGCGCCAAGCGCTTGTTGATGGCGCATCAGAAAATCGATGAGGCCCAGGCCTATGCGCAGATGCGCAAGCTGGCCATGAACAGTAACCAAACGATTTCCGCGGTGGCGGCCGGCGTGATCGCCATCTTCGATAAGGCAGAGGGGGCGCAAGCGCGATGACCATCGCACAGGAACAATGGCTATTCGAATTACCGGTCGCGGAAAAGACGGTGCTCAACCTGGGGTTTATGCGCCTGACGGATGCCGCCCCGTTGATCGCCGCCCGGGAGTTGGGGTTCTTCTCCCGGTTTGGTCTCGAAGTGACTTTGGTGCGCGAGGTGTCTTGGGCCAATATCCGCGATAAGGTCACGGTCGGTGCCCTGGATGCCGCGCAAATGTTGGCGCCCATGCCGTTGATGACCTCTCTGGGTATTGGCGGGCTACGCTGCCCATTGGTCACCGGTCTGATGCTGAACCTCAACGGCAACGCGATTACCTTGGCCACTGGACTGTGGGAGCAATTGGTCCGGTCTGGCGCGACAACCCATGATCCGCTGGCTTTGTCTCGCGCTCTTGCCCGCCAGGTTTCCGTCAGCGGCCAGCGCTTGACCATGGCGACGGTCTATCCGTTCTCGACCCACACCTTGCAGCTGCGACTGTGGCTGGCGGCCGGCGGTCTGGATCCGGATACCCAGTTACGTCTCATCGTGCTCCCCCCCGAGCAGATGGTCGACAGCTTGGCGCGCGGGATCATCGACGGCTTTTGTGTTGGAGAGCCCTGGAATACGGTGGCGGTGCAGGCCGGTGTTGGCGTGGTGGCGGCTTCGGGTTATGACGTCTGGAACAACGCACCAGAGAAGGTCCTGGGTGTGACGGCAGATTGGCACGCGGCCTATCCGGGCACGCACCTGCGATTGCGGCTGGCGCTGATGGAAGCTGCGCGCTGGCTGGCCGATGCCGAACATCGGCGTCAGGCTGCCGAGTTCCTGGCGACGACCGACTATCTCGATTTGCCCGGTTCCCAGGTGCTGCCGGCGCTGCTCGGCCGCCATCAATATCGACGTGGCGGCCCGATGGTCGACACCCCGGATTTTCTCGTATTTCACCGATACCAGGCCGGCTTTCCCTGGTGGTCGCGTGCGGAGCGCCTAGTGCGGCAGTGTTTGGAGCTCTTGGGTAAGTCTCTGCCGGAGGGGGAAGTGATGGCGCTGGTGGCTGGATGCTACCGCACCGACCTCTATCGGGAAGCAGCACGTCTCCTGGGTTGGCCCCATCCCTCGCAGGATCATACGCCGCCGGCGGTGCACGCCGCCGCCTATGATCTGGAGCCGGGCGTACGCTTGGGCCCCGATCTGATGATGGGGGTCGACGTACGAGATCGGCCATGACCCGTAGCGTCGCGCGTGCGCTGCAACAGTGCAGATGCACCGAGCCAACGCATTCCTGGGGCGGCACGCCGGCGGTGTTCGGGGTGGAAGATGCGGTCGAGTCGACAGTGGCTGCGCGCGGGGAGCGGGTGGGTGGTCTTTCTAACTACTTGTTCCGGCAGGGATTCAATGACCATGCTTGAGACTGCGGTGGCTATGCCAGGGCGAGGAGGGAAAGTTGGCATGACAACTGCTACGTAAATACTGCCAGCCGATACAGCAGGTCTGGGTCGGCCAACAGCAGGTGTTCCCCCAGGTCACCAGGGCGATGCAGCCCACTTCGGTTTTTCCGGAGTGGGCTTTTTTTATGCCAGAGCAGTTAGCGCAAGCGCAAAGGAGCCATAGGTTATGCCGCAGTTTCCGTCATCCAGGATCAGAGCTCACTGGGCCCGTCTGCTGGCCGCCGCGCTGGCCGCGGTGTCCGTCGCGGCCAGCGCCGACGTGGGTCCGCCCGAGAAGGAGGATCTCAAGTTTGGCTTTATCAAATTGACCGACATGGCCCCGCTGGCCATCGCCTATGAAAAGCATTTCTTCGAAGACGAAGGCCTCTACGTCACTCTCGAGGCGCAAGCCAACTGGAAAGTCCTGCTCGATGGCGTGATTGACGGGCAGCTCGACGGTGCCCACATGCTCGCGGGTCAGCCGCTGGCGGCGACCATCGGCTTCGGTACCCAAGCGCATGTGGTGACGCCCTTCAGCATGGATCTCAACGGCAATGCCATCACGGTCTCCAACACCATCTGGGCGCAGATGAAGGAGAACCTTCCCCTTCAGGAGGACGGCAAGCCTGTACATCCGATCAAGGCGGATGCGCTCAAGCCGGTGGTCGAGTCGTACCGCGCGCGTGGCGAGGCGTTCAACATGGGGATGGTCTTCCCGGTTTCGACTCACAATTACGAATTGCGCTATTGGCTTGCCGCCGGCGGCATTCATCCGGGCTACTACGCGCCGGCGCGCGGTGACATCACCGGACAGTTGCAGGCCGATGTGCTGTTGTCCGTGACGCCACCACCGCAGATGCCCGCCACGATGGAGGCGGGCACCATCTATGGGTATTGCGTCGGCGAGCCTTGGAACCAACAAGCGGTATTCAAGGGTATCGGCGTGCCAGTGGTTACCGATTACGAGATATGGAAAAACAATCCCGAAAAAGTATTCGGCATCACCGCCGAATTCGCGGAGCGCTATCCCAATACCGCGGTGCGTATCGTCAAGGCGCTGATCCGTGCTGCGCACTGGCTGGACGCCAACGATAACGCCAACCGACCCGAGGCGGTGCGGTATCTGTCCCAGCCCAATTATGTGGGCGCAGATTATGAAGTGATTGCCAACTCGATGACCGGCACCTTTGAGTACGAGAAGGGGGATCAACGGGCGATTCCCGATTTCAACGTCTTCTTCCGCTACCACGCCACCTACCCCTATTACAGTGATGCCATTTGGTATCTCACGCAGATGCGGCGTTGGGGCCAGATCGCCGAGGCCAAGCCCGATGACTGGTACAAGGACATGGCGAAGAAAGTCTATCGCCCGGATATCTATCAGCAAGCCGCGGCGGAGCTGATCGCCGAAGGCAAATTTACCGCTGCCGATTTCCCGGACTTTCAAACCGAGACGGGCTATCGGGCGCCGACCGATGAATTTATCGATGGCGTTGAATACGACGGTACTCAGCCCAATGCGTACCTCGCCAAGTTTCCCATCGGCCTGAAGGCCGAAGACACCCTGAAATGAAATGCCACGGAAGTTGTCCGTCGGCGGACGGCCGGCGGCCGGCCCGCCCAGCAGTCGGAGGAGACCGATCATGACCCGTACCGCAGCTGCCCCAGTGCCCCTCAAGCCGGCGACTCCGTCGTCGGCAGGTGACCAGCCTGCCAAGCCCACGGGGCCCGTACCGGTGCCGCCAAAGGCGTCGCCCAAGAGCGGAGTCCCTTTGTATGTCCGTACTCGCAAAGTGCTGGAGTTGCTTGGGCTGAATTGGTTTGTCCCCTTGGTCAATCTCTGCGCCGGCGAGAGCCCGCGCACCCAATTGCGCGAGCTCTGGCTCATGGTGGGTGTGCCTCTCCTCGCGTTGCTCGCATTTCTGGTGTTGTGGCACTGGGGGGCAGCCAAGATTGAAACCAGTCTCGGCGTAATCCCGGGGCCGGCCCAGGTCTGGGCAGAGGCCGAGGGGTTGATCGAGGAGCATCGTGTCGAGCAAGAGAAGGAGATGGCCTTCATTGCCCGACAAGAGGAGCGTAACGCCGAGCGTTTGGCGGCGAATCCGGACGCAGCGGTGCGGATTCGGCCCTACACTGGCCGGCCGACTTACCCCACGCAGATTCTCACCAGTCTATACACCGTGTTCACGGGGTTTTTGTTGGCCACGCTGGTTGCGGTCCCGGTGGGCATCCTGTGTGGCATGAGCCGGATCATCAACACCGCGCTCAATCCGCTGATCCAGATCTTCAAACCGGTATCGCCCTTGGCATGGTTGCCGATCGTCACCATGGTGGTTAGTGCGCTGTATGCCAGTGGCAGCGATGCTTGGTTCGAGAAGTCGTTTCTGGTCTCGGCCATTACTGTGACGCTCTGTTCCCTGTGGCCGACCTTGATCAACACCGCGGTGGGCGTTGCTTCCATCGACAAGGATCTGATCAACGTAGGTCGGGTGCTGAAGCTGAGCAAGGGAACCCAGGTCACCAAGATCATTCTGCCGTCGTCGTTGCCATTGATCTTCACCGGACTCCGGCTCTCTCTTGGGGTCGGCTGGATGGTGCTGATCGCCGCCGAGATGCTGGCGCAGAACCCGGGTCTCGGGAAGTTCGTGTGGGATGAATTTCAAAACGGTAGCTCCAGCTCGCTGGGACGGATCATGGTCGCGGTCTTCACGATCGGGCTCATCGGTTTTCTGCTCGATCGCGTGATGTTGACGCTGCAGAAGCTGTTCTCCTTTGGCGAAGTGCGGGCGTAAGGAGGCTGCCATGACGTTGCTAGCGCTAGAAAATGTGAGCAAGGGATACGGAGAGGGGGATGCCCGCACCGCCGTATTGGAGGACATCAATCTCGAAATCCGCGAAGGAGAGTTCGTCGCGATCGTCGGGTTTTCCGGTAGTGGAAAGACCACCCTGATCTCGGCGATCGCCGGACTGATCCAACCCGACGCTGGCACCATCACCAAGA
This sequence comes from Porticoccaceae bacterium, assembly GCA_041594335.1. GTDB lineage: Bacteria > Pseudomonadota > Gammaproteobacteria > Pseudomonadales > Porticoccaceae > JAGPUQ01. The sequence goes on from JBFHML010000071.1 coordinate 8,008, forward strand.
ATGGTCAGCCGATCACCGGAGCTGGTCCGGACCGCGGCATTGTCTTTCAGAGCTATTCGCTGATGCCCTGGCTCACGGTCCATGGCAATGTCGCGCTGGCCGTTAACCAGGTGTTCCGCGATTGGCCAAAGGAAAAGCGCGATGCGCAGGTAAGAAAATATGTGGAGATGGTGGGCCTGGGGCCGGCTTCCCACAAGCGTCCTGCTGAGTTGTCTGGTGGCATGCGCCAGCGGGTCGCAGTAGCGCGGGCCCTGGCCGCGAGTCCGGACATCCTGTTGCTCGATGAGCCCCTCAGTGCGCTCGATGCGCTCACCCGCGCCAATTTGCAGGACGAGATTCTGCGAATCTGGGAGCAGGATCGCAAGACAGTGATCTTGATCACGAATGATGTGGATGAAGGCCTGCTGATGGCCGATCGCATCATCCCGCTCAAGCCGGGGCCGGGCGCCACCTTTGGGCCCGAGTTTGAAGTGGATCTGCCGCGTCCGCGCTCGAGAACGGCAATGAACCACGATGCGGATTTCAAGCGCCTGCGCAACGAGATTACGCAGTACCTGATGGGTGTGGGTGGCACTGCGGACGCAGCCGAGGCCGGCAACGTCAGCTTGCCACCGGTGCGACCCAATACCAGCATCGATTGGAAGCTCGATACGACGGCGCTGAAGCCTGCTGCGCAGGAACCCAAGCCGGCCGGTAGTGATCGCTATCTAGAATTCACGCAGCTCTCCAAGATCTACCCCACCCCCAAGGGGCCAGTGGCTGTAGTCGAGGATTTCAATCTCAAAGTCCGTCAGGGTGAGTTTATTTCGCTGATCGGGCATTCGGGATGTGGGAAATCGACCGTGCTGTCGATGTGTGCCGGACTCAACGACATCAGTGCCGGCGGCATCATTCTCGACGGCAAAGAGATCGATGGTGCTGGCCCTGATCGCGCCGTGGTATTCCAGGCGCCGAGCTTGTTCCCTTGGCTGACGGCCTTTGAAAACGTCTATCTCGGGGTGGACAGCGTCTACCCCCATGCGCAGCAGAGCGAACGGGACGACATCGTTGAGTATTACCTCACCCGTGTGGGGCTCGCCGATGCCATGCACAAAAAGGCCAGCGAACTTTCCAACGGCATGAAGCAGCGGGTCGGCATTGCTCGCGCGTTTGCGTTGTCGCCCAAGCTGCTGTTGCTCGATGAGCCGTTCGGAATGCTCGACTCCCTGACCCGCTGGGAATTGCAAGAAGTGCTGATGGAAGTCTGGGATCGAACCAAGCTCACCGCGGTGATGGTTACCCATGATGTCGACGAGGCGATTTTGCTGGCCGATCGCGTGGTGATGATGACCAATGGCCCGCAGGCCCGGGTCGGCAAGGTCGTGGACATTGATATTGCGCGCCCGCGTACCCGCAAGGCGCTGCTCGAGCACCCGGATTACTACGCTTACCGCGAAAGCCTGATCACGTTTCTTGCCGATTGCGATCGGCATTGAGGAGGAGCCGGCGATGAACGCTGCAATACGGGTAGTGGTGATCGGCAACGGGATGGTCGGACACCGTTTTCTAGAGGCGATCGCCGCCGATCCCTTGGCCGAGCGTCTACAGGTCACCGCATTCTGCGAGGAACCCCGCGTCGCCTATGATCGGGTGCACCTCACCGAGTTCTTCAACGGTCGGGATGCTGACGCGCTGTCGCTGGTCGAACCGGGATTCTATGAGCAACACGGTATCCGGGTTCGGATCGGGGATCCGGTGGTGGCCATTGATCGAACGGCTCGCACCGTCACCGCACGCAGTGGCGCCCAGGTTGCCTACGACAAGTTGGTGTTGGCCACCGGATCTTATCCCTTCGTGCCACCGATCCCCGGCCATGATCGGGAACATTGTTTCGTGTATCGAACCATCGAGGATCTGGAAGCCATTCGTACCGCTGCGAGGGATGCCGAGGTGGGTGCGGTGGTTGGCGGTGGGCTGTTGGGCCTGGAAGCCGCCAAGGCACTGCAGGATCTCGGTCTGCAGACTCATGTCGTCGAGTTTGCGCCACGGCTGATGGCAGTGCAGGTCGATGCCGGTGGTGGCGCACTACTGCGTCAGAAGATCGAAGCCCTCGGCGTGCAGGTACACACGGGCAAGAATACCCAAGCCATCGAAGCGGGTGCCGGCCGTCGGGCGCGCATGTGCTTTGCCGATGGCGCAGAAATCGAAACAGATCTGGTG
>JBFHML010000072.1:0-9308 GCA_041594335.1 Porticoccaceae bacterium
GTCCAATTTGCGCACTTCTTCGCGCCAACCGGATACCTGCCGCTCCCGTTCCTCGCGGCTTTCCGCAAGCATTCTCCGGAGCGCTGCGCATTGCGCATCCCGCAGGGAGAACACCTGTTGCGCATCCTCGCCGCCCCTGCCGACACGCAACAGGTCCACGCGTGCGCGCAACCCTTGTAGCGGATCTTCCCGAATAAAGGCCGCGACCAGGCTCGGGTATTCGGGATGCAGCTCGACCATCACCTGCTCGGCAATTTGCGTGCGCCGCAATCGGTCCGCACCGAAGCTAACCGACCCTTGATGGTAAACAAATACATCTGCCGCAATGACATTGCGCCAGCCGGCCTTGGCAACTCGCCGGCAAAAATCACACTCTTCGCCATAGCCAGCGCCAAAACGCTCCACATCAAATGGACCGACTTCCGCCCAGGCTGCACGGCGGATATAAAGGCAAAACCCGACGCCGGTAGGCAAATCCAGACACAAACCCGCGTTCGCCTCGGCAAACAGCGCATCCATAGCGGCCACACCGGGCCCGACCGCCACCTCGCTTCCCGACTCCGGCCATGGATAACTGCAGATCGAGCCATTGTTTGAAAATGGGGTGACGGTCGCGATACGCGGATCGCTGGCCGCACAGGCCAGCAGACGATCCAGCCAGTCACCGGCAACCTCGGTATCATTGTTGAGCAACACGACATCCCGCTCAGGATGCAAGGCCATTGCCCCGTTGACCGTAGCGACAAAACCCCGATTTTCGTCATTGCGGTGGAGGGTAATCCTGCCGGCCCTAGCCAGTTCGTCCAGCCAGGCGACAAGCTCCGGCTCCGGGCTGGCATCATCCACTACGATCAGCTCGCAAGCGGCGAGGTTGCGGCAGGCAAGCGCGGATTCCAGGCACCTTCGGGTTGCCGTGAAGCCCCGATACACCGGAATGATGATGTCGATAGGTGCGCTATCCAACCAGCCCCCTTCGGAGACACGTTACAACGCCCGGCATTGTAACGGCGCTGCGCGGCCGCGGGACCACAGTCACCCTCCCACCGCCGAGAGCGCGTATCAGCGCGCGATGCCCGCAAGCGACATCGGCGGCGCCTTACCGTTACGCATCCACCGGCGCACCCTGAGGATCACCGGCTGTTCTACCAGATGCCACGAAAGTGCCGCGGCCATCACCGCTCCCCCCGTGCAGCTCAGCAAAAGCCAGGGTAATACATAGCCCTCGACAAACACGCCGGAAGAGCCAATCCAACGCAAGATCGGATTGTGCCACAGGTAGATGCCATAGCTGATCACCCCGAGATAGTGGACGACGGGGTTCGCCAACAGACAGCGCAACAGCCTGGATCCGGACGCTGCCCCGACTACCACAGCCGCGATCGCGGCACAGAACAGCGGGGTCCACAGAAAGGTGAGCGGCGCAAGCGTCCAATAGGCGCGATAACCAAAGTGCATCCAGTAGAGAAGGCTCCCGGCGCACAACAGGCCCGATACCGCGAGGACTTCGGAACGGGACGATCGCTCTTTGAGCCAAGCGCTCACGGAAGGATGTTGCCACAACACCGCAGCTGCCACCCCCAACGCAAACGAATCCATCGAACCCGGGAACTGGTAGCCCAGCAGAAATCGCTGACCGGGCGCCATATCGGCCGCCCACACCTGGATCGTCAACCAACGCCAGGCCACCATCACCGCCAGCGCCCCCCCCAACGCCACTACGGCGCCCCAGCGGCGTAACGCCAGCATCCATAGCGGCAACGCCACATAAAAGGAAAACTCGATCGGCAAGGTCCACCAGACATCATTGAGCATCGGCACGCCCAACGGCCCAGGCACAAACATCATGCCCAGATAACCCAGCCCCTCGCCGAGACCACCGATCGCCATCTGCCCGTCCAGGTACCAGATCAGCAACACCAGCAGCCCTAATTGCAGATAATAGCCAGGCACAACCCGGGCACAGCGTCGGGCCAGGTACGGGAGAGTGGGCGGCCGCGCACCACGCGCCGCGCACCAATCCACGAAGGGCAGTGCCAGAAGAAAGCCGGACAACACGAAAAAGACCTGTACCCCAGCCCATCCAATACTGAAAAACGGCGTGAAATCCAACGTCACACCGCCCAACTCCACCAACATTCGGCGCGGGCCAGAAGCTCCCCAAACATGAAACAACAATACCCACAGCGCCGCGAAGCCGCGCAGGCCAGTGAGCGCCGCGATCTCCGTCTGCGATCTGACGCCGGCATCGGTCATCGATCAGCCCCCGCGGACTGGCAACGAGTGCAACAGCAACTCCCCAAAACCAATCCAGGAGCCCCCATGAACCCATTCTTGAAAACGCCGCTCGGCAGCATGGCAGCGCTCCAGATCTGCGACACTCACCCGATGACCACAGGCTTCCGCCACCTGCAAAAATAGGGTTCCTAAATCGATAGCCTGGGCGCGCGCCGGCGCCGCACAGCTGGCCACCCCCAGCAGCGCCAACATGACGCCGCGGTAGAACAGGTGGCCAAATTCCACCCCCGCCTCCAGCTCCCACTCCAGATCGATAAAAGTCCCCTGCTCTCCCGAGACCACCAAATTGCGCGGTACCGCGTCCACGAACCGACCTGGGAGCTGGTCATGCCAACCGAACTCGCTCGCGACCAGCTCCGTCACCTTCGCCAGATGCGACAGCCAAGCGCTACACCATTGGCCAATTTCGGCGGCACACCAGCCGGGCTCATTGAGCAGCTCCAACAACCGCCCCTGCCACAAAACGCCCGGCACGAAATCCACGTCCTCCAGATGCTGTCGCAATGGCGAAGGCGGCGGGACAGCCGGGCTTAAATTCCGGGCCACCACTCGCCATCTAGCCGCGGCCACGGAACTGCGCCCGCGCCACCACCGGCGCGCGGCCGGCGCTACGCGGCAAACTGCCAGCTCCTTGGCAAAAGCCGGATGTCGTTCCGATGCATAGTGGTGTGCGAGAGCCGTGGCCGGCGGCAGCACCTCCGCAGTCGGTGCCGCAGCCACCAGCAAAGAGTTGGCCAGCTCACCCCCCAAGCCGTTGCGCAGCACCGCGCGCCACGCCTGTTCCAGCGAAAAATTCCAGGTCACCGGCTGTTGTGGATCGGCTGCCACCGAAGCCTCGACCATCGGGCTCAGATCGCGGGCGCATCGCCCTTTCATGGCAGATTCGGAAAGTATCACGGTCGGCAGTTTGTAATCCGGGAAAGGAAACCACCACCGCGCCGATCCCAGACCGGCTGTCGATAACCGCGCCTCCAGCTCGGCTCGACCAAAAGTCACCACTCCGTCGGGCCGGTAACGATCCTCGATACCGAACATCGGAGTGGCCTCGTGATCCTCGGCACTGCCCGCAAAATACTTCAGTCCCAGTTGGTTTTCGATGGCCAACAACAGCACCCCCGCCCGGTTCAGCAGCTGTCCAACCCGCGCCAACATGCCATCGACGGCGTCGTGCCCGGGCGGCGCCAAGAAAAACAACCGCGCATACTCCAGCACGCCGACCAAGGTCACCGTATCGAACGCCTGTGCGGGTCGAAATCGCTGCAAGGTGTCGGCCACAACCGTGACGTTGGCAAGATCCGCGCAGCGCGCTGCTGCTACTGCCGCCCGGCGGGGACTACCCTCCAACGCAATGACTTGAGCCCCACATTCGCCCAGATAGCGCGTCAATGCCCCGCAGCCGGCACCGATTTCGAGGACCGAGCGCCCCGGCAGCCAGCGCGCAAAAGGCCGCAACAGATTGGCACGCCGAGCGCTCAGGTGATAACGGCTCGGCCAGTCGTGGATAGCGGCCTGTAATTCGGGGGAGAGCACACTGCGATCCGCCACGGCGCGCACCCGAGACAGCAACGCCGCTTCGACTGCCTCGCCATCGCTATACGCGAATTCGGAGGCTTTGCCTACGGGGAGCCAGCAGTGCGTATCGGCATCCCGACGATAACCGGCCTGTGTCAACCAGGACGCAGGATCAGCAGTCATTCCGCCCCTCTCCCCGCCGGCCCGACGCGATGGCTCGCCTCCCTCTCCAGTTGCTCGGCCTAGTTCCGGCCGATGCGACCCACCGGCAAACGCAATCGCGATCAGCAACGGTCGCGCACACCGCACGAAGCCTCAGCCGCAGGACGCTAGCGACAGTATCGCGCGGCGCCCCACGCCGCCGACGGAGCGGAATCTGAACGTCAGCCACTCCGCTCACTTTTCGATCAGATAATAGGCGCTGCCACGATCTTCCAGGCGTGGGTTGCCGTCGAGTGTATTGAACAACGCGTCGACAATACGCCACCCCCGCCCGCGGATCATGCGGTCAAAAGACGCGCGCGAGAACCGATTACCCCAGTTCAAACCGGGCGCAGGGCGCTCGAAATAATCCAGCTCCTCGCGCGCCAACGAGACTACGGTCTGAACGATCAAATAATGGTTGGCCATCTCATAGGACTGGTTCAAAACACGTTCCGGATCATCGACATGGTAGAGCCCCCCCACATTCGCGACCACGTCAGCCCGCGCGCCTGGAGAGATATCTTCAATACGCGTGCGGTGGAAGGAAGTCTGCTCCAAGCCCAACAAATCACGCATCTGCTCAGCATGAGCCAGATGGCCCTCCCGGTCATCGTCATATCCGGTCGATGTCGCCGCGCCGAAATGCGCTGCCAGCAACGCATAGAACCCATCGGCGCAAAAAAGCTCCGCAAAGCTCCACGCCGTTTGCCCGCGGCAACGCAGACGCGCACAGGCCGTCAGCATGTAAGCCGCAATAACGGGAGCCTTCGCCTGCTGGTTCTGCGCATAGATGCCCGGCAATTGCTCGGTGGGTAAACCCAACCACGCAAAATCATGGTACAGCGGCCCAGGAGCTCTTTTTCCTTCATGCATGTTGCGCCCTCCTCCTCTCGGCCAACCACGGGGTCATCTCCCGGCCCACCGGCCATGGTCGCCCCCGATTTTTCCCGCTCAAAGCCGTCGCGCCACGGCTTGCAGATTGACTAAACCAACCGCGCCGGAATCGTCGAGCACTTCAAAGTGCAGGCAATCGTACCTGCGGTCCAACGGCACCACCTCCTCGCCGCGTTCACTCGATACCCCAGCCGAGAGCAGATAACTGCCGGGTCCCAGATGCAATTGCAACTCAAAAACGATCCGAATCTCGGCACCTGCCGCAACCGCCAACGGCTCCGAATACACCGCAGCGTTCCGTGTGCTATTGCCAAACACTGTGACGCCATCCGGCGTCTTGATGAACAACCCAAAAACCGCATGGGGACACGCCTGCTCAAACCGAGCGCGCAGACAGACCTCCACGACACTGCCAGACGCCAGACGGACGCTGTGGCGGTGTTCGCCGGCAAGGCCGATGCGCACGTCCTCCAATCGAGCCCCCCCCATCCCCCACCGATACTCATTGGTGAAGTAGCCCGGGCGCTGCTCAAGGGTCATCGCCTGCTCCTGGGGAGACTCCGTCGGTGCCGCCGAAGCGCAGGCCTCGGCCCCACAGCGGCCACGTGATCCGGCGGTCCGCTCGGCACCCAGCATCAGATCCAAGTATTGGTTCGCCACGATGCGTGGCTCCCCATCCGCAACCAGGCGCCCACCTTCTAACAGCAGTGCGCGACTGCAATGCCGCACGACCTGCTCAGTGGAATGGGTAACCAACAGCACCGTCCGCCCTCGCGCAACCAGCTCTTCAAACCGCCGAAAGCACTTGGTCTGAAATTGGATGTCGCCAACGGCGAGCGCCTCATCAATGACGAGAACATCCGGATCCACACAGGAAGCCACTGCGAACGCGAGGCGGACGTACATCCCCGAAGAATAGAGCTTGACTTGGCGATCGATGAAATCCCCTATCTCGGCAAAAGCCTCGATCTCCGCCATCCGCGCGTCGATCTCGCGATCGGACAACCCCAAGATGGTCGCATTAATGCGCACATTCTCGCGGCCAGTAAACTCTGGATTGAAACCCGCACCGAGCTCCAACAGGGCCGCCAAGCGGCCGTTGACGCTCACCTCCCCGGCCGTTGGCTGCAGCACGCCACTGAGAATCTGCAGCAGGGTGGATTTGCCAGAGCCGTTGCGGCCCAGGATACCCAGCACCTCCCCTGGCGCGACCTGGAAGTCCAAGCTCCGCAAAGCGCTGTGCACTTGATAACGTGGCCGGCGGCTGAAGAATTGCAGGAAGCGATCCCTCGGGGTAGAGAAAATCCGGTAGTCTTTGCTCAGCCCACGCACCACGACCGCGTGGCGGCTCGACGGGTCCTCACAACGCATCGGCGAAACCATCCCGCAACCAGCGGAACAACCCGAATCCCGCACCGGCGCACAGTACCGCCAGACCACAGTAGCGCAAATACGCTGCCGGTGCCGGTAACACCCCCTGGAACAGCAACTCCCGAAGCGTTTCAATGGCAAAGGTCAGCGGATTGACGTAGAGGGCCGGCCGCAACAGCTCGGGCACCGCATCGACTGGATACAGTACCGGAGAAAGAAAAAACAACGCCGTCACCAAAAGACCGACGATTTGCGACAGATCACGGAAGTACACCGTCAATGCCGCCAACGCCCAAATGGCTCCCAAGGCAAACAAGGCGAGGGGCGCCACCACCATCGGGACCAAGAACAACATCCAGGACGGAGGACCAATCAAAACGACCTGGAACATCAGCAGCACCGCAAAGGTCGGCACCAGATGCGCAAGCGCAACAAATAATTGAGAAACGCCCAATACCTCGAGAGGAAAAGGCGTTTTCTTGACGAAATTCACGTTTTCGATCACCAGGGTTGGCGCCCTGGTGAGACATTCAGCGAAAAACCCGTGCAATAGCATGCCGCCGAACACGAGCAGCGCAAACTCGCCCGGTCCACCGTCACCCAGTGTCACATCGCCACGCCAACGGGCCTGAAAAATCACTGAAAAGACCAGGGTGTACACGGACAGGAGCAACAGCGGTGATACCACCAACCAAGCCAAACCACCGAGTGAGCCGCGATAGCGCAAGACCACATCGCGCGCGGCGAGCCGCAGCGCCAGCCGCCAAGGGAACGTCCGAGTCATGCGCGTGCAGCCCCAACGACCGACAGAGGGCGCGCGCGGCTCAATGGCGGAGCCGGCAACGCGGACTGCCCCCCTGAACTGAAGGGTCTGTTGGCCCGAGACGGGCCGCCCCACGTCATTTTTCCTGCTCCGCCGGCCACCCTGGCGTGGAACTTACTGCTCCGCCGGCTCGGCTGGGTTCTGGCTGCGAGCCTTCGATTTCTCAATGTCAATCGGCTGGTGCAAGCTGACCAACGCCTCATAATTGGTCTCTACACCCGCTAAATTACCCAGACGCTCAATCTCCCGGTTGACGATACGCGTACGAAACTCATCGCGATATTTGCCAATCAACCGATCCCGAACGTCCTCGAAGGGAATCAACCCCGCCGCACGGCGGTCTTCCAGGCGCAGAATGTGATAGCCAAAGGGGGTCTTCACCGGACCAGATAGCGCCCCCGGCTCGGTCATGGCGAAGGCGGCCTGCTCAAACGGCTTGACCATCTGGCCACGCTGGAAGAACCCGAGATCGCCGTTATTCTGCGCTGCCGACGGATCATCGGAGAACTCTTTCACCAAATCGGTGAAATTCGCCCCAGCCCGGGCTTTGGCCAACGCGGCTTCGGCACGCGCCAAGGCCACGGCATCATCACGCTCCTCGCCGCCCTGAATCAGGATGTGGGAGACGCGAACCGCCTCGGGTGCCTGAAACTTTTCGGGATGCGCGAGCCACTCCTCCCGCGCCACCGCCTCATAATCCGGCTGGGACTCCTGCGCGACGATATGGTCCAGCTGTACTTGGCTCAGCGCCCGCATGCGCGCCTCCTCCACCCGGAAGCGTTCAGCTTCCGTCAGTTCCCGCGCCAGTGCCTCTTCGGCGAGCTTGCGCACCACGAAGAAATTCCCGGCGTGCTGGGTGATCCGCTGGCGCTCGGCATAAAAGCGAGCCAGCTTATCGGATGGAATCGTAAGTTCAATCGAATGACGTACATCGCCCAGCGTCACTTGGGTATCGCCGTGGCGCAAGACAACGGTATCGTCGGGATAGGTCTCGGCGACAGCGGAACTGATGGCAAAAGGGAGGCACGTCAGCAGCACCATTCTCCGAGCGAAGCGATGCAGGTGTGAGGCGGCGACTGTCATCATCATAGAAAAGCGTCCCAAAATCAAAATGCAAACAAAACGAAAAGCGCCCGCATTGTAAACAATGCGGGCGCCTCAATACCGACGAGCGCCGATTAATTAGTACGGCGAGCTGCGGCTTCCGAAGAACGAGCAATTGGTGCCATTACTGCAGGTATAAGCCGTATCGTTCACCTTGGTCTTCGAGACCGCGTTGACATAGTAGGTGTTACCCGGCGTCAGCTTGCAATAGTAGCTGCTCGCCCCAGCGTTCCCGGTCATTCTTACCATGGACGACTCAAGGCTGTAGACCACACAAGACGACTGCCCGCCCACCGGCTCCAATACGCCGGGGCAAGTGGAGACCACCACCAGTTTCGACTTCTGTGCCGAGCTGGTTTTGGTCGCGGTGAAATTACCCTTGCCGGTAAAGCCGGCCGGCACCGTCACCTTAAACGCGGTGACCGTGTGGGGCAGCGGGAAGAACGTCTGCTGAGGCCAAGACCCGCTAATGCTGCCCGTATCCACTACAGAAACATTCTCCGGCACAGGCCCACAGCTGCCAGGCGGTGGCGCATCTGCCGTGAAGGTGGCTGTCACATTGAGATTAGAGGTAATGGTCTGATTGACGGTACAGGTTCCCGTACCGGAGCAGCCGGCCCCACTCCACCCGCTAAAGGTCGATCCCGCACTGGCGGCCGCCGTCAACGTCACATTGATCGCCGTATTCTCGGTATAGGATTCCGTACAGTCGGCCCCGCAATTGAAGCCCGTACCCGTCACCGTGCCAGAGCCGGTCCCGGCTTTGTTCACCGACAGCGTAAAACTGCCCGGAGGCGGGGGCGGGGGCGGCGCACCACCACCGCTCAAATCACAGGATGCCCCCGCGGTAACATTGGCGGTGATATCTCCGTTGGCACCAATCGTCGCGTTCCCCGACGTCGCGCAGGTCACACTGTTGCTGCCGTCATTCAAGGTAATGTTGATTCCCCAGGCCGTCAGCGCCGCACTGAGCAATACCAAGCCAGCACCCACTCTGGCGATCACCTGTAATTTCGAATAGGTCTTCATCGATTATCTCCTTGCGGGCAAATGGCTGCCCCAGCGAACCCGGAACTCGGTGGCATCCCTTAGCACCCAGTCACCA
>JBFHML010000073.1:0-8798 GCA_041594335.1 Porticoccaceae bacterium
AGCGCTTTCCACCATCGAGCCTGTGACCCTTCAACGCGATGTTTCTCATGGCGTTTGTCGGTGCGCAGGGTCCGGGGAACCCATCAGGGTGCAGGCGGCCAAAGGCTCTAGACATGAATGCCGCAGGAGGCTTCCCATGGCGTGCCCCGGTTCCCATCCGCGATCGATTACTGCAAACGATCCTGGCGCGGATTCCTTTCCGGCGTCCGACCCCCCTTCCGCTTCCCCGATCCTCGGGGTCGGCGCCCCAGAACACAGTGATACCCAGCGCCAGGCCGGCCGAGATACCGCGGTGGAAGAGTCGTTCCCGGCCTCGGATCCGCCGGCCGGCGGGCCAATGCGCGGTGTTGGCGCCCCCCGCCGCGACACCCGAACCTCCCGCCGGGGCCGGTAGCGCCGGCGAGGGGCGCCCGGCCCGGTCGGCTTGCAGACGCGGCCCGCGAAGTCCGCGAATGGGCACCGATACGCCAGATCTCAGATGCCGTATTCTTCTGGGCGGGGCGCACGGGCTCGCGGAGTCCGCAGACCGAGCTGCAACCTGGGCATCGACCATGCGGAGACGCCGTCGGGTCGGTCAAACAGCCCGCGGCGCGCCGAAACGCCGGTTAATCCTGTGGAGCACTGGATGATCTATCAAGGAAGTTGCCATTGCGGCGCGGTCGGTTTTGCAGTGGAAGGACCCGCTGTTATAGCGGCGGATCATTGCAACTGCTCGATCTGCACCAAATCGGGATTCCTCCACTTCATCGTGCCCAAAAGCAAATTTCAGCTGCTGCGCGGGCAGGATTACTTGACGGTCTACACCTTTAACACCGGGGTGGCCCAACATACCTTTTGCCGGGTATGCGGAGTAAAGCCCTTCTACACGCCACGCTCAAATCCCGATGGGGTAGACATCAACGTCCATTGCCTGGATACGGCGCCGCAGGCCGTCCATGTGACCGAATTCGACGGCCAAAACTGGGAGCGACACGCCCACGAGCTCGCGCACAAGAGCCAGGACGACTAGGCAGTGGCCGCGGGGCCACACGCCATCCGCGGATACGGAGGACTGGCCACCGCCGGGGCAGCACGACTCTCCAGAAGGCCTTGCATCGGATGACGACGGTCATGCAGTCTGAAGCGGCAATGGCTGGAGGCGGCTCGCGAAACACACAGGCCGCGCCGCCCACCTGACTGGACGCTGTGGGCCCGGACGGCGCCGCGGCCGATCCCAAAGATCAGCTCTCCGCAGGAATTCCCGTCCGCCGACTCGCCGCCCGAAAGCGGCAATGCGATACTGCCGCCCCTGCGCAAACCCGGCGGCCGGCGGCCGCGCCGACGACCCTGGAGCTCCTCTTGAACAGTCTGGATCCGATCATTCTCTTTTTCCTGCTCGGCCTGACCGCCGGGTTGCTGCGCTCCGAACTCCGTCTGCCGGCCGCCGTCTACGATCTGGTCAGCATGGTGCTGCTGCTGAGTATCGGGCTCAAGGGCGGCATCGAGCTCGCCCGACAGCCCTTCGGCACCCTGGCCCCCCAGATGCTCGCCGTTCTGCTCATGGGGTTGCTGCAACCGCTGGCTGCCTATCCACTCTTGCGCTACCTCGGCAAGCTGGAGCGGCCGGATGCCGCATCCATCGCCGCGCACTATGGTTCGGTGAGCGTCGGCACTTACGCGGTCGCAGCAGCCTGGTTCGCCAACCGGGAGATTCCCTTTGAAGAACATATGCCGCTGCTGTTGACGGTCTTGGAGGTGCCAGCCATTCTGTGCGGTATCGTCCTCGCCCGGGGCTTCTCCCGCGAGTTGCGGCTGGGCGCCGTGGCGCACGAAGTCTTTCTCGGTAAGGGCATCGTCTTGTTGATCGGCGGTCTGCTGATCGGCTGGGCCGCCGGCTCGGAGGGACTGACGCCCATTAAGCCGCTATTTTTCGATCTCTTCCGGGGCATTCTCGCCCTGTTCTTGCTGGAAATGGGTTTGATCACCGCCGCCCAGTTCGGCAGCCTGCGCCGGCACGGACTCTTTTTGCTGCTGTTCGGGATCGGCATGCCGCTGGCCTCGGCGGTGGTCGGCGCGCTGCTCGGTCACCTGCTGGGGCTGTCGGTGGGCGGGACCGCGATGCTCGCCACCCTCGCGGCCAGCGCCTCCTATATCGCGGTGCCGGCGGCGATGCGTATTTCAGTACCCCAAGCCAACCCCACCCTATCTCTGGCCGCCGCGCTCGGAGTGACCTTTCCCTTTAACGTGCTGCTGGGTATCCCGCTGTACTATGGGCTGGCGACTGCCCTCCACGCTTTGCTCGGAGCCTGACGATGACCAATGCCTCGCGCAAATTACTGACGATCATTACCGAAAACGCACTGGAGGGGATCCTGCTGAAGGATCTCGAACGCCTGGGCGCCGGCGGTTATACGATCACCGATGCCCGCGGCAAGGGCGCGCGCGGCGTGCGCAATTCCGCCTGGGACGCCACGGGTAATATCCGTGTCGAGGTGGTCTGCGATGGTCCTACCGCCGAGGCCATCGCCGCACACCTGCAGGCCCGCTATTACGACAATTACGCGATGATTCTTTTTACCACCGATGTCGCTGTGCTGCGCCCGGAGAAGTTCTAGGCGTCCCGCTCAAGCCCGGGCAAGCCATCGAGGCTGTAGCGGTTGTTGGCCTGCTGGTAGGCGCGCACGCCCGCTTTGCCCTGCTCCTGAGACCAACGATCGAGAATGTCGCGCGGGGCCTTGAACTCGTACTTGGGTACCGCAAACCCGCAGGAATCTGCGATGCGCTGTACGCGGATCCGTATGATCGCGCGCGCACCTGGATTATCCGGAAACTCGCTCGCCAACGCCGCGAAATCCGCATCGTCCGAAAAGAGCACTTCGCCACGACCGTGCAGCCGGACGATCTTGGGTGCACCTTCGAAGGCGCAAAACATGACGACGATGCGGCCGTTCTCCCGCAGATGGGCGATGGTTTCCACGCCGCTGCCGGTATAGTCCAGATAGGCGACCTCGGTATCGCCCAGAATGCGAAAGGCGTCACCGCCCTTGGGGGAGCAGTTGATCAGCCCGTCGCCATCGCGCGGTGCAGTGGCAACGAAGAACAGGTGCTGGCGGCCAATCCAGCGCTTCAAATCGTCATCGATAATTTCGTAGACCTTGCCCATCGGGCGCCCCCTACCCAGCCATTACACAATTTTCCGCAGTCAGTGCCACTAGCTACTTGAGGTTCGACTATCGAAATCTTCGGCACTGTGGCGCGCCGGAACGCGCTCCTCTTCTGGCCCCCAGGTGCGGTTCACGCGCACACCGCGGCGCACGGCGGGCCGCGCCTCGATCTGCTGCGCCCAACGCCGCACATGGGCGTAGCTCTCTACCTGTAAAAAGGTCGCCGCATCGTACAAGTTATGCAACACCAAACCGCCGTACCAGGGCCAGATGGCCATATCGGCGATGCTGTACTCCTCGCCCGCGACATAGGGCCGCTCGGCCAGCACGCGATCGAGCAAATCGAGCTGGCGCTTGACCTCCATGGTATAGCGATCGATAGGGTATTCCTGTTTGGTCGGCGCATAGGCGTAAAAATGCCCAAAACCGCCACCGAGGTAGGGCGTCGCGCCCATCTGCCAGAATAGCCAGGACAGACACTCGGCGCGAGCGCTACCCTCCGCGGGCAGAAAGAGCGAAAACTTCTCCGCCAGATACTGCAATATGGCCCCCGACTCGAATATTCGGGTTGGCTGTGGCGTGCTGTAGTCGACCAGCGCTGGAATCTTGGAGTTGGGATTGATCGCCACAAAACCGGAGGAGAACTGTTCACCTGCCAGGATATCGACCGGCCACGCATCGTACTCGGCTTCAGCGATGCCGCGCTCGAGCAACTCCTCGAACATCACCGTCACCTTGATACCGTTGGGCGTCGCCAGCGAATACAGTTGGTGGGGGTGCTGGCCTACCGGCAGGTCGCGCTCGTGCGTCGCGCCAGCGACGGGACGATTGATCGATGCAAAGCGGCCGCCGCTCTCTGTGCGCCACTCCCAGATCGCAGGGAGTTCGTACTGAGGATCATTCATCGGCCTTTCCTCCTCGGGTAGATCGGGACAAAGTGTGCGCCGTACCGAGCCCGGGCGCCGCGATTGCCGTAGCGACTGCGCCAAAGTCCGTTAAGCTGGGGGCACGGCCATCTGGGGAGACAGACGTCTTGCACTCTACCATGCCTGTGCGCCGCCAATTGCTGGGCCTGGCCGGCTGGCTGGCTCTCACCGCTGCTGCCGCCTCGATCGGGGCAGCTGCCACCTGGGATGCGGCGGGGTTTTACCAGCAACTCGCGCGACCCGCTTGGGCGCCCCCGGGGTGGCTGTTCGGCCCGGTCTGGACGCTGCTGTATCTGCTGATGGCCTTAGCCGTCTGGCTGGTGTGGCGCGCGGTCCCGTGGCGGATGGCGCGGCATGCCATCATCCTGTTCATCGTCCAGCTCGCGGTCAATGCGCTCTGGTCGTGGCTGTTTTTCGCCTGGAAGAACGGCGCGCTGGCGCTCTTCGGAGCAACCGCGCTAGGGCTCCTGGTCGCCGCGACGCTGCTGGCATTCGCGCGCTTACGCGCCTATCTCGCCGCGACCTTGCTGGCGCCCTACCTGGCCTGGGTGGGGTTTGCGGTCGTCCTCACGTGGGCGGTCTGGCTGCGCAACCCTGGGCTACTGTGAAGTTCAGCCGCGGCAGCGGCGCAGGATGGCATCAAATTGTGCGGCACCGACCTTCTGGATCGATAGCCGACTGCGACTGACCAGTTCCAGGTCGGCGAACTGGGCGTCTGCCTTGATCGCTTTCAGGGTGAGCGGTTGTGTGAAGGTTTCGCGATAGCCGACTTCTACCCACACCCAACGCGGCTGCTCGACCGTCGCCTTGGGGTCGTGATATTTGGAATCCGGATCGAATTGAAAGGGATCCGGACTCGCCGCGCCGCAAATCTCACCGAGCCCGACCACGGCAGGCTCGGCGCAATTGGAGTGATAGATCAGTACCGGGTCCCCGACCGCGACCTCGTCCCGCAAGCGATTCCGAGCCTGGTAGTTGCGGATTCCCTCCCAACCACAGCGGCCTTCGCGCTGGAGATCGGCGATGCTGTAGGTATCGGGTTCCGTCTTGAATAGCCAGTGTTGCATAGTCGGTTGGTTCCCCAGATCAGCCGGACGCCGGAGGGGTTTCCGGGCCAAAGATTTCATCGAGATGTTCCGCAGGCAGCGGTTGGGTCAGCAGGGAGACCCCCACCGTCACCACCACGCACAGCGCCTCAGCCAACGTGGCGCAGGCAAAAGGATTGTCCGCCTGGCTCTGCAGCCAGAACAACACCTGTGCCAGTACCTCGCCATCGGCAGCGCCATCCGGCAGCCAGCCTTGCTGGAGGGCCATGAAGCCAAGCGCCCCGCTGATAAACCCCCACAGCGCCCCACTGCGGGTGACACCCCGCCAAAAGACCCCCAGAATCAGGGGACCGACCAGGGCCGCCATCAAACCGCCCAGGCCCACCCAGACCATCAAGGCGATATTGGCGCCAATCGACTCCCAGGCCAGTAACGCCGCACCAATCAACACGACCACTACGGCCACACGACTGATACGTAATACATTGCGATCCACCTCTGCGGCACTGGCCTGCGGGTGCAACACTCCCGACAGCCAGCGCCGATACAGATCGTTGGCGAAAACCTGGGAGATGGAGATCACCAGGCCATCCGCGGTGGACATGATCGCCGCCAAGATGCCGGCGCCGAACAGTGCCGCCAGCCACACCGGAAACACCTCGATCAGCAACGCGGGGATCGCCTGATTGGGATCGCCAGCGAGCAACTGGTCACCCAGCACCGCCCGCGCCAGCACACCGCCGAAGACCATGGCGCCCAACACCAGGCCGAAAACCAGACACAGCAGCAGAAAGCGGCCGTGCCCCACGCCCTCGCGCAAGGCCCAGATCTTGTTACCGATATGGGGCAGCAACCCCAGGGTGAGATGGGCCATAAAGATGGCGAAATAATCCCACCAGGAATCGAAAATCGAGGTGCCGGTATGAAAGACCGCCACTGTCTCCGGATCCTGCGCACGCAACCGGTCGAGGGCGGCGTCTAGCCCTCCCCCAGTCCCGGCGCCGGAAAAAAACATGACCACGATGATCACCGCGAGCCCGAGCATCATCGCGCCCTGCACGCCATCGGTGAGAATGTCGGCGTGCGCCCCGCCCAGGACCACATAGACCAACAGCACCAACACGGTGACCACCAGCGCGGGGGCGGCCTCCAGACCCAACAACTGCTGGAACATCACCAATCCCGCTAACAGCTGCGCGGCGAGATAGAACAACAACACCACCGAAAACACGGCCACCACCACGCGCAATAGCTCGGAGCGATAGCGATCTCCAATGAATTCCGGTATCGAACGATTACCAAAGCGATTACCCGTGCGTTGCACCTGACGAAAACACAACCAGATCCCCAGATAAACGGCCAAGGGATACACCAATGCATACCCCAGGGCCGGCAATCCATAGAGATAGCCTAACCCTGGAATACCCAGAAAAGTGGCTCCCGAAGCGGTGGTGGCGGTCATCGCGAACGCCAGAAACCAGATGCCGTAGCCCCCGCGTGCGGTGGAGAAGTCGTCACTTCCGCCCACCCGTCGCATACCCAGATAACCGAAGCTGAGCATCAGACCGATATAGCAGACCAGAAAAAACCAGGACCAGACCAGCAGTGAATTCATCAAACCCCTCTCGAAATCCAGGCGACGCGGGTCTTCGGTCGAGGGATCGCGACCCTCGCCGACCGGCGCCCGCGGTATTCGGCCACAATTCCCCGCATATCTCCAGCCGAAAGCCCGGCAGCACTACCCTACCGACGCTGGAGTATCATGGCGCCCCCGGCCACCCACGGAACCTCGCGTGCCCTCGACACCCACGCCGCCCCCAGCTCCCTACCACCGCGCGCTGCCGCCGGCGAGTCTCTGGCGGCGCCTGGTCGCCCTGCTGTATGACGGTTTGTTGTTGCTGGCGATCGCCTTCGCTTACACCGCTGCCGTGCTCACCATCCAGGTGCAGTTGCTCGGCTACGCCGAAGCTGAACCCATGGGTTGGCGCGCGTTGCTGGGCCTGTGGTTTTTCGCGTCTATCTACTATGTATGGTGCTGGCGCCGTTCGGGGCAAACACTGGGTATGAAGACCTGGCGCCTGCGTCTGCAACAGGAGGACGGTGGTCCTCCCACACGGAAACGTGCCTGGCTACGCTGCGTGTTGGCGCCCCTGTCGCTGTTCTCGATGGTCGGCTATTTATGGTGTCTGTGGAGCCGATCGGGCGACTGCCTGCACGACCGCTACAGCGGGACGCGAGTGGTGGTGCTACCGCGCCCTTCCTGAGCGCCGGACCCCGCCACCACAGCTAGGCGGCGCGGCGCAGCAATACCAGACCGATCACCACGCACCCCAGCACCGGCGCGGCGACCGCCCAAAATGGCGAAAAGCCGAATACTAGGCTGGAAGGCCCTAGGAGATTCAGGCTTACCTGAAAGATCACCCCCACCAGAACCCCAGAAAATACCCGGAAGCCGGTGGTCGCGTCACGTAGCGGTCCAAACACGAAGGACACCGCGATCAGCAGCAGGCTGAACATCACGGCCGGTTGCAACAGCTTCGTCCACAGCGCCAACCAATATTCGCCGGAGCGGAGCCCCTGGCCCTCCAGGTACATGGCGTAGTCGCGCAGCTCACGCACCGGCAACGCTTCGGGTGGCATGAGCGTCAGGGTCACCAAATCCGGCGCCAGTCCAGTGTCCCAACGCCGAGTCGCGAAGCGCTCGGTCGCCACGGAATCCTCATCGAGCCGCGAAATCACGCCGTCCTCCTCGACCCAATGATCGCCCTGAAAGCGGGCACGCGCCGCAAAGCTCGCCTCCAGTAGCCGACGCTGGTCGTCGAATCGGTAGCGGGCAACACCTGCCAGCCGCCCGCCCGGATAGACGGCGTTGAAATGCATGAACTCATTGCCCTCGCGGTTCCACACCCCGCTGCGAGCGGAAAAACTCTCCTGCTCACCGCGCAACGCCATGCGCCGGCTCTCGGCCCACTGGCCGGCAGCCGGCACCACCAATTCGCCGAGCAAGGCACCAAACACAATCACCAAAAGCACGGGGCGCGCGGCAAACCCCGCGATGCGTAACAGCGACACCCCAGCGGCACGCATCACCACCAACTCGCTACTACCGGCCAACGACCCCAGGCCCAGCATGGCGCCGATCAAGACCGCGAATGGCAAACTCTCGTATGCGCGCTCCGGCAGGGTGACGCCGATATAAAGCAGCAGCTCCGGAAAGTCATAATCGTTGCGCAAATCCCCCAAACCATCCGCCAGGGCGCCGATCACGTTGAGCGCCAAGATGACCAGCAGTACCAGCAGGATCGCACCCAGCACCACGCCTCCGGTGTATCGAGACAACTGTTGCATCAGTGCCCTTCCTTCCGCAGTAACGCGGGCGGTCGCCAGCCGACCCACCACAGCATCAGCCCGATGCCCAGCATCACGAATAGCCCATGCACGGCCCACAGGCCCGGCGTAGTGGCAAGCTCCCCATCCTCGATCGCGCCCCGCGCCGCGTTGAGGCTGATGAGATACAGCATGTAGAGCACCATTGCCGGAAGCACTCGGGCAAAGCGTCCCTCGCGCGGACTGGTACGACTCAAGGGCAACGCCATCAGTGTGATGATGGGCACCAGCAACACGGTCGAATAGCGCCACTGGAGAGCGGCGATATGCTCTGGATCCGTCGATTGGCGCAGTTC
>JBFHML010000074.1:0-8542 GCA_041594335.1 Porticoccaceae bacterium
CATTCGCTATCTGGTGATCTACGGGGTCGTGGTGGTAGTGGTCGGCCTGTTGTTCTCGCGCATGCCCACGGCTTTCCTGCCGGAAGACGATCCGGGGCTCATGTTCAGTCAGGTGCAGCTGCCCGTGGGGGCCACGCTCGAACGTACCCGCGGCGTGCTGGAGAAGATCGAGCAGTATTATCGCGAGGAGGAGAGCGACACGATCCAGACGGTGTATTGCGTCACTGGATTCAGTTTTACCGGGCGCGGACAGAACACTGGGCAATGCTATATCCGCATGCACCATTGGGACGATCGTGCGGAGCCGGGCATGGACGTGAAGGCCGTAGCAGCGCGCGCCAATGGTGCATTTGCCGCCATCAAGGATGCTCGGGCCGTCGCCTTTTACCCGCCGCCGATCCGCTCCCTGGGTAATTCAGCGGGTTTTGTCTTTGAGTTGAAGGACAACGGACATCGCGGTCACGAGGCATTGCTGGCCGCACGCAACCAATTGCTCGCCATGGCCGCCCAAGATCCGCGATTGGCCAAGGTGCGGCCCAATGGTCAGGAAGACACCCCCCATTTTGAGATCAAGATCGATCGTGAAAAGGCCCGTGCCCTGGGTGTCGCCATCGAGGATATCAACGAGACGCTGGCCATCGCCTGGGCGTCTGCCTATACCAACGACTTCCTGCACAACGGCCGAATCAAGAAAGTCTATGTGCAAGGTGATGCCGCTTATCGCATGCAGCCGCGTGATCTGAACAAGTGGTTTGTGCGCAATCAGGCGGGAGAAATGGTGCCGTTTTCGGCCTTTGTCAGTACCAGCTGGACCAAGAAGGCTTCCCGTTTGGAGCGCTATAACGCCGTGCCCGCGATCGAGATTGTGGGTGAGGCCTCGCCAGGGCACTCCACTGGCGAGGCGATTGCGGCGATGGAGGAGCTCGTGGGCAAACTGCCGTCGGGTTTCGGTTATGAATGGACTGGCATCTCTCTCCAGGAGACCCAGTCCGGTACTCAAGCGCCGATCCTCTACGCGCTCTCCATCGCGTTGGTGTTCCTAGCGTTGGCTGCGCTGTATGAAAGCTGGTCCGTGCCTTTTGCGGTCATGTTGGTGGTGCCGCTGGGTGTCATCGGAGCGCTGCTCGCAGCCTATGGCCGTGGCCTGGCCAACGATATTTTCTTCCAGGTCAGCATTCTGACCACGGTGGGGCTGTCGGCGAAGAATGCCATTTTGATTGTGGAATTCGCCCGCGATTTGCAAGCGCGCGGAGCGCCCTTGCGAGAGGCTATTCTCGATGCTGTACGCCTGCGTTTTCGACCGATCGTGATGACCTCCCTGGCCTTTGCGCTGGGCGTTTTGCCGCTCGCGCTCAGTACTGGGGCTGGGTCGGAGAGCCAAAATGCCGTCGGAACCGGGGTATTGGGGGGCGTCATCACCGGTACTTTGCTCGCAGTCTTTTTCGTGCCGGTGTTTTTCTTGGTGATTCGGCGCATCTTCAAGGCCGGCTCGCATCGTGATCAGGAAATCGCGGCGGCGAGCGGCGCAGCCGAGCACTGAGGACTTCGGTCGAGGGCATTCCCGCCACGTTCTTCCATCTTCCGTTATTGCCATCGGGTTGCCGCGCATCGCGTCGTGCGACGGCGCTCGATGGCACAGCTGTCTTGTCTTCATCTCCGTGGGATAACCACGTCTAGAGCGTCGTGTGCCGGCGTACTCGCTCGGTAGGCGCGGTAGCTTGCACTCGATCTGTGATCTGTATCGCATTTTCGAGGTGACAAAGCAGACAAGACACCCCCGGTTCCTGCCAAACTCTCCGGGCCCCGCGATGCGAGGCTGGCTAGCGCGCCGCGATGGTTCGGCATGCCGGATCGCGCGGATGCCGACGCTTGATCGTTGGTGCCGGTGCTTCCCCATGGGCCCACCTGCGCAATTGCGCCGGGATTTGGGAGGAGTGTTTGCGTACCGGAGCTGTAACCATTGGTGAGCACCCCTAGCATGACGATGGCTGGCCGTGATCGACGGCGCTGTGGTGGGACTGAGAAAATCGATAGCGCTTTACCCGCCCCGCGCCAGCGCGATACGTCTACTCGATGCCGAGCTTGGTTATCCTCCCTGACGGTATTCATCCTGCCGGGCCTATGGTGGAGTGCCGGCGCTGACGCACGGCCCTGGATCGAGCCTGGTGATGTGCGCGCGCGGCACAGCGTGCAATGGCTGGTCGATACGGGGTGTGCCAATTTGCCGCAATCGACCTGGCCGTTGATGTGGGCGGAGCTGGCCACTGTGCTCGATGGGAGTGAGACCAGTGCGCAGTGCCGCGACAGTGATGCCTGGCGTTATCTGCGGCGTGAACGTGATTATCACGCCGCAGATTGGGCCAAGGCTGAGTTCCGCCTAGGCAGTGCCGAGCGCGAACCCCTGTTTCGGGATTTCGCCGGCGGTACGAGAGAGAAGGCCGAGGCCGGGGTGCGCCTCGAATGGGTTGAGGGCCCCTTATCCGCTGGTTTGGGGATGACAATCGCCCATGATCCCCGCGACGGCGATGAAGTACGGCTCGATGGCTCCTATGTGGCCGCGACTTTCGGCAACTGGGTGGTGGGACTGGGTGCGATCGAACGTTGGTGGGGGCCTGGCTGGCACAGCAGCACGATGCTCTCTACGAACGCGCGGCCAGTGCCCGGCTTTTGGATCAACCGCAAAACTTCACAGCCGTTTTCCTGGCCGGTCCTGCGCTGGTTGGGGCCTTGGCAGCTGACTGCCATTGCCGGTCAATTGGAATCGGATCGATTTATCGAACAAGCGAAGCTGCTCGGCGCGCGGTTTAGCTTTCGGCCTCATCCCACACTGGAGATCGGCCTCAGCCGTACCGCGCAGTGGGGGGGCGAGGGTCGGCAGCAAGATCTCGATAGCCTGGGCGAATGTCTGGCTGGAACCTCGAACACGGATACCCTCAACGACAATCCCTGCAACCAGATAGCCGGTGCGGATGCCCGTCTGGCACTGCCTATAGGAAACTCGGTCGTCGGTCTTTACGGCGAACTGACCGGCGAGGACGAAGCCGGTAACCTGCCTTCGCGGCGTGTCGGCCTCGGTGGGATTGATGTGGCCACCAATTGGTTCGACGGCTCCCAACAGTTCTATCTAGAGCACACCAATACGATGTCGGGCGACCTCATCGGAGAGGTACGTGCGAACTACGCCTATGAACACGGCGTTTATCAGAGTGGTTATCGCTTCCATGGGCGTAACCTGGCATCCACCTGGGAAGGGGACTCTCGGGTCACTACGTTGGGCGCGAGCCACTTTTTCAGTGACGGCAGCGACCTTTCGCTGACGCTCAGTTTTGCCGAACTCAATCGCGATGGCGCTCATCGCACTCGCCTCCCGGGGGCGGAACCCCCAATGCTGGACCCGGTGACCGACCGGGATCTCGACATTCTCACGGTGCGTTACTCCCGCCCCTTATGGGATGGCCGACTGACGTTAGCGGGTGTCACCAGTGATGAAAGACTCCAGACGGTCGCGCGCAGCTGGCCGCGCACCACGTTATCGGTCGGTTGGGAATACCGCTTGGATTGAACTCTAACGCGTGCTGAAACACAGGACGTGATCAAGCGCCGAAACCGGAGAGGGGATGACATGATGAAAGCGAAACGCAGCGAATGGCAAGGGCGGGCCGCTCCGGTATTGGTCCTGCTGCTCACGGCCGCAATCTCCGGATGTGCCGGGCTGGTGCCGGGCTCCCATCTGCGCACATCCGATGCCGACCCCTGGTTTGGACCGCCGCCCCAGGATGCCGAGCCGCTGCCGCCGGATCTGGTGCGTATCCAGCGGATCCAGCCGGGAGTCGGTACTGTGGCGCCCGCCAATACGGCGGTCTCGCTACCGGCCGCGCTGGCGCAGGCGCCCGAGCATTACGAATACCGAGTGGGTCCCGGCGATGTCCTCACCATCACGGTGTGGGAGCATCCGGAGCTCACCATCCCCGCGGGGTCCGAGCGGACGGCGGAGGATGCGGGGAACTGGGTTCACGACGATGGGACCATCTACTATCCCTATGTCGGCACCCTCAAGGTGGCGGGGCTGCGGGTCACCGAGATCCGCGATCTCATTATCAAGAAACTGTCGCGTTACATCGAGAACCCCCAGGTCGACGTCACCGTCGCCGCCTTCCGTTCGCAGCTCGTCTACGTGACGGGCAATGTCAACAATCCTGGCACCTACCCGGTGACCAATGTGCCCATGCGCTTGGTCGATGCCGTTAGCCGTGCGGGCGGCTTGGACGAGCGTGCCGACTGGCGGAACGTCACCCTGACCCGAGAGGGGCGCGACTACCGCCTCTCGCTGCGCGCCGTCTACGAACGCGGTGACCCGCACTTCAATGTGTTGCTACGCGGCGGTGATGTCGTCCATGTCGGCCGCGATGATGACAACAAAGTGTTCGTGCTGGGTGAGGTCATGGAACCCGCTGCCATGCCCATGGGCCGAAACGGCCTCACCCTTGCCGAAGCCCTCGCCAAGGCCGGTGGTATCGACGAATTGCAAGCCAACGCCTCTGGCGTGTTCGTCATGCGCCGCGCGGTGGGTGGCGAAACCGGACAAATCGATCTCTACCAGTTGGATGCTCAGCAGGCCACCGCACTGGTGCTCGCCGACGATTTTGAGTTGCAGTCGCGGGATATCGTTTATGTCACGGCGGCGCCGGTGGCGCGCTGGAATCGGGTGATACAGCAGTTACTGCCGACCTTGCAGGGGATCTATCTAGGCGCTGCTACCCAGGATGAACTGCGTGACGACTGATCGGGTAGGCGATGTTTGATTCGGTGCTCGTGGTTTGCGAAGGCAACATCTGCCGCAGCCCGGTGGCTGCCGCGTTGTTGCGGCAGTGCACCGGCGCGCGGGTCGAGTCGGCTGGCGTGGCCGCTGTGGTGGGCAGTGAGATGGATCCGATCGCACGGGAGGTGGCCGAACTACAAGGCCTCACTTGTCCGCCCCACCGCGCGCGTCAGCTCACCCAGGAACTGTGCAGCCGCGCTGACCTGATCCTGTTCATGGAGCAACGCCAGCGCGACTATCTACTGCGCATCGCCCCGGAAAGTGCGGGCAAGGCGCTGTTGTTCGGCAAGTGGCTCGACGATCGAGAGATTCCGGATCCCTTCCGGCGCAGTCGTGAGGCCTATGAGCAGGTTCATGGCGTGCTGAGCCAAGCCGCCGGCAGCTGGGCGGATAAGCTCGGGTGACCGAAAGCACGCAGACAACCAGGGCAGGGAAGGATTCCCACGGGTTCGGAACCTATCCAACTGCAAGGGTAATGAGACCATGAAAGATCGCCAAGCCGAGCAGCCGCCCCGGGACCTTCAGGTCGTCGATGACGACATTGACTTGGCGCGGCTGTGGGGGACATTGGTCGATCACAAGCGTGTCATCGCGCTGGTCACCGCCGCAGCCGTCATCATTGGTTTCGGTTACTTGTTCCAGGCGGACCCGGTCTACCAAGCCGATGCCTTGCTGCAGGTAGAACAGCGAGAGACCGGTATCCCAGGGTTGTCCGACGAAGTCGATGATTTGTTCGGCACGCAAAATCCCACCGATGCCGAGATCGAGATTATCCGCTCACGTATGGTGTTGGGCACCGTGGTCGACGAACTCCGGCTGGATCTGCGGGTGGAGCCAAAACCCGCGTCGTTGGCTCACTTCTGGCGTCACCTGAGTGATCCCCAGCGGCTTGTCGAAGCCGTGCGGGGCATTCGTCCGGCCGAAAATGCGATCATCACTGGCGGCTGGGGCGAATCGGGCCGGACATTGCGGGTCGCGCATTTCCGGGTGCCGGAGGAAATGCTGGGCCAGGAGTGGACGCTACGCGTGCTCGGTTCCGATCACTTTCAGCTTTGGCTGGAAGACAGTCTGGTGATTGAAGGCCCCCCTGGCGAGGAGCTGACCTCCACAGACGGTCGCGTGGAGCTGCGATTGCTGCAGCTGGACGCGCCCACAGGTAGCGAATTCCGGTTACTACGGCTGGCGCGTTGGCAAGCCATCGAGTGGCTGCGCAGCGGCCTTTCGGTCAGTGAGCGAGGCCGCGACACGGGGATTGTTTACCTGACCATGAAGGGTGAGCATCCCCAACGCATCCGGGCCGTGCTGGATGCCATTGCCCGAACTTATCTGTTGCAAAATATCGAGCGCCGCTCCGCCGAAGCTGCCAAGAGCCTCGCGTTTCTCGAAGAGCAAACCCCACGCATCCGCGGGCAACTCGACGCCGCGGAACAGCGCCTAAACCAATACCGGACGCGCTCCGAGTCCGTGGATCTTTCGCTCGAGACGCAGGCCGTGCTCGACAAAATGGTCGAGGTCGAGGCCCGATTGAGCGAACTGCAGCTCAAAGAAAGTGAATTGCGTCGCCTCTATACGCGCCAACACCCCAATTACAAGGCCCTCTTACAGCAGCGCGGCAGTCTGGAGGCAGAGCGGGCTCGGTTGGACAAGCAGGTTCAGAGCCTGCCACAGACTCAGCAGGAAATTTTGCGACTGACGCGCGATGTAGAGACCAATCAAGCGATCTACCTGCAGCTGCTCAATCGCGCTCAGGAATTGGAGATTCTCCAGGCGGGCACCGTGGGGAATGTGCGCATCATCGATGGCGCGCAGGTCGACCCCAGGCCGATCGCGCCACGCGGCGGTCTGGTGTTGGCGCTATCGGGCCTGCTTGGCTTGGCGGCCAGCATCACCGGCGTGTTTGTTGCCGGCGCTATGAAACAGACGTTGGAAAGTCCTGAACAGCTGGAAAGCGAGGGCTTACCGGTCTACGCGGTGGTGCCTAGATCCAACGCTCTGGAGCGGCTGGAGCAGCAGGAAACGCGCCGCTGGCGTCTGCCACTGGAGCGGCTCGAGCGCCGCCCGTTGCTCGCGCACAGCCATCCGGGTGACTTGGCAGTGGAGGCACTGCGCAGCCTGCGCACCAGTCTGCATTTCGCGATGCTCGGCGCGGATACCAAGGTGGTCATGATCACCGGCGCGAGCCCTGGCGTGGGCAAGACCTTTGTCACTGCCAACCTTGGCGTCGTGCTCGCCCAGGCCGGCAAGCGGGTGGTGGTGATCGACGGGGATTTGCGCAAGGGTTACTTGCACGTTTATTTCGGAGCTTCTTATCGAAGGGGCCTTTCTGACTATTTGGCCGGGGATCAGGGCGCGGCAGAGGGTTTGGTGCGGCACACATCGATTCCTGGGCTCGATATCGTGCCCCGTGGCGAGGCGCCACCCAACCCGTCGGAGCTCCTATTGCAGCCTCGGTTGCAGGCGCTACTCGATACGCTCGATCGCGACTATGACTATGTGCTGATCGACAGTCCGCCAGCGCTCGCGGTTACCGACGCAGCCATCATCGGCAATGCGGCGGGGACTACCTTGGTGGTTGCGCGCTTTGGCGTCAATACGATTCGCGAAATGGATCTCTGTCGACGGCGATTGGCGCGCGAAGGCGTGGTGGTACGTGGCTGCATCTTCAACGCCCTCGAGCGGCGAGCTGCCAACAGCTACGGCTATTACGCCTATTACCAATATCGCTATGGCGAGGCCCCGAATGCGGTGCGGTCTGGTAACGCCTATCAGGATAGTCCGGAGGTTGCGAACCCGGCGTCGGATAGCAAGGTTTCGTGAGTACCGGCGCGACGTTGAAGACAGCGCTAGACATTGATTGGCCAAACGCGGAAGGACGATGCGGAACAGGCGTGAGTTTTGCGATCGGACGGACGCGAGGAGTGCGACGTTCCCGAGTTAGAGCTCAGAATCGGGGGAGCTATGAAACGTCGCCATCACGCGATGGGCATCAGTCCAGTGGCATTGGCCCTGGTGGCCGTAGATGTTGTGCTTTTATATGGGCTCGCCCAAGCGAGCACGTTGTGGGCGCTGGGGGAGACATTGGGGCCGGCCGGCTGTTCCCGCACGGTGTGGATTGGGATTCTCACCTTGGTGCTGGGTCTCGTAGCAAGTGGCTCCTATACGCTCTGGCAGTTGGAGTTGCGCAGCGGCAGTGGCCGTGCTGTGTTTGGTGGATTGGTGTTGGGCTTTGCCGTATTTGGCCTCGAATTGGCCATTGGCATCGCGGGGGACTGTGCACGGAGTTGGGCCGTCCTCTGGGGCGGATGCGCGTTGATTGGTCTGCCGTTTTCTCGCTGGGCATTTTCCCGGGGGGCGGCGCTTCTTCAGCGACGCGGTATCGGTGTTCGTACGCTGGTGTTGGTGACCGCCGGCACCGACTACGCAGTGCGTCAGACATTGGCTGGAAATCCAGGTTATCGGGTGGCGGACTCTCTCGATATTGACGAGCTGACGCGAGATTGGCGCGTGCTCGCCGAGCGGGTGCGTGAGTGCGAGGCGGGTGAAGTATGGATCTCGCTGCCGGTGAGTCGTAGCCATCTGATTCAGGAAGTGCTGGATGCACTTTGGGATACGCCGGTGGCGGTGTTGCTGATCCCGGAGTTTTGGGAGTCGCGTCTGATCAATAGTGCGCTTCGGCCGCTCGATGGCCAGGGGGGCTATGGGTTGATGCTGACTTGCACGCCG
>JBFHML010000075.1:0-8451 GCA_041594335.1 Porticoccaceae bacterium
CACCGTATGGACTACCGGTTGCAAGAGTTGGTATCTCGATGACAAGGGCATCCCGGGATCCTGGCCTTGGACCGCCACCAAGTTCCGCGGCGATCTCCAAGATCCCAGACTGCAGGAATATGTGATCGCATAAGCAGGGGCAGGCCGGATTCATTGACAATGGATCCGGAGACGAAATAATGGCGCGTGGTCGCGGTTCGTCACGTCTTCGCGAAATTCCAATGACTAGGTACAGGAGAACATCCGATGACAGGGAAGGCTCCCGCAGGTAAATCGGTCCCGGCAATCCAGCGCGTGGTAGGCGCCGCGGTCCTATTGTTTGTGTTGAGTGGGTGCAATGCCACGACCCCGACCTTGGGGGGCGGCAAAAATACGGCTACCGGCGCAGCAGCCGGCAGTTCCAGCGAGGGGGTCAATCCCCAACTCGAACATTGTGATCGCAGCCTGGGGACTATCGCTGTGGATGAGGATCGCGATGCACCTTGGTACTACCGACTGACCCACGAGTACCAGTTGGACTCCACGGTTCCTGTATTGCGCGCCCTGATTCAGCAATCCAATTGCTTCGTGGTGGTTGAGCGCGGCCGCTCTCTCAACAACATGATGATGGAGCGCGATTTGGCGGCCTCCGGCGAAGTGCGTCAGGGCAGCAATATGGGCAAAGGACAGATGGTGGCGGCGGACTATACGATGAGCCCGACCATCAATTTCAGCGAAAAGGGTACCGGGGGCGTCGGTGGCCTGCTGGGCGGAGCGATTGGCGGAGTGGTCGGTGGTGTGATCGGTGGTCTCAAGGCCAATGAGGCCTCGACGACGTTGCTGCTGATCGACAATCGTTCTGGCGTCCAGCTCTCCGCGTCTCAAGGGAGCGCAAAAAATTACGATCTGCGTGGTTTTGGTGGCGGATTTTTCGGCGGCGTCGCGGGTCTCGGCGGCTATACCAATAGCCCAGAGGGCAAGATCATTACGGCAGCCTTCATGGATTCCTACAACCACATGGTACGGGCGCTGCGTAACTACAAGGCGCAGTCCGTGGAGGGCGGCTTGGGGACCGGCGGTTCCTTGCAGGTCAACTGAGCCTGCGTAGAGCGTGCCGCATACTACTCTTCGACCCCTGCAATATGGGGGTTGAAGATAGTGTATAGATAGACCCGAGTCTGTAGGTCGCCGAGCTGATGTTCGATCAGGGGTTTTACGTCGCGCCAGTCGAGATCACCGCGGCCTGTGCCCAGTTTGGGGAGGGCGATGCTTCGTAAGGCTGCCTCTTCGACAAACGACCGGAGCCGGGACAACGACTGCGCCACCCACTCCAGGTGCGCCGTGCCGCGGTGGTCCGCGGCAGCTTCTCGGATAACCAAGCCGATCACCTGCGGTCGATAACCGCTTTGCCAGATCCAGAGCCCACCCGGCTCGGGAACCGTGGCAGCCCGATACTGCCTGAAGTCTTCGACGATGCCGGGATATTTTTGGCTTACGGCCATGGCTACGCCCTGCTGGAAATCCTCATCGGTGGCGATGCCAAACACAATGGCGTCGGACTTGCTGAAGATGAGGTTGCCTACCAATGCCTCTTGGATCATGGCTATGTGCCCCTGTGTGCAAGTGTGCGGATGATGATCAGTATCCGCGGGCGCCGCCGGCCTTCCTTGATTCAGGTCAGGGGTTTGCTTTTTGCGCGATCCCTGTGTTTCATGGCGCCCTTTGCAGGTGCACACGGGGCTTGGCATGACCTCAGATACACCCGGGATTCGGTTGATTCTGTCCTGTCCGGACCGTGTCGGCATTGTCGCTGCCGTCAGCTCTTTTCTAGCGCAGGAAGGAGGATTGATCACGGAGGCGAACCACTATCGCGATCCCGAGTCCCAGTGGTTTTTTGCGCGCCAGGAAATCGCCGCGGATTCCCTGCCGTATGGTGCAGAGGAATTGCGCCGCCGGTTTGCTCCCCTGGCTCGGGATTTGGGGTTGGAATGGCGGGTCGTCGATACCCGGGTGCCCAAGCGGGCAGTGATCATGGTGAGTCGTCAGGCGCACTGCTTGGCCGATTTGCTGTATCGCTGGCGCAGCGGAGATCTGCCCTGCGAGGTCACCGCCGTAATTTCCAACCACGATGACCTGCGTGGTTACGTCGAGTGGCATGGGATCCCCTATCATCACGTGCCGGTAGAAGAAGGGAATCGCGAGGGGCACTTCGACGCCGTGGCCAACCTCTTGGCGGGGTTGAGTCCCGAGGTGGTGGTTTTGGCCAGGTATATGCAGATTCTTCCCGGCGCTTTATGCCAAGCCTATGCCGGGCGAATCATCAACATTCATCACAGTTTTTTGCCAGCTTTTGCGGGCGCTCGCCCTTACCATCAGGCGGCGGAGCGTGGAGTAAAACTGATTGGAGCGACCTGTCACTATGTGACAGAGGATCTCGATGCCGGCCCCATCATCGATCAAGACATTACGCGCATTAGCCATCACGATGGTGTCGTCGACATGGTCCGTAAGGGTAAGGACATCGAGAAAATCGTGCTTGCCCGCGGCCTGCGCTTTCATCTAGAAGATAGGGTGCTGATCCATGGCAACAAAACGGTCGTCTTCGAGTAGCCTCGACGGTGTGGCCTAGGGCAGTCTTGGCGGCAGTCCACCGAGTTATGGAGCGGGCATGAGTGTAGCAGAGCCTTTCATCGCGGATGTGGCGGTCATTGGCGCCGGTCCGGTGGGGCTGTTTGCGGTTTTCGAGTGCGGCATGCTGCGAATGCACTGTCACGTCATCGATGCGCTACCAGCGATCGGCGGTCAGTGCACGGCGCTCTACCCGGAAAAGCCGATCTATGACATCCCCGCTGCACCGGAACTGAGTGCGGCGGAGCTGATCGAACGCTTACGCCAACAGATTGAGCCCTTTGATCCCCAGTTCCACCTGAACCAACAGGTAATCGAGATGGAGCACTGTGGGGAAGGTTGGAAGTTGACAACTTCGCGGGGGCGCTGCATCCGTGCTCGGGCGGTGATTCTCGCTGCCGGTGCAGGGGCCTTCGGTCCCCATCGACCGCCGCTAGCCGGTATCGAGCGCTACGAGGGGCGCTGTGTACACTATATGGTTACCGACCGCGCGATTTTTCGTGATCGACGCTTGGTGATTGCTGGGGGGGGCGACTCCGCGGTGGATTGGGCGATTGCCCTTGCCGACGAGGCTGCAGAGATACAGCTGGTACACCGCCGGGAGAGATTCCGTGCGGCGCCGGAGAGCGTGGAGCGGCTGCAAAAGCTGGTGGCTCAGGGGCGGGTGCAGTTGGTAGTTCCCTATCAGTTGGCGGGACTCGAGGGAGATGGTGAGCGGCTCTCCGGCGTTCTGGTGCAGACGCTCGCGGGTGCGCAACGCAGACTCCCGGCCGACCACCTGCTGGCGTTCTTTGGATTGGCGGCCAAGCTCGGGCCGATCAATGACTGGGGCCTGGGAGCCCACCATGGTGTGGTGCCGGTAGACCCATTGACCTGTGCTACCTCTGCCCCCGGCGTGTTCGCGGTCGGCGATATCGCGGGCTATACCCACAAGCTGAAATTGATCCTGACCGGGTTCGCCGAGGCGGCCCAAGCTGCCCACGCGGCTTACGGGATTGTGCATCCCGATCGGGCCCTGCACTTTGAGTACTCCACATCGATCGGTGTGCCGGGTCGCCAGTAGGGCCCGCTGCGGATCGCCTTACTTCAGGGGAGAGTTCGTTATGCCGGTTATCAACGTCACTACAGTCGACGGTGACGAGTTGCAGCTCGATGCGGCGAATGGCCGTTCGATCATGGAAATCGTGAAGGCGAACGACCTTCCGATGCTCGCCGCCTGCGGTGGTGCGTTAGCTTGTGCAACCTGCCACGTGGTGGTGGATCCCGAGTGGTACGGGCGCTTGCCATCACCGAGTGAAGATGAGGAAGACATGCTGGACACAGCTTTTGGCCTCACGGAGACTTCTCGGTTGGCCTGCCAAATCCTCATGCGCGACGAACTGGATGGGATTCGAGTTCGCCTCACACCCATGGAATGAGGCGGTCACATCGGTTTCTGGCCGGTCAGATCATGGCGTGGTACAAGAAGATCTCTCTGCTCAGAGCTGTCTGTTATGACCGCACCGGATCATCCACGCGAGCGTTTCATTGCCGAGATCAGCCGTCCTGAGAACGAGATCGACCTCATTGAGGCGGCGCTGCTGATCGCACGGGAGCATCACGCCGATGCGGAAATCCTCGCTTGCCGGAAAGACCTTGGCAGATTGTCGGCTCGCGCTGCCGAGTACATGGCGGCAACTGGACCCGATGCCGAGGGGTTGTGCAGATTTTTGGCCGAGCGAGAAGGGTTTCAGGGCAATACCGCCGATTATTACAATCCGGACAACAGCTACCTCGACCGCGTGCTGGCAGCGCGCCGAGGTATACCCATCTCTCTGGCGCTCATTTATCTGAGTGTGGCGGCTGATCTCGACCTGGCGGCAGTCGGGATTGGATTCCCGGGGCACTTCCTGGTGCGAGTGACAGCGCCGGGGTATCCGGATGGCGCCTTGGTGGATCCTTTCGAGGGGCGGGTTCTGGCGCGGGACGATTGCAGGAAGTTATTGCACGCTAGTTCCGGTGGCACAGTAGCGTTTTCTGAACGGCTACTCGCGCCGGTAAGCAAGCGAGACATCCTCCGGCGTATGCTCGGCAATCTGAAGATGATCTACTTGCAACGCCAGGATTTTGCGGAGACCCTGAGCCTGTGTGACCGGCTGTTGCTGATCGATCCCCACTCCATGCAGGATCGCTTGGATCGTGCGCTGGCGCTAGAAAAACTGGGGTATTTTGCGCTTGCGGCGGATGAGCTGTCGCGGCTTGCGCAGCGCCCGGAGCTGCTCACCCAGCCGCAGGCCAGCGCCGCCGTGGCGCGCAAAATCGCCACCCTGCGAGGGGTCGCCCCGACGTCGGGAAGAACACTCCATTGAGTGCGCAGCCTCTGCCACCTCACCGCCCGAGCCGGGTGCCGCTGATCCAGCGCTGTGCTGCGTCGCGTCCAGGCGCTTGGCTGCTGGCGCGCTTTCAGCACCGCTTGGATCGACTCTTCCTGCGCCTGAGTGGCGGGCGGATCATGCTTTCGGGAATCATTGCGGGCCTGCCGGTGGTCATGGTCGACACCATTGGGGCCCGGACTGGGTTGGCGCGAGAGATCCCGTTACTGTGCATCCGCGACCCTGAGCGACCGGAGGATTTCGCGGTTGTGGCATCCAACTTCGGTCAGTGCCACAACCCCGCTTGGTACTACAACCTCAAGGCCCACCCCGACGTTTCCTGTAGGCTGGCAGGAGTGCAGGCGGATTATCGGGCACAAGAAGTGCAGGGTGCGGAATACGATCGGTTCTGGCGGCTGGCGCTGGCGGTCTATGTCGGCTTTCCCGCCTATCGGGCGCGCGCCGGCGGCCGCCATATTCCTATTCTGGTATTCCGACGGACCGTTAGGCCGCCTCAATAGATCACCACCGAGCGGATACTTTCGCCAGCATGCATCAGTTCGAATCCGCGATTGATCTCGCTGAGTGGCAAGGTGTGAGTGATTAGCGGGTCGATGCGAATCTTCCCCTCCAGGTACCAATCGACGATTTTGGGTACGTCGGTGCGCCCGCGCGCGCCGCCGAAGGCTACACCGTGCCAGGAGCGCCCGGTTACTAATTGGAAGGGCCGGGTGGCGATCTCCTGGCCCGCGCCAGCGACACCGATGATATAGGACTCCCCCCAGCCCTTGTGGCAGCACTCGAGTGCCTGCCGCATCACCTCGACGTTGCCGATGCACTCGAAACTATAGTCGGCGCCACCGCCAGAGAGATCCAGCACGGCCGTTACTACGTCCGGTTCACGGGAGGCATCGATGAAATCGGTCATGCCGAATTCTCGGGCCAGCGCCTCGCGCTGCGGGTTGATGTCGACGCCAATGATTTGTCGCGCCCCCACCATATGCGCGCCTTGAATCACGTTGAGGCCGATACCGCCGAGGCCAAAGACGACGACCCGCGCGCCGGGTTCGACCTGAGCGCGGAAAACCACAGCGCCAATTCCTGTTGTGACCCCACAGCCGATGTAGCAGACCTTGTCAAAAGGTGCATCTGGATGAATCTTGGCGACTGCGATCTCCGGGAGCACCGTGTGGTTGGCGAATGTCGAGCAGCCCATGTAGTGCAATAGGGGCTCGCCGTTCAGTGAGAATCTGCTGCTTCCATCAGGCATGAGCCCCCGGCCCTGGGTTGTCCGGATTGCCTGGCATAAATTGGTCTTGGGGTGCAGGCAGTATTCGCATGATCGGCACTCCGGGGTGTAGAGGGGAATCACATGATCACCGGGGGCGACGGAAGTCACGCCGTCGCCTACCTCCAGCACGACGCCGGCGCCTTCATGACCCAGAATCGCGGGGAACAAGCCTTCGGGATCGGCTCCAGAAAGGGTAAAGGCATCGGTGTGACAGATGCCCGTGGCCTTGAGTTCTACCAGTACTTCGCCTGGGCGGGGGCCTTCAAGTTCCACATCGCAGATGTGCAGGGGCTGGCCGGCACCGAAAGCGACGGCGGCTCTGGTTCTCATAATTTTTCGCCTCTCGGATTACGAAATTCATCCGAACACATCGAGAATCGAGCGACGTAGGCGCTCGATAAACAGATCAATCTCTTGTTCGTTGATGATCAAGGGAGGTGACATCACCAGATTATCGCCAACCGCCCGGCATAACAGGCCGTTTTCCCAGCACCGATTGTGTACCGGAATGCCTGCGCCATTCGGGTAGCGCTCGGCATCCGGGCGTAATGTCACCGCGCCGAGCAAGCCGAAGTTGCGGATATCGATCAGTTGGGGCAAGTCGCGCAAGCTGTGCAGGGCATCTTCCCAATAGCGCCCAATCGGGCCTGCCGCTCGAGTGAGGAGCCCCTCCCGCTCGTAGATTTCGAATGCGGCAAGTCCGGCGGCGGCGGCGACCGGCGCACCGGCGTAGGTATTGCCGTGGAACAGTTCTGGTGTTCCCCGCGGCGCCGCTTCGAAAATCGCTTCCTGGATATCACGTCGCACGAATACGCCGCCCATGGGTACAGCCCCACCGTTGATGGCCTTGGCCGTGGTCATGAGGTCCGGTGTCACGTCGAAGCGCGTCGCGGCGAACGCCGCGCCGGTGCGGCCGAAGCCGGTCACCACTTCATCGAAAATCAGCAAGATGTCGTGCTGGGTGCACAACGCTCGGAGCCGCTCTAGATAGCCTACGGCTGGGGGCACCATGCCACCAGCACCGACTACGGGTTCGACAATGACTGCGCAGAGGTTATCGGCGCCGCGGAGTTGAATAATTTCTTCCAACGCAGCGAGTTGCTCGGCGCCCTGCGCAGGGAGCCCACGGCTGAATGCGTTGGCCGCAATGTCGAGCGGGTCGGGTAGAAAGTCCACATTGTCGAGAACTGGAAAGCCGCGGCGATTGTTGGCGATGCCCTGAAGCGACGTGCCACCGACATTGACGCCATGATATCCCCGTTGTCGAGCGATGAATCGGGTCTTTGTCTCCTTGCCTCGCGCCCGTTGCCAGGCATAGGCGATCTTGAGCGCGGTTTCTACCGATTCGGATCCTGAATTGGTAAAGAAGATGCGGTCCAACCCGGGTGGCGCATATTCCGCCAGTTTCGTGGCGAACTCAAA
This sequence comes from Porticoccaceae bacterium, assembly GCA_041594335.1. GTDB lineage: Bacteria > Pseudomonadota > Gammaproteobacteria > Pseudomonadales > Porticoccaceae > JAGPUQ01. Next base: position 7,672 of record JBFHML010000075.1, read on the forward strand.
GGTGACTGGGGCGCCGAATTGAAATGGGGGGGCGAAGTCTAGCTGCAGTAACTGCCGGTGTACGGCCTCCGCAATTTCGGGACGGCCATGCCCGAGATTGGCGCACCACAAGCCCGCGGTGATATCGAGCACTTCTCGGCCATCCGGCGTATACACCAAGCAGCCGTTCCCGTGGGAGAGCAGCCGAGGGTTGTCTCGAAACGTCCGAACATTCGTGAAGGGCTGCCACCAGTGCTCGAGAGAAAGTGCAGTCATGGGTCGGTGCAAAGAAGCGGTTGGGTCCGGCAGTGTAAGGAAAAATTTGTCCCCATCCCACAGGGCGCTGACAAGCTCGCAATCGCCTCGGCAAGCTGCTATGTTCCAGACTTCTATCTGGCATGAAGTTGCCAATATAACCGGATGAAAAGCATGGAGCTTTGCTGTGAGCGAATCGCCCGATAAAGCCTGCGTGAACCAACCGCTTCCAGAATACGGTGATTTGATCATCGCCTATCTGGAACAGCTTGGTGTGGAGTACGTGTTCGGCATCCCAGGTGGTGCGATCGAACCCTTCTATAACGCGTTGGCGCGCAGCGAGCGGCGCGGCGGGCCGCGGGCTATTGTTGCCCGCCACGAAACGGGAGCGGCTTTTATGGCCGATGGTTACGCACGCAATACCGGCAAGCTCGGTGTCTGTTGTGCGACCACTGGTCCAGGGGCGACCAATCTCATCACCGGAGTCGCTTCCGCGTACGAAAATCATATTCCCATGCTGGTGATCACCGCGCAGACGCCGCTTTC
>JBFHML010000076.1:0-8335 GCA_041594335.1 Porticoccaceae bacterium
GTAATTGTGGCGGCGGGTACCCTGGGATCCCGCCTTATGGTTCGGGCACGAAAGGCGCGCGCGGGTCTACAGACAACGATCCGGCGTGCATTGCGCGCCGGCTGACCCGGGTGCCGCGACCCGGTCTAGCACCTGCAAAAAGGTGGCTTCGCCCTGGGCGCCCGACAGGGACAGTTTGCCGTCGAAGCTGAAGAAAGGCACGCTGGTGACGCCTTGGTCACGGGAAAATCGGATGCGATCGAGGATGGTGTCGCGGCCTTCGGTGCCGGCCAGCCGCGTCTGGATGTCCGTCGCGTCGAGGCCTACCTCGCCGGCGATCTCGGCAAGGGTTCGGGTGTCGCCGACATCACGGCCATCCTGGAAGTAAGCCCCGAACAGGGCTTCAACCATAGCATCCTCCAGGCCCGCTTCACGCGCCCATTCGATCAGGCGATGGGCGTTGAGGGTATTGGCGCCGCGCACGATGCGGTCGAGGTGCAGCTCCAGGCCTACCTCGGCACCGGCGGCGGTGATGCGGGTGAACAGCATGTCGATCATCTGCCGGCCGTATTTCCGTTCAAGGGCCTCTCGGTAGGGGTAGCCTTCGGCGGGGGCCTCCGGATGCAGCTGGTAGGGGAACCAACGAATCTCGGGTTGCAGGGCTGGCCGTTGTGCCAGCGCCCGTTCGAGCTGCCGCTTGGCGACATAGCACCAGGGGCAGACGACATCGGAAATGATATCGATTTGCACGGTGATCTCCGGAGTGGTCAGCGCACCATGATAGCGTCCATTTCCACCTGGGCGCCGCGCGGCAGGGCCGCTACGCCGATGGCGGCGCGCGCTGGATACGGCTCGCTGAAGCGGCGGCTCATGAGTTCGTTGACCACGGGAAAATGCGCCAGATCGACGAGATAGATAGTGAGTTTGACGATATCGGCAAGCGAACCGCCGGCAGCGGCGCAGACCGCGGCGAGATTGTCGAACACGCGGGTGATCTGCACCGCAATGTCGCCTTCGACCAGCTCCATGGTGTCCGGATCTAGGGGAATCTGTCCCGAAAGATAGACGGTGTCGCCGTGACGGATGGCTTGGGAGTAGGTCCCGATGGCCGCCGGGGCGCGGCTAGTATGGATGACGGATTTTTCAGTCAAAGAGCACCTCTAGTTCTTGATGCGTTGTACCGAGCGGACCTGCTTGAGCGTGCGGATCCGGCGCATGATATTGGCCAGATGCACGCGATTGCGCGCCGCGAGCACGATATTGACCACGCTGGCCTGGGTATCGCGGTCGCCCACGTTGATGCGCAAGATCGTGGCTTCCTGCTCCGATACGCGGCTGGCGAGGGTGGCGATGATGCCGCGCTCGGAGGTCACTACCAGCTTGAGCTCGACGGGGAACTCCCCTTTGACCGTCGGGGACCACTGCAGCGGCATGCACTTCTCGCGGTTGCCGCGGATGCCGCTCAGGTTCTTGCAGCTCTCGCGGTGGATGACCAAGCCGCGGCCCGGACTGATGTGGCCGAGAATGGGATCGCCGGGAAGCGGGTAGCAGCAGCGCGCGAAGCTCGTCACCAGGCGCTGGCGGTTGTCGATCAATATCGGGGAATCGAGATTCGGTTCCGGTTGCTCGCGACGCTGCTCGGGTACCAGGATGTTGGCGACCGCGTAGGCGACTCGGCTGCCGATGCCGATCTGTTGGAGGACGCTTTCGAAGCTGGGCGCGCCCGTTTCTTTGAGTAGGAACTTGATCTGTGACTTGCGGATCTGTTTGTAACTGGTGCCGAAGCGCGCCAACGCCTGGTCGAGCAGGCGTTTGCCCAATTCGACGGACTGGTCGTGTTGCTGATGCTTGAGAAAGTGGCGGATCGCGCTGCGCGCCTTCGCGGTGACCACGAAGTTGAGCCAAGCGGGGTTGGGCTGGGCGCCAGGCGCAGTGATGATGCGTACCCGCTGACCACTTTCGATAGCCTGGGACAACGGGCTCAACTGGCCGTTAATCTCACAGGCGACACAGGTGTCGCCGATCTGGGTGTGAACGGCGTAGGCGAAGTCCACCGGGGTGGCGCCGGCCGGTAGCTCGATGATCTTGCCGTTGGGAGTAAAGACATAGACCTCGTCGGGAAAGAGGTCGGTCTTCACGTGCTCGATGAATTCTAGTGAATTGCCGGCTTGGCGTTGCAGTTCCAGCAGGCTTTTTACCCAGCGGTTGGTGCGCCCCTGGCTGCCGTCGACGGATTCGGTCCCGCGCTTGTAGAACCAATGCGAAGCGATACCGTAGTTGGCGAGGTCATCCATTTCTCGGGTACGGATCTGCACTTCAATGGGCAACCCGTGCATGCCGACCAAAACCGTGTGCAGGGACTGATAGCCGTTGGCCTTGGGAATGGCGATGTAGTCCTTGAATTCGCCGCTGACCGGCTTGTAGAGGTTGTGGATTACGCCGAGCGCGCGATAACAGTCATCCACGGAATTGACCACGATCCGGAAGGCAAAAACGTCCATCAGGGATTTGAAGGATCGCTTCTTGACCTTCATCTTCTGATAGATGCTCCAGAGATGCTTCTCGCGGCCGGTAACTGCCGCGGCGATGTCTTCTCGGGCGAGGTTGTTCTCGATGGCTTCCTGGATTTCTGCGACTACGCCGATACGGCGACCGCGGGCCTGAGTCAGGGCTTCGCGGATGCGGTAGTAGCGCAGGGGGTAGAGCGCCGCGAAGCCGAGCTCTTCGAATTCGACGCGCATGTCGTTCATGCCCAGGCGCTGGGCGAGTGGTGAATAGATCTCCAGCGTCTCGCGTGCGATGCGGCGTCGTTTCTCCGGCGGCAGTACGCCCAGGGTGCGCATGTTATGGAGACGATCGGCGAGCTTGACCAGCACCACCCGGATGTCTCGGGACATGGCCAAGGCCATTTTCTGAAAGTTTTCGGCTTGCTGCTCGGCGCGGGAGGAGAATTCGATTTCGGTGAGCTTGCTGACCCCGTCTACCAGGGCTGAAACGGTACGACCAAAGCGGCGCGTGAGTTGGAAGCGGGTTGCCGACGTGTCTTCGATGACGTCATGCAGCAACGCTGCCATGAGGCCTTCGGCGTCCATGCGCATGTCGGCGAGAATAAAGGCGACCGCCAGCGGATGCGAGATATAGGGCTCGCCGCTTTGGCGGAATTGGCCCTGGTGGCCGGCGCGCGCGTACTCGTAAGCGCGAATGATACGCCGTACCTGATTCGGGGGCAGGTAGGCGGCCAGTTTTCTTTCGAGCGCGCCGACTGCTTCCTGGCAGGCCGTTTCGGGGTCAGTCTTCGCCGGCCAGGGGTGCATCGTCCTCGAAGACATAGGGTGGGGGCTCCGTGACCCGTGACAGGTCCAGGGACAGGAAGTCCTCGACTTCCTCGGTTTCGTCGAGAATGGAGCGATCCACCAACCCGGCGGCGATCTCGCGCAGGGCGACGACCGTAGGCTTGTCGTTTTCCCAGGGCACCCGAGGCTCCTTGCCGCCGGTGGCGACCTGGCGGGCACGTTTGCTGGCGATCAAAACCAGATCGAAGCGGTTGTCCACATTCTCCAGGCAATCTTCGACGGTGATTCGGGCCATGATTCGTCTCGGTGTTGGTTCCGCGCCCGCGGGCGCCGCAGGGGACTGGACGGAATAGTGTAACGTAAATCGGTGCTCAAGACAGTAGGGTGCGCAGCAATTCCCGATGCCGCTCCTGCTGCACTTCTACCTGCAGACGGCAGGCGCTGACCACGGCGGTCAGTTCGTCGAGCGCGGTGTCAAACCGGTCGTTGACGATGAGGTAGTCGGCCTCCACATAGTGGGAGATTTCTTCCTGGGCCTGGGAGAGCCGCTTGCGTATCACGTCGGGATCGTCCTGGCGACGATCATTGAGGCGGTTAAGCAGGCAGTCCAGGGAGGGCGGCAAAATGAACACCCGCACGCAGTCGGGACGCAAGCGGTGCACCTGAGCCGCTCCCTGCCAATCGATCTCGAGCACGACGTCGACCCCTTCGTTAAGCCGCCGTTCGACCCATTCTTGGGAAGTGCCATAGAGATTGCCAAACACCCGGGCATGTTCGAGGAAGGCGCCGCGCTCGACCATGGCGGTGAATTCGCTTTCGCCGACGAAGTGATAATTGACGCCGTCCTGTTCGCCCGGGCGCCGGGCGCGAGTAGTGTGGGACACGGAGACCTGGACATCCGGCAGCCGCGCTACCAGCGCCGCGAGCAGGCTGGTTTTGCCCGCACCGGATGGCGCCGATACGGTAAACAGGGTTCCCATGGCCATTTCACTGCTCCTGAGCCGATCTGCGGAAACCGCCCGCGGGGCGGGCTTCATTCCAGATTTTGCACCTGTTCGCGAATTTGTTCGATCAGGACTTTCATTTCCACCGCAGCCTGCGTTGTCGCGACGCTCAGCGACTTGGCCCCCAGCGTGTTGGCCTCGCGGTTGAGCTCCTGCGCCAGGAAGTCGAGGCGCCGGCCGAGGGGGCCCGGTCCAGCGAGTACGCGGCGGAATTCTGCGCTGTGGGTGGCCAAACGGTCCAGTTCTTCGTCGATATCGGCGCGTTGGGCTAGGTACGCGAGTTCTTGTTCGAGTCGGTCGTCATCGAGTTTCGCGGTCAGTTCTTCCAGCCGCTCACGCAATTTGCGGCGTTGTTGTGCGAGGAGCTCCGGTAACACGGCCCGCACCCCGGCGATTTCGGTATCGAGGCGCGCCAGGCGCTCCTCGATCAGCCCGGCCAGGATCTCGCCTTCGCGGCTGCGGGTCTCTTCGAGTGCGGTCAGTGCCGTAGCGAACAGCGCTTGGGCGCCTTCGGTCAGGGCATCTGGGTCGGGCGCTGTGGCGCGCATCACGCCGGGCATGCGCAACAGCTCGAGCGGTGACAGGGGCGCGCGGTTGTCGAGCCGAGCCGCGATCTGCGCACAGACCTTCAAATAGGCGTCGAGCCGGTGTTGGTCGAGGGCGATGGTATCGTCCTCGGTGGTCTCCGTCAGACTGAGCGTGGCGTCCAGCTTGCCGCGCGCCAAACGGGTGCGCAGCTGTTCGCGCAATGGGGCTTCGAGTCCGCGCAGGGCCTCGGGGAGGCGAAAGTGGACTTCGAGAAAGCGGTGGTTGACCGAGCGCAGCTCCCAGGTCAGGGCGCGGCCCGGCAGCTGACTGCTGGCCCGGGCAAAGGCGGTCATGCTGTTTGGCATGGTGTCGACACTGGGCTTGCTGGACCCATCATCTTAGCAAAACGGTTGGTGGCTACGGCCATCCATTACAATCGCGCTCTTTCGCGCCGGCGCCTTGAGCGAGCGGCGCTCAGCGTGCGGAGGACCACCATGACCAGCAGACCCAGCGGCCGGCGACCCGAACAACTACGGCCCGTGAAACTGGAGCGCAGTTTCACCAAACATGCCGAGGGCTCGGTGTTGGTGAGTTTCGGCGATACACGGGTGATCTGCACCGCCAGCGTGGAAAACAGCGTGCCCCGGTTTCTGCGTGGCAAAGGTCAGGGTTGGGTGACGGCGGAGTACGGCATGCTGCCGCGCTCGACCAACGAACGTATGGGTCGGGAGGCGGCGCGCGGTCGCCAGGGCGGGCGCACCCAGGAAATCCAGCGTTTGATCGGCCGCTCGCTGCGCGCCGCGCTGGATCTCACCAAGCTTGGAGAACACACGATTACCATCGACTGCGACGTCATCCAGGCCGATGGCGGCACACGCACGGCGGCCATTACCGGGGCGTGCGTGGCGCTGGTCGACGCCCTACGTCACCTGCAGCGGCGCAAGCGTCTTGTCGACGATCCGCTGCGGTACATGATCGCGTCGGTATCGGTAGGCATGTTTCAGGGGTGTCCGGTGCTGGACCTCGATTACGCGGAGGACGCCGGCGCGCAAACCGATCTCAACGTGGTGATGACTGCGCCGGGGGAGTTCGTCGAGGTGCAGGGCACCGCCGAGGCGGCACCGTTTTCGGCAGCTGACCTTGACGCCATGTTGAAGCTGGCGCGGCAAGGCATCGCCGATCTGATCCGCGTGCAACAGATGGCGCTGGCCCAGTAGCCCCGGTTGGGGGGCGGCAGCGCTGGCCTAGAGCTCCAACAGGTCGTAATCCACGATCACCGGTGCATGGCTGGAAAATGCTTTGGCCTTGTAGATCACCGCGTATTCCACTGTGCGGACTAGTTCCCGGGACACCAACTGGGTGTCGGTGCGCCAGCCGTCGCCTTTGCCCAGGGTGCCTGAGGGCCACCAGCTGAACTCATCGTCATCGGTGTTGCCGAGCCGGAAGGCGTCGGCATAGCCCACTTGGTCTTGGATCTGCCGCCACCACTGCGCGTCCTCGGCGCCAAAGCCGGGCTCATCACGATGCGCCGCGGCGTTTTCCACATCACTGTCCGATCCGGCCATGCCCCAACCGCCGCAGTAGATGTAGCGCCGACGCTTGCGTGTGACCTTGTCCATATGGGCCTGCAGCGCGCCGTAAAATCGACTTTTGACCTCTGCTTGCTCGGCCGGTGGGGCGAGTAGCGACACCACGCTGACGGATCCGAAATCGGCCTGCAGATAGCGGCCGTCGGTATCCTCGCCGCTGGCCATGCCAAAGCCGTAGATAATCGCTTTGGGAATGACTTTGGTGTAGATCGCCACGCCGTCGCTGTGTGGGTCCGAAGAGTCGAGGTAATAGGCAGTGAATCCGTCGAGCTGGAATTCGCTGCGATCCTCCAGTTCTGGAATGCGCGCCCGCAAATCCTGCAGACAGATGATCTCCGCGTCTTGCCCGCTCAACCACTCGAACAGGCCGCGGGCCGCGGCCTGGAAAATGCCGTCGCAGGATAGGCTGATAACCCTCATGATCGCCCCTTTTGCTGTCGGGCTGTATCATACCGGACGGCTATGCCGTGCCGCATCCGGCGCGTGCTGAGGCAGCTTGGCAACGGAGGAGAGGATGCAGGCCTTCCAGCGGCGTTTCATTGAGCTCGCAGTGGCCGCAAAGGCGTTGCGGTTTGGGAGCTTCGAGCTCAAATCGGGCCGGATCAGCCCCTATTTCTTTAATGCCGGCAGCTTTTGTGACGGCGATAGTGCTGCCGTGTTGGGGCAGTGTTATGCGGGGGCGATCGCCGCTTCCGATCTCAAATTCGATTTCCTCTTCGGTCCCGCCTACAAGGGCATTCCATTGGTGGTCGCTACCGCCATTGCCTTGGCCGAGCACCATGATCGCAATTGGCCGTGGGCCTTCAATCGCAAGGAGGCCAAGAGTCATGGGGAGGGCGGTAGTCTGGTCGGTGCGCCGCCGCGCGGGCGTGCACTGATCATCGATGATGTGATTACCGCGGGGACGGCGATTCGGGAATCAGCGGCTTTGTTGGCCGAAGCGGGGGCCGAAGTTGCAGGTGTGGTGTTGGGTCTCGACCGTAGGGAGCGCGGGCGGGGGAGCGAATCTGCTACCCAGGAGCTTGCCCGGGAATTGTCCGTTCCTGTGATCAGTATCGTCGATATCGGTCACATCATTGAATATCTTGAGGCCGGTGCCGCTGCGGAAGCGGCGGCGGTGCGGGCATACCGACGCCGCTATGGCGTATGAAATCATCGGGGGGCGGGATGCAGCGATTGAACCGAATCTCTATGGCTGCCGCGACGGCGGTGAGTTTGGTGTTGTGTTGGCCGGAGCTGCCCGTGGCCGAGGCGGCCAAGATGTACCGTTATCGCAACGAGCAGGGTGTTTTGGTCATCGATCACACGGTGCCGGCCGGCGCTGCGGAGCGCGGCTACGAGATTCTGGCCGAGGATGGCCGCGTGCTGGAAACGGTGGCGCCCGGTGGCGACAGCCCGGCGGGAGCCGGGGACGTGGACGGCGTTCGGCTCTCTGCGGAGCAGCTCGCCGAGCGAGAAAAGATTGATCGCTACCTGCTGACCAGCTACAGCTCGGTCGCCGATATTGAGGCGGTCAAGGAGCGCCGGCTCGGAGAGGTCGCGCGGGAGATCGGCATCGCAGAGACGCAGCTCGAAGAGCTTGCGCGTGCGCGAGAAGCGGTTCAGGAACGCGCCGCCAACCTGCAGCGTCGCGGCAAGCCGGTGACGGAAAGCGTGCTGGATGCGCTGGCCGATCTGGATGAGCGTGAGCTCAAGGTGCGCGCCCGGTTACAGGAACGCCAGCTCCAACACGCCGAGTTGGCCCAGCATTACGATGCCTACGTGGCGCGCTTTAAGGCGTTGCAAGCGGAGAGATCTGGGCAGAGCCCAGCAGATGCGGCTCCAACAGCCGCCACTGCTCCGGCCAGTGCGCCGTAGGGCGGTCAGCGAAGTCGGAGCGCGCAAAGCGCTGCAGTTTGCCTTCGATGAGGGCGATCAGGAGTCCCGTGGTGGCAGAAGGGAC
>JBFHML010000077.1:0-7371 GCA_041594335.1 Porticoccaceae bacterium
CCCGTCCTCCGCGAGTTTCCGGCAACCCTCGAAACGCGCCACGGGATCCTCGTCAGGCGGACAGGCGGCCATCGCGGGTACAGTGAATAGACCCACCACTAACCACAGCGCCCAAAACGACTTTTGCACACTCTTCATGACTCGCTCTCCCCCGATTGCGACCAATTGTAGTTAGGACATTTTCTGCGGCCAGGCCCCGCCGGCCGACACGGGCTGGAGTCAGCGCGCCGGCGCATGCTCCTGCCTCAACGGCCCTTCGAGAGTATGCAACACCCCGGCTGGATTGAATGCAAAGAATGCAAAGGCAAAGGTCACCACATGGGGCACATCCTCGCCGTCTCGGCGCACGACCACACTGCCCACTTCCCGCCCGGCCGCAATCTGCGCGCTGTCCAGCGCCGAGCGCTGCCCGGCCGCCCAGCGCAGCTCCAGCCCCTCATGTCGCAAGGGACTCGCCGCGCGGACCAGCGGCATCGTCCAGGCAGTTTCGCCAACCGCAATCACTCGCACCATGGGCTCGATCCCCACTGGCAAAGCGCCACCATACAGAAAGGGCACCGCGGCACGGTCATAACCCACATAGGGATTGGCACCATAGTTGCGGAAATTAGGATCGTTGGGAATCAACACGGTGCCGCGCGGCGCCCGGGATCGGAACTCGTCCAACGATTCCAGTCGCGAAGGCAGCACACGGAGTCGTTGCCCGGCCAGCTCGCCGACGATGGCGGTGCCATCATACTGCTGCCACCAGCTCTCGGTTGGCCCGTCGTACATGACCAGGTCCGAGTGGCGTAACTTGCCCGTGGTGCCAAAATCCAGCACCCGTTCGCCGAGCCGGCGATCGAACACCACCGACGTGTTGCACAGCGGACAGTAGGTCACCGCAATGGGCACGCCGCCCAGGATGTCGTTGACGATCTCATGCCAAATCAGAATGCGCAGCGGATAGGCCCGGGACTGATCGCCGATACGAACACCAATTACGGGTTCATCGCCTTCCGCCCCCTGATATTCCACGAGCGGAACGAACCGCGGCTGATCAATCGCTGGAATCCCATCCTTGCCCGGCCCGGCGTCACGAATCTCCGTCAGATCGACCGTGGCCAGAGAAAAATCGGTTCGTGGCCATGCGATACGCCACTGGGTCACCGGGTCCAGCGCCACGGCACTCGACCCAAACCAGCCAACCACCAGCCAACACCATCCAATCCGCCACTTCATCACCCCACCGCCTCGCGAGCCGGCATGCTCGCCTCCTGGATTCCCGCGATGCCACTTGGTCGCCGACGGCGCAACGGACTTACAGTGAGCGGCTATTGCCTGCCCCTGGATGCGGATCGATAAGCGCCCGGTCAGGGGCGAACGCGCGCCGGACCATCGCCCACCGCCACAGGCTCCGGAGGCACATAACGTTCCGCTAGCCATCGCAACCAGCCGAGCTGGCGTTCGAAACGCCGACAGGCGCCACACATCATCAAGTGCCAGCGCAACGCCAGACGCTCGCCACGGGCGAGCGGGCGCTCCATGGCCTCCGACAGCAGACGGGTGCTTTGTTCACAGTGCTTCATTCGTTAGCGCTCCTCGGCAAACCAGTGTTGTTCGAGACAAGCGCGCAGGCGCAGGCGCGCTCGATGCAGCAACACATGGAGGTTGGTCAAGGTGATCCCCGCGGCCTTACAGATTTCCGCGGACTCCAACCCCAGAAATTCCCGCATCATGAAAACGCGCGCTTGCCGTCCCGGGAGATGCTCAAGGCAGGCTTCGAAGACCTCCCAGAATCGACGATCCTCCAAGCTGACGTCGGGGTTGCGCCAAACCTGTGGTCGCGCCTCGGGAAGCCAGTAGCCATTGCTGTCGAACAGCCGGGCCAGGCACTCGCTATCGTCATCGTCCAGGGCGGTTTCTGTCACCACACGCGATTGCTGGCGCAATGTATCGGCAATCTTGTGCTTGAGAATGCCGAATATCCAAGTACGTAACGCCGCTCGTCCGGCGAAGGAGTCCCGGTTGCGCAGCGCCCCTGCCAGGGCCTCCTGGACCGCGTCCTCCGCCAGATCGGGATCACGCAGCTGAACCCGCGCAAAACGCAGCATCTGGCCACGCAACGCCGCCAATTCGTCTGGGGTCAACTGCCAGTGATCCAGTGTCCTACGACTTTGATGGGCCATCGCCGCCCCTCCCTGCGGTTGCGCTGGGTCAAGTCCGGCGGGGTCAGCAGCGCCCCGCGCGCGCCCTGGACCGCGCTGATCGCTTATCTTAGCCAGCCACCCCGGCGCATTCGACCTCGATCACCGAAAAGGACCAGGCAGGGCATTAAAATGAAAACTATTCGCATCTGGTGTCGAGTCAGGCATACTCTGCAGCCCCTGCCCAGTGATACCCCCGTGTCCTCGCGCAGGGTGCACGAAGACCAAAGGCGAACACCCGATACGCGACTCCAGACCCCGGACGAGGACTTGCCCGATGAGAACATTGAGCCGCCTGTGTTGCTGTGTCACCGCGTTGCTGTTGTTGGCCGCCTGCGGCGGCAAAGCCGACGACGCGCAACTGGTGGTGTACACGGCGCGCGCCGAGCACCTCATTCAGCCACTACTGTTACGCTATACCGAGGAAACCGGCATTCCGATACGCTTCGTCACCGACAAAGCGGGGCCACTGCTAGCTCGCCTCGCCGCCGAAGGCGAGGCCACCCAAGCCGATGTCTTGATCACCGTCGACGCCGGTAATCTCTGGCAAGCGACCCAGCAGGATCTGCTAGCGCCGATTGAGTCTGCGACCCTCGAGGCCAATGTGCCGGCGCATCTGCGGGATCCAGAAAATCGCTGGTTCGGGCTCTCCCTGCGCGCCCGCGCCATCGTGTATTCAACCGAACGGGTAGACCCCGACCAACTGAGCACCTATGCCGGGCTGGCCGATGCGCGCTGGGACAACCGGCTATGCCTGCGCACGAGCAAGGAGGTCTACAACCAATCGCTGGTAGCCACCATGATCGCCAGCCGCGGGGAGAGCGCAGCCGAAGCAATCGTGCGCGGCTGGGTAGACAACCTGGCGGCACCGCCCTTTGCCAGCGATACCCAAGTCATCGAGGCAATCGCGGCAGGCCAGTGCGATGTCGGGTTGGTCAATACCTATTATGTGGGCCGCCTGCAACGGCAACAGCCGGATCTGCCGGTCGCGTTGTTTTGGTCTGACCAGGGCTCCGGCGAGCGCGGTGTTCACGTGAACGTGTCGGGCGCCGGCGTCACCCGGCACAGCCCGCGCCCAGCGGCGGCGCGCGCGTTCATCGAATGGCTCTCCGCCGGCGAGGCGCAGCAGCTATTCGCCTCGCTCAACCTCGAGTATCCCGTCAATCCACAGGTTGAACTTGACCCCTTGGTGGCCGCCTGGGGCACCTTCCGCGCCGACGATATCCATCTGTCGACCGCGGGAGAGTTCCAAGCCGCAGCGGTCCGGCTGATGGATCGCGCCGGCTACCATTGATGGCTACCGCCCCACCCTTCCAGCCCGAGTTGCACGCCGCGGCGCTAGCGCCGCGGCGTCTGCGCGGACGCGGGCGGGGCGTTAGCTGGCACCTCGTCGCGCTGGCTATCGCGACACCGGCGCTCGCGGTATTGCTGGTCATCGCAGCCGCATTGCTGCAGCCCGACGCCGAGGTCTGGGCTCACCTCAGCGCCCACGTCTTACCGCGGGCGAGCTGGAATACCTTGTGGCTGGTACTCGGGGTAGGTCTCGGCGTCAGTGTGCTGGGGACTGGACTCGCGGCGGTAGTCGCACTGTGCGAATTCCCTGGGCGCGCCTTTTTTGCCTGGGCGTTATTGCTGCCACTGGCGGTGCCGGCCTATGTGCTGGCCACGGTGTACATTGGCCTGTTCGACTACGCCGGCCCCTTCCAGTCGCTGTTGCGCGAACACGTACCCGGCGTTTCCGCCATCGAGGTGCGCAACCGGTGGGGCGCCATGGCGGTGCTGATTCTGACCCTCTACCCCTATGTCTATCTGGTGGTGCGTAACGCTTTGGCCAGTCAAGGCGCACGGCTGATGGAAGTTGCGCGATTGATGGGCCACCCCCCAGCCCAGGCATTTCGGCGCGCCGCCTTGCCACTGGCTCTCCCCTGGATTGGTGGGGGAACCTTGCTGGCCATGATGGAAACCCTGGCAGACTTTGGCGCCGTAGCAGCTTTTAATTACGACACCCTGACCACGGCGATCTATCGCACATGGTACGGGTTGTTTTCGGTCAGCGGTGCCTTGCAGATCGCGGCGGTGCTGCTGCTGTTCGTGCTCGCCCTGCTGGCATTGGAGCAACGGGCGCGGTCTGGCCAACGGTTCGTTTCTCTGGGCGCGGCGCCGGTCTTACGCCGCCGCCTGGCACCACGGGGCGCTTGGATCGCAACCCTGACCTGTACGCTCGTTTGGGTGCTCGCTTTCGCGCTGCCGGTGGGCCAATTGCTGCTGTGGGCTGCGCGCGAGGTCGACGGCCTGGATCGGCGCTACTGGTTGCTCGCGGCCAATTCCCTGCAACTGGCGCTGGGCGCCGCCCTGCTGCTGCCGGCGCTGGCACTGGCGCTGAGTTGGGCGCAGCGGCGAGCCCCGACGGCGGCCATGAGCTGGTTGGCCCGGTTGGCCACCCTGGGCTATGCCATGCCCGGTGCGTTGCTTGCAGTAGCCTTCTTCGCCGCCGCCGGCTTGGTTCTGCACGGGATGCCGGGACTGACCGGGATGCTGCGCGGCAGTATTGTGCTCCTGCTCGTCGCCTACACAGTGCGCTTCTTGGCGGTCGCCGCCACGCCGGTCAATGGCGCGGCCCTGCGTCTCAAGCCCAGCGTCGAAGAGGCGGCTCGCAACCTCGGCGTGAGTGGACTTCGGCTCTTCCTCAAGGTGCATTTGCCATTGCTCCGGGGCGGCGTTCTTACCGCGGCCCTGTTGGTCTTCGTCGATGTCATGAAGGAAATGCCGATCACCTTGATGACACGCCCCTTCGGCTGGGACACGCTGGCGGTGCGCATCTTCGAATTTACGACAGAAGGACAATGGCAGCGCGCCGCGCTACCGGCGCTGGCGATCGTCGCCGTCGGTCTGCTGCCCACCTACTGGCTACATCGTGGTAGCGAACATGCAACTTTGTCTTGAAGGCGTATGCGCTGCGTACGACGGCGCGCCCGTGCTCGACCAGCTTTCCTTCGAGATTCCCGCCGGTGCCATCGGCTGCCTGTTGGGAGCCTCGGGTTCCGGCAAGACCACGGCGCTGCGCATCATCGCGGGACTGGAGCCCGTCGGCGCCGGACGCGTTGTGGTCGGCTCCCGGGTCCTTACGGACAGCACCGGGCGCGTGCCACCGGAACACCGAGGCATCGGCATGGTATTCCAGGATTTTGCCCTGCTGCCACACCTGAGCGTGCTCGATAACGTGCGCTTTGGTCTACATCGGATGCCCGCCACCAGTCGGGAATCGCGCGCGCGCGACGTGCTGGCCGCGGTGGGCCTTGCAGCCCTGACAGATCGCCATCCCCATCAGCTCTCGGGAGGCCAACAACAACGGGTCGCCTTGGCGCGCGCATTGGCGCCCCGGCCATCGCTGTTGCTGCTTGACGAACCTTTTTCGAGCCTCGATCTCGAGTTGCGAGAAAGCCTTGGACAGGCGCTGCGCGATCTACTCCTAGCCGAGGGGACTACCGCCCTGCTGGTCACCCACTCCCAGCACGAGGCCTTCGCACTGGCCGATCTGGTCGGTGTGCTCGACCAAGGTCGACTCCGGCAATGGGACACTGCCTATAACCTCTATCATCGACCGGCGGACCGCATGGTGGCCGACTTTGTCGGCGAGGGCGCTTTTTTGCGCGGAGAACGGCGCGCCGACGGCACCATCGTCACCGAATTAGGCGAATTCGCCGCATCAAACCCGGGTGCCGCCGGCCCGGTCGAAGTTCTCTTACGGCCGGACGACCTCGTACATGACGACACCAGCGGTCTGCGTGCCCGCGTGCGCCACAAGGTCTTTCGCGGCGGAGAAATGCTCTACACCCTGACGCTCGCCTCGGGCGCGGAAGTCCTCGCGCTGGTGCCTTCGCATCACGACCATCCGATCGGTGCCGATGTCGGCGTACGCCCGGACCTGGCGCACGTCATCGCCTTCGCCGCACCGTCCGCCGCCCCCGCTTTCGCATGAACGCAGGCCCCCGGCTCGCGATTCTCTGCTGGCTGGCCCTCACTTGCTGTTCAACCGCTACCGCCAGTACAGCGCCACCGGTACTCGGCTATAGCGTCATCGCCCGTTTTCCACACGATCCCGAGGCGTTCACCCAAGGCCTGGCCTGGGCCGAGGGTCACCTCTACGAAAGCACGGGCCTCCACGGCC
This sequence comes from Porticoccaceae bacterium, assembly GCA_041594335.1. GTDB lineage: Bacteria > Pseudomonadota > Gammaproteobacteria > Pseudomonadales > Porticoccaceae > JAGPUQ01. Next base: position 6,355 of record JBFHML010000077.1, read on the forward strand.
GTTCGAGCCTGCGGGAAATCGACCTGACCACCGGTCGAGTACTGCGCAGCGCGGCCCTGCCCCGCTGGCAGTTCGGCGAGGGCCTGGCCGTCGTCGGCGACCATTTGATCCAACTCACCTGGCACGCCGGCGAGGCCCTGGTTCGCGACCGCTTGAGCCTGCGCAGGGTCGCAACCCTCCCCTATGCGGGCGAGGGCTGGGGGCTGGCCTGGGACGGCCAGCGACTGGTGATGAGCGACGGCTCCGCGAGCCTGGTGTTCCGCGATCCACATACGTTCGAAGAACTCGGCAGCGTGCAGGTCACCGCAGCCGGCGCAGCCGTGTCCGGGCTCAACGAACTGGAAGTCATCCGCGGCGAAATCTGGGCCAACGTCTGGGGCAGTGAGCGCATCGCCCGCATCGACCCCGCCAGTGGCCGGGTGAGCGCCTGGGTCGACCTCAGCGGTCTGCGCCCAGACCCGGCGCCCGGCCAGTCCATCGACGTGCTCAACGGCATTGCGTGGGATGCCGAGGGCCAGCGCCTGTTCGTCACCGGCAAGCTGTGGCCCTGGCTGTATCAAATCCAGGTCGAGCCCGACGCACCGAGCACAGCCGCACAAGACGCAGCACGTGCGCCGCCAAGCCCGCCCTTGCCGGCAATGCCTACGGAGTAGCGGGCCCGTCGCCCCCGCCGGGTTCCAACAGGGCATCAATGGCGGCGCTGAACACCGGGTAGGCCACCGCGCCCGGAATCCGCTGCACCAGGGTCACCCGCTGTGGATCGGTGGCATCCGGCCTGCCCAGAAAGAAGTTCGGCGTGCCCCGGACCCCCAGCTGCTGGCCCAGTGCCTGGTCCGCGGCAACCGCCTCGGCATGGCGCCCGCCGGCCACACAGGCGGCGAAGTCGCCGGCATCCAGGCCCAGCTCCCCGGCCCCCTTCTCCAGGGCCTCCGGCGACAGCGCGCCAGACCAGGAGAACAGGGCATCGTGCATCTCCCAGTAGTCGCCCTGATCACCGGCGCAGAGCGCGGCGCGGGC
>JBFHML010000078.1:0-7082 GCA_041594335.1 Porticoccaceae bacterium
CCAGGTCCCGCCACAGCGGTCGGCCTGCTCCAATACCACCAGATCGTCATAACCCGCGGCCATCAACCGCATGCCCATGCAGATCCCCGACAAACCACTGCCAATCACTACCACCCGCGGCTTCCGTAGACCCGCCGTCAGGGATTGAAAAATATGGCTGCTTTCGCTGCTGCCCATAGCTTGGATTCCGTGTTTCTCGATTGATGAAAGGACGGCGCTGATCACAGCGTCCGGATGAAACGTTACCCGAGGGTCAAAAATGAGTCTTGCCCAAGCCCCGATGAGAGTCAAGGCGATGCGGGTGGGATTCGCGACCCCAGGTTCCCGGTGACTAGCCGCTCGGGTATGTGTAGGACGCTTGCAGGCCCAGGGGTAGCCCGCTGGCCCAGTAGACGAGTAGGAGCAGACTCCAGCCGATCAGCAGCGTCAGCGCATACGGCACCATCATCGCCGCCAAAGTGCCGATCCCGGCGCTTGCGAGATAGCGCCGGCAAAAGGCTACGATCAGAGGAAAGTAGGGCATCAGTGGTGTGACGATATTGGAGCTGGAATCGCCGATCCGGTAGGCCGCCTGGGTGAGCTCCGGGGAGATGCCGAGTTGCATCAGCATGGGCACGAAGATGGGCGCGATCAATAACCATTTGGCCGAGGCAGAGCCCACGAAGAGATTGATGAGCGCCGATAGCAGAATGATGCCGAGCACCGTGAGCTGGGGTGGCAGCGCGAGCGCGCGGAGTACCTCAGCGCCGCTGGCTGCGAGCAGGATGCCGAGTTGGGAGTGGTTGAAGGCGGCGATAAATTGCGCGGCGAAAAATGCCATGACGATGTAGTAGCCCATGGTTTCCATGGACTGCGTCATGCCGGCGACGACATCGCGATGGCTGCGAATCGTCCCCGCAGCAATGCCATACAGGATGCCGGGCACCAGGAAGAGCAGAAAAATGAGAGGCACTATGGCGCGCATCAGTGGTGCGCCAAAGGACGCTAGGTCGCCGGTGCTCGGGTCGCGCAGCGCGGATTCCGTGGGCAGTACCGCAGCCGCGAGGAGGGCTAGGCCGGTTGCCAACCCCGCGCCGGCCCAGCGCAGCCCCCGGCGTTCCCGTGCTGATACGCTCGCGGCTGCCGAGGCCGGCGGCGCGGTGAGATTGGGATGGTCGCGAGATAGTCGGGGCTCCACTACTCGGTCGGTCAACCACCAGCCCAGACCCACCACCAATACGCAGGAGGTGCTCATGAAAAACCAATTGCACAAGGGGTTGACCAGCAACCCGGGGTCAACCACGCGTCCCGCTTCTTGGGTAATGCCCTGGAGCAGCGGGTCGAGTGCGGAGGGTAAGAAACTGGCCGAGAATCCCCCGGATACTCCGGCGAAGGCTGCCGCTATGCCGGCGAGTGGGTGGCGCCCCGCGGCTTGGAAGATCGCCGCGGCTAACGGAATCACCACCACATAGCCGGCATCGGCTGCCGTGTGGCTGAGAATGGCGACCAAAATGACCAGTGGCGTTAGCCAGCGACGCGTGGCGATAGCCAGCAGGGCGCGTAGGCAGCTGTCGATAAGGCCGGCACGTTCGGCGACGCCTACGCCGAGTAAGGCGACTAGCACGATGCCTAGGGGGGCGAAGGAGGTGAAGGTGGGCACCATGTCCGTCAAAAATCGCGCCAGCTCTGCTCCGGACAGTAGGTTGGTTATCTGGATGGTTTCGCCGGTGCCGGGGTGACGGGTGGTGAACGTTACCGGGGCCAGCAGTGCCGAGGCGCCCCAAGTCGCCAATAGCAGCAAGAAAAATAAGAGAGCCGGATCGGGCAGTCGATTGCCGAAATGCTCGATCGCACTGAGTACGCGCTCGCCCAGGGTTCGTGAAGAGCCGATATGGGTGTGACGTGGTGGCGTTTCGGGGGGGTCCGGTGGTTGTGGTGTGCTCATTTTGGATCGGCACCAACCGGCTTCGAGGCCAGCACCAATTCACCATTGTGCACAGGAATGCGTCCGTCGGGTTTATTGTCCATCCGGACTCGTCCCTCTCGGTTGTCGAGGCGGTAACGGACGTCGTAGCCGATAACCTCGGTGCGGGTTTCCTCCAGGGTTTCGCAACGCCGCTCGGTTGTGGTGTAAGTGCTCGAAGATTGCATCTTTTCTTGGGTTTTCTTCCCTGCCACTCCCCCGGCTATCGCACCGGCGGCGGTGGCGATTTTCTGGCCGCTGCCGCCGCCGATCTGGTTTCCGGCCACTCCGCCGATCACGGCTCCGGCGACGGTGCCGAGAAGTTGATTCTCATCCCTGGGTTGCTTGCGGTGTGTGACTTGCACATCGCTGCAGACTTCTTTGACCGCGGGCACCTCTCGGGTAATTTCTTGGATTTCCAGAACTTCAGCGAATTGTGGCGCCGAGGGCCCGAGCAGTCGGTAGCCGCCGATGGCGCTCGCTGCAATGGCGATCACGCTACCCAGAATGATGCCGGTGAACCAAGGCTTGTACATCGCAGATCACTCCGCTGTCATGTTGGGATCGACATACTGTCGGGCCAAATTTCGGCAAACACAATACCGTGGCGGTGGAACGGGTTTTGCTGCCGTTAGAGTGCCAGCGTCGCACCCCTCGGGCGCGGGTTGCGCACCGAGTCGTTCTGGAGGCTATGAGCTATGACTGTGATCATCGAAAAAAATGTCAGTGTGCCCTTGCGCGACGGGGTTTGTCTGAAGGCGGATATCTATCGGCCAGATCAGGGTACGGCCTTCCCCGTATTGTTACAGCGCACCCCTTACAACAAGGAGTTTCTGCCCATTGTTGCGATGACCCTGGATCCGATCCGGGCCGCAGCGGCAGGCTACGCTGTGGTCATTCAGGACGTGCGCAGCCGCTGGGCTTCGGATGGCGGGGTCTTTTTCCCCTACGCCAATGAAGAGGCCGATGGTGCCGACACGCTGGACTGGATTGCGAGTCAGTCGTTTTGTGATGGCAACATTGGTGCCTACGGGCTTTCTTACATGGGCGGAACTACTTGGCTTAGCGCTGTTTCCGGCCACCCGGCGTTGAAGGCGATTTCACCCACGACGGCACCGAATGATTTTTGGCGAGACCATTTCTGGCGAGACGGGGTCGCCAATCTCTCGACGCTGGTGATGTGGGCGTTGCGCACCATCGGCCCTGCTGCCCTGCTACGTATGGGCCTGGATCCGGCGAGCTTCGGTGGGCGGCTGGTGGAGTTGGTGGACTCGTTGGATCATTTTGAGGACACGCTGCGCCAGCGGCCCTTGGACGCGCTTGCCGCGGCGCATCCGGAAGATCCGCATTTCGTCCCCTTCCTGTTCGAGATTCTGCGTCATCCCGCGCCTGACGACTGGACTCGTTCACTGTTGTTCAGTGATCGCCATGATCAGGTCAAGGTGCCCGCGCTGATTATTGCGGGTTGGCACGACTTGCTTCTGGCTGCAGACCTCAGCCACTACGCGGGAATGCGAAAAAATGGCGGCTCCGCAGCAGCGCGCGAGTGTACGCGGCTGGTGGTTGGCCCCTGGGCGCATGCCATGTTTCTCAACTATGTGGGTCAGGTCGATTTTGGTTTTCGCAGCAGTGGTTATCTGTTGGATCTCCAAGGAGATTTGACGATGTTGCAGCTGCGTTGGTTCGATCGCTGGTTGCGTGGCGCCGACGTCGGTGCCGAGCCCAGGGTGAGGGTCTTTGTCCAGGGCCGTGACCGTTGGCGCGACCAAGACGAGTGGCCCGATCCGCAGACGACTACGCAGCGCTGGTTCCTGGGAGAGGCAGGCACTTTACGCCGCAACGCGCCTGCCGACGAAGAGTGCCCGGACGCCTATGTCTATGATCCAGAGAATCCGTGTCCGACCTGCGGTGGAAACCTTTTGATGCCACCGCAATACACCCCAGGACCCGTGGACCAAGCCCCGATCTTGAGCCGGCGCGATGTCCTGGTCTACACGTCCGAGGCGTTGCCGGAAGATTTGGAAATTGCCGGCGAGGTGCGGATGGTGCTCTACGCCAGCAGCAGTGGCGCGGACGCCGATTGGGTGGTCAAGCTCTGCGACCTGCGGCCAGATGGTCGAACGCTGAACCTCTGTGACGGTGTGGTTCGAGCATCCTATTACAGCGCGCAATCCGGCGAAGCCTATCGGCCCGGATTACCACAGCGCTGGGACATTTCGCTATGGTCGACGGCCGCCGTACTCAAAGCAGGACATCGGCTGCGATTGATCGTGACATCCAGTGATTTCCCGCGTTACGACCGTAACCCCACCACCGGAGAGAACTCCTTGGTGGCAAGCCGCAGCGAGCCGGCACTCCAGCAGGTATTTCATTCCGCCAGTCGCCCCTCCTGCATCGAACTGCCGGTGCTGCCGGGCTGACGTGGCGTTGGCTCGAAGGGTAGCGCGAGCCAGCCCGCGACAGTTAGGCGCCGGGGACGGGTGTGATGTGCTCGGCGAGCCGGTTGGCGATCGCTTGGAGCGCCCGTGGGTGAAAAATCAGCCCGATATGGGTGGCTTCGTTGATTTCCAGGTTGGCGTCTGGGTCTTCTTCAGCGCAGCTCATCCAATCCACCACGCCATCGTTACGGGAATAGATCGCAAATTGCGGTACCGACCGATCTTCCGGTTGCAACATATGGCGCACAAAGTCGCACATACAGTACCCGGTTCCGCAAGACGCGTGGAGGTTGCGTCCGACAAGCTTGCCCTGGCCGCCAAGCAGGTATTCCCAGATCCCGGTGACGGCCGGATGCGCGCGGACGTGATCGCGGAAAGGCGATCCCAGGGTGATGACCCGATCGACCAATTCCGGAGCATGCTGGAGGATGGACTTGGCCAGCATCCCGCCGAGACTGTGGCCTACGAGGATGACCCTTTGCCCGGTCTTGCGATGCAGCACTTTCATCTTGTGAACCAGCCGCAGTGCCGTCTTGTTCGGACAGTCGGTATTCCAGGCAATATCGGCACGATAGGACCGGTACCCAATCCGGCGGAGCCAGCGGCGCAGGGGGATCATCATCAAATCATTGGCCAGAAAGCCTGGGATCACGAGTACCGGCTCGCCGTGGCCGTGGGGCACACCTTCACCCCGATACACTGGGCTGCACAGCAGCCGCGCGAATTCGGTGGGCCAGAAGAGTTCGCGCCACAGCGGAGTGTAGACGGCCTCGACACCAGGATCGTGGTCAAAGGGGTTGGGATCTTCGTCGGGCTCTATGAGCTGATCGAGCTCTTCCGCATCCTCATCGTAGCCCAGGTCCACTTGACTCATATTCATAGCGTCCGCCTACTGCTGCGGTTAATTGCGAGTGCGCCCAAGCCGGAGTATCCCATTGTACTCCGGCCTTGGCGCGAGCCGTCAGGCGAGGGCTTCCCGAGTCGCGTCCGCGACCTTTTTCATTCCGGCTGCGGTCTTTTTGAGAGACTCAGTGAAGGGGTTGGCCGACGCCCAGGACTGTGCGGCTTCAATGCCCGCGGCAGTGATTTCCTTATTGTTTTCATACAGTTCCTTGGCGCTCGATCTGGCAACCTCGCGGCTTTGGTTGTATTCGGAAAACAAGGATTTGAACAGCTCCATCGCATGAGCTTGGGAGGCGGTGACCGTATCTATCGCTGCGGTGACGTTGCCTTTGTAATCGCGGGGGCTGAAGGTGAGCTTGCGCATCAGTCCCAGCATGTCCTCCTGGTTCTTGGAGAACGACGAGGCCAGGGTGTCGTTGATGCGAATGCCTCGCTTGCGTGCGCTCTCCAGCGATTCCCACATCAACTTTTGGTTCGCGGTGAGTGCGTCGAAAAAGCGCTGCATTTCTGGGGCTTTGGCCTTGGCCTTGGCCGCGCCGCCGGAAGTCTTGGCAGTAGTAGAAGTGGTCTCGCTCATAGGTCGATCTCCTCTGGTATATGGGGCCGCTTGAATCAAGCGGCGGACGAGCAGGCAACCCTGATCGTGTTGCATGTATATGCAAAATGCATTTAAATGTCAACCATGAATAAATGCGGAGCGACAGTGATGGCTGCTGACAATGACGGTGTAGGAGATGGGGCCGATAGCGCGCGTGACGGTGTGGAAGACCGCGCCGATCCGAAGCTGCCCGGGGAAATGCTCATGGCGAATCTGCTGGCCTTGCTCAAGGATTGGTCGGGCTACGGCTATGAGCTTGCGCAGCGGTTGGAAGAGGCGGGATTTGGTCGATATAACTCGGGCTCCCTGTATCGGACCTTGCGGCAAATGGAAGGGCTGGGATTGATTTCTTCTTTCTGGGATACCTCGGCAGCCGGTCCGGCCCGCCGTATGTATAGCCTGACTCGGGCCGGTCAGCTGTTTCTGGATAACTGGATTAGTTTGCTCGACTTCCACCGCACGGCGCTGGATTTCTATCTCGGCGGTCCCCGTAAGCGGGACACGGCCCCGCGCGACAGCGCGCAAGTACCGGATTCTGTCACGCCGCAGCGGCGGCGGAAGAAGCCCACGTCCACCAGGAGATGAGTATGAATGACGATCGGAACGAGCGCCTGCTCGAACCCATGCGCATGTGGCGCGAGTGGTACCAGAAATCCGAAAAGCAGTGGAGTGAGATGCTCACTGACATTATGGCTGACGAGAAATTCGGCAAGACGTTCGGCCACCTGTTTCAGGAGTGGTTGCACGCCCAGCACATGATTTCAGAGTTGATCGGTCAACAGCTCGCGGCGCTCAATATGCCTTCCCGGGCAGATATGCTCGATGTCCGTGATCGCCTCGGTGAAGTTGAGGACGGGGTGGGGCAGCTGACCGCGGAAATTGCGCAGTTGCGGCGCATGCTGACCACCAAGGCCGTTGTCGAGGCGCCGGCCACGTCGCGCCCCCCGGTAAAGCGGACGCGTAAACCCGCTGCGAAGGCTGAGCCCGGGAAGGCGCCCCCGGAAGGCGACGACGTCAAGCATTGACGGCCAGGTCTCGCCGGAGCTCGGTCGTCTGGCATGAGAATTGTCTGCTTCTCTGGTGTAGCCGGACCGTAACATGGATTCGTTAGCCTGATGCGCCGACGGGTGCTGCCGGCGTCGAAGGATTTCGGTGGCCGAGAGAGGGCAAGCGGTGAATCCACATATTGGGACATGCCTAG
>JBFHML010000079.1:0-6695 GCA_041594335.1 Porticoccaceae bacterium
ATGCGCTCGGCACCGAGCAGCGCCTTGGCCATCGACCAGCCCTGGTTGACCTCACCGACCATGGCATCGCGGGGCACCCGGACGCCGTCGAAAAACACCTCGGCAAACTCGGAGTAGCCGCCGATGTTCTCGATGGGCCGTACCGTGATCCCCGGACTGTCCATGGGCACCAACAGAAAGCTGATTCCCTGCTGCTTCTTGACGCTCTTATCGGTCCGCACCAGCAGAAAGACGTGCGTCGCTTGCTGCGCCATGGTGGTCCAGATCTTCTGGCCATTCACCACCCAGTGATCGCCATCCAACTCGGCGACGGTCCGCAGACTCGCCAAATCCGAGCCGGCACCGGGCTCCGAGTAACCCTGGCACCACAGATCCTCCCCGGAGAGGATCCGCGGCAGATAGTGCGCTTTCTGCTGCTCAGTTCCAAAGCGGATCAATAACGGGCCTAACATGGTGATACCGAAATTCGGAATCACCATGACCCCAACGCGGTCCAACTCTTCAGCAAAGATCACCTGCTGATAGCTGCTCAGTCCCATGCCGCCGTATTCCCGCGGCCAACCCGGCGCCACCCAACCCTGTTCAGCGAGTTTGCGGTGCCAATCCAGGGAACGGCGGAAATCGAGCCGCCGCGTGGGAAAGCGCAGCTCGCGCGGAAAATTGGCTTCCAGCCACTCCCGCACCTGCAGGCGAAACTGCTGGTCATCGTCGGGCAGGATACCCATTAGCCGGGCAATCCCAAGGCGGCTTTGGCGAGGATGTTGCGCTGCACCTCGTTGCTACCGCCGTAAATGGTGGTGGGCCGGGAGCCGATAAACTCGCCGGCGGGACGCGCCAGGCCATCCGCCGTCTCCACACCGCCCCATACGCCGGCACTTTCGCCGGCCGCCTCCAGCATCAGTTCGGTGATCCGCTGCTGGGTCTCGGTGTTCCAGACCTTGAGCATCGACACCTCGGCACCAATGTGACCGCCACGCTTGAGCACTGCCACGAAGCGCCGGTAGGCGGCCCCCAGATCCTCGACATCGAGCTTCAGCGCTGTATAACGGGAGACAAACACCGGATCCTGGAACAAGCCCACCGCCTCCGCCAATGCCTTGAGACGATACATCGCCAAGGTGGCGAACTTGGGGCTGCCAATGAAGATACGTTCGTGACCGAGCAACGCCTTGGCGATCGTCCAACCGTTGTTCTCACCGCCCACCACATTGGCGACCGGCACGCGGACGTCGTCAAAAAACACCTCGGCAAACTCATCATGCATACCCAGGTTGATGATCGGCCGCACCGTGATGCCGGGCGTGTCCAGAGGGACGAGCAAAAAGGTGATGCCCTGCTGCTTCTTGCCCGTATTTTGGGTACGCACCAACATGAAGATCATGTTGGCGTCCATCGCCAGCGTGGTCCAGATCTTGTGGCCATTGACCACATAGTGATCACCGTCGCGCACCGCCGCGGTACGGAGACTGGCGAGATCAGAACCCGCACCGGGCTCAGAATACCCTTGGCACCAAATATGTTCCCCGGCCAGGATCTTCGGCAAATAATAGGCCTTCTGCTCCTCAGTCCCGTGCTGGATGAGCAGCGGACCCACCATGGTCATGCCCTGGTCCGGGGTGCGGCCGACGCCATAGGACTCGCACACATCCATAAAAATCAGCAGCTTGTTGGCATCCAAGCCCATGCCGCCGTGTTCCCGCGGCCAGCCCGGCGCCAGCCAGCCCTGTTTGGCCAACTTCAGATACCACTCACCGCACTGGTCCCAGTGCATCCGCTCGGGCGGAAATCGCAGCTCCTCGGGATAATTGGCAACGATCCAGTCGTGCACCAGCCGACGGAACGCCTCGTCGTCCATCGCGTTGTAGTCCGGCAGATCGATCATTGCGCCACCCCCAGCGTCAGCTCCGCATAGCGCGCCCGGTGGGCGCTCGCATTACCCAGCCAGGAGCCCAGATACATGGCTTTCTTGAGGTACAGGCCGATATTGCATTCGTCCGTATAACCAATACCCCCGTGCAATTGGATGGCGTCCTTGCCGATCTTCAGTGCGGCATCGGAACAGCGCGCCTTGACCTGACTGGCGGCCACCGCCCGACGCCCGGCGTCGCCATCACTGTCAAACAGTGCAGCGCTCTGCAACACGACCGAACGCGAAATCTCGCTCAGGATGTACAGATCCACCGTTTTGTGCTGGATCGACTGAAAGCTGCCGATGGGCTTGTCGAACTGGACGCGCTGCTGGATGTAATCGACGCTGATTTCCAGAGCCCGGGTCATGACCCCGAGCAGCTCGGCACTCGCCGCCAATCGGCCCTCGTCGAGCACTTCCGAGAGCAGGGCCTCACCCTGCTCAGGCCCCGCGATGCGGGCCCCCACGGGCGTATCGGCAAAATGGAGGTGGCCAAAGAATCCTCCGTCAACTCGCTGTTCAAACTCCAAGGAAAGCCCAGGTGCATCTCGATCCACCAAATACAGCGCAGTCCCCCCTGCCTCGGCGGCCGAGACGATAAAGCTATCGGCACCACCGGCATCGGGCACAAACAGCTTGCGGCCATTCAGCCGGCCGGCCGCACACACCACGGCACTGGCGGCAGCATCCAGCGCTGCGCGCCGCTCCTGCCACGCCAGCGCAGGCAGCCACTGCCCGGCGATCAGCCGCTGGAGCGATTCGTTCACGAGCCCGGGCTCCTCCGCACGCGCCAGGGTTCGGGCAGCGAGCACTGCAGTGGACACAAAGGGCACCGGCGTGAGCCCCTTGCCGAGCTGGATCAACACCAAAGCGAGATCAGCAAAACCCAGTCCTACGCCGCCCTGTTCTTCCGGAATCAGCAAACCCAGCCAGCCGGCGTCCGCTACCTCGCGCCAGAGTTCGCGATCGAAACCCGGTTGTTGAAACCGGTTGGCGCGAACTCGCTTCAATTCGTCATCCGCCGCGATAAAGGCGATGGCGCTGTCTTGGATGAGCACCTGCTCTTCCGTCAAGACATCGATCTTCGACTGCAAACTGATATCTTCCACATCGACTCCCGAATCAAGGGGGGCTTGCGCGCACCGAGCACCCGACACAGGCGCGCGCTGCACAATGTTTTTTCGTTATGCGGGCGGCCAGCGGCCCACAACAGCTGTTGGCGGGCACCCGCTCGACACCGCGGCGACGGACACACGCCACACCGCCGCGCGGAGAACTGGACACCGCCAGCCGCGACCGCCTGGCCAAACTCGCGGATTAGCGCTCGCGCCCGTCCCGCGGCCGAACATAGAGCACCAGACTATGGCCTATGAGATCGTAGCCCGCGTCGGCTGCGATCTTGCGCTGGATACGCTCGATTTCGTCGCTGCGAAATTCGGTCACCGTGCCCGAGACCATGCACACCATGTGATCGTGATGATCGCCGCGGTTGAGCTCGTAATGGGCCGCGCCATCGTCGAAAGAGTGCTTTTCCACCAGCCCTACGGCCTCGAACTGAGTGAGCACCCGGTACACCGTGGCGATACCAACTTCCTCTCCGGCGCCGGCCAACGCCCGGTAGACATCGTCCGCAGTCATGTGTTTTTGCTGGGACTGCTCGAGCAGCTGCAATATCTTCACCCGTGGATGCGTGACCTTCAGCCCTGCATTGCGTATCTCCTGATCCTCTCCCGACATCCGACGCGCCCCTTCTAACGCTATGGCCGTTTCAGTATTATCCCCCGCCATCCCGGCTACGGAAACCCCGCGATGTCTCCTCCCCGGCTATCGGCGTTGGTGCTGATCTCGCTACTGCTCACCGCATGCGCCAGTTCCGAGGGCGAACGCCGCTTTCGGCTGCTACCCGGCGTGCATCGGTTTCCCATCCAGCAGGGCAACGTCGTCACCCAGGATATGATCGATCAACTGCAACCGGGCATGACGCGCTCCCAGGTCCGCTATGTCCTGGGCACGCCGTTGATCGCCGACACTTTTGATCAATCGCGCTGGGACTATCTCTATACCGTCCGCCAACCCTCCGGCAAACGACTGCGCGAATACGTCGCCATCTATTTTGAGGGGGATCGCTTGGTCGGCATCAGCGGAGATTACCTGCCCTCCGGCGCCGCTGTGCCCCCCGGCACTCCGCCGAACCCAGATACCGATGCGGATGCGGCCGCCGAGCGTGGCGGCGATTGATCACCGCTTTTCGCGTTGCGCACGCCGCCGACGCGCGGCCTTCGGATCGGCCAGCAAGGGGCGGTAGACCTCCACCCGATCGCCGGGCTGCACCGCGTAGACATCCGCCGGGGCCAATCCTCGGGTGCCCAGCAAGCGGCCAAAGATCCCCATCCGTTCCGGGACGATAGTCACCTCCGGAAAAGCCGCCGCGATACCGGCGAGCTCGACCGCCTGCAACGCCGTAGTGCCCGGCGGCACACGCAAGGCCACCACAAGCTGTCGCCTCGGCAATGCACAGGCGACCTCGATCGCAATGGTATCCGCGCCGCTCATCGCATCGCCCGCGCCACCAGCGCCTGCACCAGGTTATCTCCCACCCGGGCAAAGAGCGCTCGCGCCGGCCGCCCCAGCGCCCGCTGGTTCAGCGCAAATCGCAGTTCCAAGGAGACCTTGCATCCGAGCTCCCCGAGTGGCGTAAAGATCCACGTCCCGTGAAAAGACCGAAACGGACCCTCCTCCAGGACCAGTTCGATCCGCTCGTGCGGATAGAGCAGGTTGCGGGTAGTAAAACTGTAGCGCAGGCCCGCCCTGCCGAGATCCAGGCGCGCGCGCATCTCGGTCGCCGAGCGGCAATAGACCTCGGCACCGATGCAGCCCTCCATATACTGGGGGTATTCCTCGACTGCGCAGACCAACTCGAACATTTCCGCGGCGCTGCGCGGGACTAGCGCACTGCGGGTTAGGGCGATTTCACTCACTGATTGCACTCCAGGGCTCGCCATCGGCCACCCCGCCTTACCAAGCCGCGCAGCTTAACAATCCACCAGGGCTTTATGCAGCCACCGCGATCGACAGCACACGCCCGGCGACCCGCGGCGACGGGCTCATCGGGCGCGTCAATGGTCCGACGCTTCCGCCAACGCGGACTTGCCGCCGGCAAATCCCTATAATCGCCGCCCATGAACAAACCCACCCAGAAAATCAAAGCCGCCGCCAAGAGCTCAGGCTCCAGCACCATCGCCCTCAACAAGCGCGCCCGCCACGACTACCACCTCGAAGAGCGTGTCGAAGCCGGACTGGTCCTGGAAGGCTGGGAGGTGAAAAGTCTACGCGCCGGCAAAGCCCAACTGGTCGACTCCTATGTCCTGTTCAAGGACGGCGAGGCGTTCCTACTCGGCGCCTTGATCACGCCGTTGGCCTCCGCCTCGACGCACTTCGTCACCGATCCCACGCGGACCCGCAAGTTGCTGCTCAACCGTCGCGAGCTCAACCGCCTGGCGGGCGCCGTGCAGCAAAAGGGCTACACCTGTGTCGCCACCGCCCTGTACTGGAAAAGACACCGGGTGAAATGCGAGATCGCACTGGCCAAGGGCAAGGCATTGCACGACAAACGCGAGACCGAAAAGGCACGTGATTGGCAGCGTCAAAAGCAGCGCATCCTGCGCCATGCCACCTGACCCCTAACGTCGGCGCCCCTCGGCCGCGGCGACATGGCGCTTGACCGCGGCGAAGCGGTCCGGGGTCACCGAGATGGAATCGATTCCACAGGCCACCAAGAATTCGGCGAACGCGGGATGATCGCTCGGCGCCTGACCACACAAGCCCACCTTGGCGCCGCTGGCATGGGCATCGCGGATCAGGGTGCGGATCATCCACTGCACTGCGGCATCCTGCTCGCGGAACAGCTCGGCCAGCAACTCGGAGTCCCGCTCCACCCCCAGGGTAAGCTGGGTGAGATCATTGGAGCCGATCGAAAAGCCGTCGAAACGGCGGGCAAACTCCCCGGCGAGCACCACGTTTGATGGGATCTCGCCCATCACATAGACCTGCAGCCCGCGCGCGCCGCGCTCCAGCCCCTGCTCGGCCATCACCGCCAGCACCCGGTCAGCCTCCTCCGGGGTGCGGCAGAAGGGCACCATGATCACCACATTGTCAAAACCCATCTCCTCGCGGAGCTTGCGCAGCGCCCGGCACTCCAGGGCGAAGCCCGCACGATAGCGCGGCGAGTAGTAGCGCGAAGCGCCGCGAAAGCCGAGCATGGGGTTTTCCTCGTGGGGCTCGAACTGGGCGCCGCCGAGCAGATGGGCGTATTCGTTGGTCTTGAAATCCGAGAGCCGCACGATCACCGGGTTGGGGTACTGCACCGCGGCGATCCGCGCCAGACCCAGGGCCAGCCGCTCTACAAAATACTGCGTGCGCTCCGGATAACCCGCCGTAAGGCGCTCGATCTCGGCCCGCGCGTCGGCGTCCTCCAGTTCGTCGAACTTCACCAGCGCCATGGGGTGGACCTTGATGGCGTGGTCGATGACAAACTCCATGCGCGCCAGTCCGACGCCGTCGGCCGGCAGCCGCCACCAGCGGAACGCGGCCTCCGGATCGGCCAGGTTGAGCATGATGCGGGTACGGGTCGCAGGCAATTCGGCCAGCGAGAGTTCCTCGACCTGGATCTCGGCCGCGCCCGCATAGATCACGCCCTCGGCCCCCTCGGCGCAGGACACCGTGACCTCGGCGCCGTCGGCCAGCACCCGGGTCCCGTCACCGGTGCCGATCACCGCCGGCACGCCCA
>JBFHML010000080.1:0-6688 GCA_041594335.1 Porticoccaceae bacterium
ACGCTCTACAGCGATACCGACAAGCAAGAATTACTGGCTTTTTTTCGCAACCCCAACCCACCGGATAAATTCAGTGCGCGCACCGAGCGGCGTAACCGCGACGGGGAGCGGCTACAGTTGCTCGAAACGGCAACCACGATCCGCGACGAGGGCGGCAAGGCCACGCATTTCGTAGTGAGCTTTCACGATCTTACCGAGACCGTAGCGGCCACCGAGGCACTGCGCGAAACCCAACTCAACTATCAGCAATTGGTGGAATCCATGCACGAGGGCGTCGCCATCATCCGCAAAGGGCGGATAGTGGAATGCAACGCCCAGTTCGCGCGTATGCTGGGCCTCCCCCGCGGGGACCTGGTGGAGCATACCGTAGCGAGCGTCTCGGGCGACCTGCAACCGGAAGGGGTGCCGACCGAGGAACTGATCGCCAAAGTCAACGCCGAGGTGGCGCAGACCGGTCATGCCTGGGTGACCTGGCGGATACCCAAGCCCGATAACGATACCGCGCATTTCGAGGCCAACATCACGCTCTCGGCCGTAGCCGGCCAGCGCATACTACTGGTCACGGCGCGCGACGCCACTGAACGATTACGGGCAGAACGTGAGCGCCAGCGCCTGGTCGAGGAGTTGGCCGCGCGCGAGAAACTCATCCGATTGTCGAACCGCGCCTACGGCATTGCCAGTTGGGAATACACCCCAGCGACTCAATTCATGCGCTGGTCCGACGATGCGGAGGACATCCTCGGTCTGGCGCCGGGGACGCTGGCCGACGGTGCGCCCGCATTGGGTCCCATCATCCATCCCGATGACCGCGCCTTGGTGACCAACGCCTTGACACAAGCCCTGCGCGGCGAAGGTTTCGCGCTGGATGCGCGCATCTACGACCGACTGGGAAACCTGCGCTGGACGCATACCCAGGCCGAATGCGAACACGACGACGCCGGTCAGCTGGTCGTGGTGCGCGGCGCCGTAGCAGACATCACCGAGCGCAAGACCGCCCAGGAGACCATCGAGCAGCTCGCGTTTTTCGACCCGCTGACCGGCCTGTCCAATCGGCGGCTGTTGTTTGATCGGGTAAAGCAGGCGGTCGCCGCGGCGCGGCGCCACCAGACCACCGGCGCTCTGTTGTTTATCGACCTGGATCACTTCAAGCGGATCAACGATAGCCTCGGGCACGCCGCGGGAGACCAGGTGCTGATCGAAGTGGCCAACCGATTGCGGTCACTTTCGCGCGCAGAGGACACCATTGCTCGTCTCGGCGGCGATGAATTTGTGGTGCTGTTGGACCGCCTCGACACCAATCAGGGCAATCCGAGTCGGCTGGCGTGGGATATCGCCGGCCGCATCCTGTCCAGTGTTTCTGGCGATTACCGCATCGGAGACCACGACTATCACCTGTCGGCAAGTATCGGCATCATCTTGTTCCCCGATGATGGCGAGGATACCCTGGAGCTGCTGCACCGGGCCGACGCTGCCATGTACCAGGCCAAGGCCGAAGGCCGCGCGACCATCTCTTTCTACCAACCCGAACTACAGCGCGCCGCCGACGCACGCCTGTCTATCGAACGCGGACTGCGAGTCGCCCTCGCTCGTCAGCAGCTGGAGCTGTTCTATCAACCCAAGGTGCTGGACGGTCAGCGGGTGGTGGGCGCCGAGGCTTTGCTGCGCTGGAACCACCCGGAGCGCGGGCTACTTACACCAGCCGAATTCATCGGCGTTGCCGAAGAGACCGGGCTGATCGTGGATATCGGGAGTTGGGTAATCGATGCCGCCTGTTGTCAGCTCGCGCAATGGAACCCGCAACGCGCCACGGAACCGTCGATCGGACTGTCGATCAATGTCAGTCCTATCCAATTTCGCCATCGAGATCTGGTGGCCACCGTCAGCCGTGCCCTGGAGCGCCACGACGTCGATCCCAGCCTACTGACCTTGGAAATTACCGAAAGCGTGGTGATCGACCACGTCGAGGAGGTGATTGACAAGCTCAACCAGCTCAAGGCGTTGGGTATACAACTGTCGATCGACGATTTCGGCACCGGGTATTCGTCACTGGCCTACCTGAGACGCCTGCCTCTCGACGAACTCAAGATCGACCGCAGCTTCGTCTCCAATTTGGTCGAGGATCCCAACAACGCCGCCATCGTCGAGAGTATGGTGGCCATTGCGCACGCCTTCCGGCTGCGGGTAGTCGCCGAAGGGGTAGAAACCGACGCCGAGGCCCGCTTCCTGCGGCGCCTGGGCTGTCGGTACCACCAGGGCTATCTCTATGCCCGCCCGCTGCCGGCAGACGAATTCCATTGCGGCGTGGCGGCGCCGATCGCCCGCAGCGCGAGCCAGTAAGCCGCTCAGCGCACTTGGGGAGCGAGCTCACCGGCGGCGTAACGGTTGCTCATGGCCTCCAACCCAAGGGCGCGAATGCGTCCCGCCTGGCCGGCGCAACCAAAGGCGCGGTAGCGCTCAGCGCAGATTTCCTTCATCGCGCGGGTTGCCTCGGCCAGATACTTGCGCGGATCGAATTCCGCCGGATGGGCGGCCAGATAGCGGCGAATCGCACCGGTGCTCGCCAAGCGCAGATCGGTATCGATATTCACCTTGCGCACCCCGTGGCGAATGCCCTCGACGATTTCTTCTACGGGGACCCCATAGGTTTCGGGAATCTCACCACCGTGCTCGTTGATCACGGCCAACCAGTCTTGAGGTACCGACGAGGAACCGTGCATCACCAGATGCGTATTGGGGATGCGCGCATGAATGGCCTTGATACGATCAATGGCCAGAATGTCGCCGGTCGGCGGCCGGCTGAATTTGTAGGCGCCATGGGAGGTGCCGATGGCAATCGCCAGGGCATCGACGCAGGTCTCCGCAACAAATTCGGCCGCTTCGTCTGGATCGGTGAGCAACTGATCGTGGCTTAGGCTCCCTTCGGCACCGACGCCGTCCTCCTCGCCCGCCTGCCCGGTTTCCAATGATCCCAGGCAACCCAGCTCCCCCTCCACCGATACCCCACAGGCGTGGGCCATATCCACGACTTTGCGGGTAACCGCAACGTTATAGGCGTAGTCGGCCGGCGTCTTGCCGTCTTCGCGCAGCGAGCCATCCATCATCACCGACGAAAAGCCGAGCTGGATGGAGCGCTGGCACACTGCGGGACTGGTGCCGTGATCCTGGTGCATCACCACAGGAATCTGGGGAAACTCCTCGACGGCCGCGAGGATCAAGTGCCGCAGAAAGGGCGCCCCCGCATACTTGCGCGCACCGGCCGACGCCTGCACGATCACCGGGCTATCGGTTTCCGCTGCGGCTTCCATAATGGCGCGCATCTGTTCGAGATTGTTGACGTTGAACGCCGGCACACCGTAATCGTTCTCTGCCGCGTGGTCGAGCAATTGCCGCAAACTGATCAGCGCCAAGGTAGGCTCCTCCTTAACCGAGTTGAGGGTCAGGCAGTCGCGCGCGCTTCCAGCGCGGCGACTGCGGGCAGGGTCTTGCCTTCCACGTACTCGAGGAAAGCACCGCCGCCGGTAGATATATAAGACACCTGTTGGCCAATGCCAAACAGATCGATCGCCGCCAGCGTATCGCCCCCGCCGGCAATGGAAAACCCGGGGTTGGCGGCAATCGCGCGCGCCACCGCTTCCGTGCCCGCGCGGAACTGCGGTTGTTCGAACACCCCCACCGGGCCATTCCAGAGCAGCGTGCGGGCATTGCCGATGCGCTCGGCAAATGCCGCTGCGGTCACCGGCCCGACATCCAAAATCAAATCGTCTGCCGCGACCTGATCCACGAGCTTGATTTCCGCCTCGGCATTGGCGTCGAGCCGCTTGGCGGTGACCACGTCCTCCGGTAGCGGGATCTCACAGCGCTCCATCAGCGCCCGTGCGACCCCGGTGAGCTCGGCCTCGTGCAGGGATTGCCCGATAGGCTTACCCGCTGCCGCGAGAAAGGTGTTGGCGATACCACCGCCGACGATCAACTGATCCACCTTGGCGACCAGGGATTCGAGGACTTCCAGCTTGGTCGACACCTTGGCCCCACCGACCACCGCCAGCAGCGGGCGCTCCGGCTGGGCCAAGGCGCGCCCCAGCGCTTCCAGCTCAGCAGCCAGCAGCGGCCCGGCACAAGCTTGTGGCGCGAAGCGCGTCACCCCCGCTGTCGAGGCCTCAGCGCGATGTGCCGTGCCGAAGGCGTCCATGACAAACAGATCGCACAAGGCCGCGTAGGCTTGGGCCAAGTCTTCGTCGTTCTTTTTTTCCCCTGGGTTGAAGCGCACGTTCTCCAGCAACACGACCTCACCGGGCGCGACCTCGATCCCGCCCCGCCAGTCGTTCACCAAAGGAACCGGGCGACCCAACAGCTGTGAGAGTGCCGCGGCCACGGGTGCCAACGACAATGCCGGATCGGGCTCGCCCTCGACCGGTCGCCCGAGGTGAGACATCAGGATCAGCGCCGCGTCGGCTTCAAGCGCCCGCTTCAGCGTGGGCAGCGCCGCGCGCAGGCGGGCGTCCGAAGTGACCCGACCCTCTTTGACCGGAACGTTGAAATCCTCGCGAATCAACACGCGCCGGCCGGCGAGGGAAAACTCACTCATCGACGGAATATTCATGGTCTGCTCTCCTGCCTGTGTGGGCGGGGCCACGTTCCGCGGGGCGACTCAGCGCACCCGGGCGCGCCAGTAGCGCAGGATGTCCAGCATCCGGTTAGCGTAACCCCATTCATTGTCGAACCAGACCAGCACCTTGACCAGGCGCGCTCCCGCCACCCGCGTCTGGCTGGCGTCTACCACCCCGGAATGTGGGTCGTGATTGAAATCGCAAGAGGCCAGTGGCTCTTCCGTATAACCCAGGATGCCGTCCAGCCCCCCGCCTGCGGCAGCACGCAGGATGCGATTGACCTCGGCCTCCGTCGTATCGCGGCTAACCTGAATCGACAGATCAATCGCCGAAACGTTCTGCGTAGGCACGCGCATCGCTTGGGCCGCGAAGCGGCCGGCCAGTTCCGGCAGGACGCGGTCGATGCCGCGAGCGAGCGCGGTATCGACCGGAATGATCGATTGGATTGCCGCGCGCGTCTTGCGCAGATCGGTATGGTGATAGGAATCCAGTACCGGCTGATCGTTCATCGCCGAGTGAATCGTGGTGATCACCCCGGCCTCAATCCCAAGCGCGCGGTGAAGCTCCGCGATCACCGGGGCCACACAATTGGTGGTACAGGAGGCCGCGGAAACGATCCGGTGTTCGGCAGACAGTTGGCGATGATTGACGCCATAGACCAAAGTGGCGTCTACATCGGGCTGCGCGGGCTGGGAAAACAGCACCCGCGACGCGCCGGCGTCCAGGTGGCGCTCGGCCCCGGCGCGATCGGCGAAAGTCCCCGAGCATTCCAGCACGACATCGACCCGATGTGCCGCCCAGGGCAGCCGCTCAATGGCTTCGATCCGACTCACCGCAATGGGCCAGTCGCCGACCTGAAGCGCGCCGTCGACACTGCTGACCGGTGCCGGAAAGCGCCCGTGGGTGGAATCGTAGCGAGTCAGATAGAGGATGGTGTCGAGATCGGCAATCTCGTTGATGGCCACCACCCGTAGTTCGTCGAACAGGCGACGCTCAAAAAGCGCCCGCACCACGCTGCGCCCGATGCGACCATAGCCGTTGATGGCAAGCCGCAGCGGCATCAGGCCAGCAGCGCCTCAGCGGCAGCGGCTAACTGTTCGGCCGTAAAGCCGAAATGTGCCAGCAAGGCCCCGCCCGGCGCCGAGGCGCCAAACCCGGTCATGCCGACCACAGCGCCGTCGAGTCCCACATACTTGCGCCAGTAATCCCCCTGGGCCGCCTCCACCGCGATCCGCGCGCGCACCGCGCGGGGCAGCACCGCCTCGCGGTAGTCCGCCGGTTGGGCATCGAAGCGTTCGCTGCAGGGCATGGATACCACCCGCACGCGGCGACCGGCACCGGCGAGCTGTTCCGCGGCGGCCATGGCAATGGCCAACTCGGACCCCGTCGCAATCAAGATCAGTTCGGGTGTCCCCGCACAATCGCGCAACACATAGCCACCACGCGCAACATTCGCCAATTGTTCGGCATCGCGCTGCTGATGGGGGAGGCCCTGCCGCGACAGCGCCAGGGCCGTGGGCCCGTCGGAGCGCTCGATCGCCGCCCGCCACGCCACCGCGGTTTCGACGGCATCACCGGGCCGCCAAGTCTCCAGATTGGGTGTCGCACGCAGCATCGCCAGCTGCTCGATCGGCTGGTGGGTAGGCCCGTCCTCCCCGAGGCCGATGGAATCGTGGGTGAGGACGAACACATGGCGCTGCTTCATCAATGCCGCCATGCGCACCGCGTTGCGGCAGTAATCGACGAAAACGAGGAAGGTCGCGCTGTAATGGAGAAAGCCGCCGTACAGGGCCATGCCGTTGCCGATCGCCGCCATGCCGAACTCGCGCACGCCATAGTGCACATAATTGCCGCCGGGTTGGTCGGCGGTAATCGCGACACTGCCTTTCCAGAGCGTGTTGTTAGAGCCGGCAAGATCGGCCGAACCACCGATGAGCTCGGGCAGCAACGGGCCGTAGGCATCGAGGCAGTTCTGCGACGCCTTGCGGGTCGCGGGGCTCTCGCCCTTATCCTGGCACTGACGGATATAGTCTGCGGCGGCGGCGGCAAACTCCTCCGGCAGCTCGCCGCGCCAGCGCCGC
>JBFHML010000081.1:0-6602 GCA_041594335.1 Porticoccaceae bacterium
CGCCGCCCAAGCTTGTGCCGAGCGCGGCCTGCGCCTCGCCGACGCCACTGCCTATGGGGACTCAGCCCTGGATCTGCCTTTGTTGCTGCGCGTCGCGCACCCGGTGGCGGTAGCCCCCGACCAGGGCCTGCGCCGAGCTGCTCGCGCCCGGCGCTGGCCCGTCCTCGGAGCGGAATGATCACGCCGCTGGAGTTGCGCCCGGCAACACAGCTCGGGCATCGCCATCCGCGCAGATCCGCACGTTGGCCGGTGGCGCGGCACCCGCCTTGTCCTCACCAAAATAGAGAGTGGTATGAGGGAAGGGAATCTCGATGCCGGCCTTGTCGAAATACATTTTCACCAAGCGGTTGTAGGCGCGTCCCACCGCCCACTGCATGCCCGGCCGGGTCTTGATCACGGCGCGAATGTTGACCGAACTGTCAGCCAGTGCCGTGACGCCGGCAACGTCGAGGGGCGCGAGGATGTCATCCTTGTGCTCACCGCGCTGTAATTCTTCAAACGCCGCCTGCAATTGCGCCACCGCCTCGTCGATATTTTCCCGATAGGCGATACCGTATTCGCCCACATGATTGGCAAACTCGCGGGTATAGTTGGAAACCGCGTCGACCGCTGAAAAAGGCACAATGTGGTACGTACCCTGCAGGTCACGCAGTGCCACCGAGCGGATCCCCACGCGCTCAACCGTGCCCGCCAGTCCACCCGCCTCCACAAATTCGCCGGTATTCATGGCATTTTCCAACTGAATGAATACGCCGGTAATCACGTCCTGCACCAATTTCTGCGCGCCGAACCCGACCGCCAGACCAATTACCCCGGCCCCTGCGATCAACGGGCCGATGTCTACACCGATTTCGGACAGCACGATCATGGCCGTGATGATGACTAGGGTGATCGCGAGCGCCGTATGGAATAGTCCGAGCAGGGTTTCGGCCCGCGCTGCGGTCTCCGCGGATCCACTCGCGTGGCGCTGCAAGCGCTGCTCGATGAGGCTCGCCAAAACGATCCACAGCGCCGTCGCCGCGATCAGCACCACCAGGATGTCGATGCCGCTGCTCAGGGCCTGAGCCCCGGCCTCCGTGGCATACCAGGCCTCGAGGTCGAGGAGCCGCCAAGCATCCAGTGACAAAACCAGGGCCCCCAAGAGGACCAGCAGGCCCACCACCTGAAACCCGCGCGGCAGATAGATGTTGACGCGCTCCTGCAACTGCGGCATGCGGGCATTGAGTTCTGCGGACAATTGGACTTCATGGCCTAACCATTGCCGAATGACACGTAGCAGTAACAGGGCAAGACCGATATAGACGAGCGTCTCCAGCGTGGCGACAACAACAAACGGGAGCGCCGTGCTGGGCTGTAGCAGGCTCACCGACAGCACCGCCAAGGCATAACCCATCACCAACCAGGGCCAAGTCCAAGCCAACCCCAGGAGCAAGGCCCGCCTGGCTCCGGCGGCCCGGTCCGCGCGGCGCCCCAGTAAATCCCCTACCCGCGAGCGCGCGCGCAGCACTCCGACCCAGACATACAGGAATGCCATCACCAGGACCAGTGCACGCAGCCAGGTGTCGGCGGGCGCGCCGACCCAGTCGGCCGCTAGGGGTGCCGCGGCCAGCGTGCCATAACCGACCCAGGTCACCAGGACTGCGAAGAAACGATAGCCGGCGGCTGCCTCGGCGGCGGCCAACGGCAACAAGCGCAACGCGTCATGCCGCGTGGCGAACAACATGCGCAATCCCACTTTGACGCCCTCGACCAAGAAAAAGGCGTTGAGCAACAAAGCGGCGGACTCGAGCGGTGCCTCGCCGGCGTGCGTCACCGTGGAAGCCACGGTGCCACCCACACCGTAGGATACCGCTACCAACGCCAAATCCACGATGCCCGCCAAGATCACGGCGACGAGCGTATACAACTGTGCGACCCTCCGGGAGCCACGGCCAGCCCAGGTGTCGAGGTGACCGAACAGCGGGCGGGCCAGTAGTCGCAAGGCAATAAAAGACGCGTAGACGATCAGCGCGAGCAGCCCCAGCCGGACCATCGCGCCATCCCCGAGACTGCGAGTTTCGCCGCTAAACAGCGCGCCGAGATTTTCCTGCAGGGCCGACCAGTCCGTGCGCACCCGCTCTCCGAATGCCCGACTTGAGGCCGCAAGGCCGCGCACCCTGTCCGGTGCTTCAGCCGCGCGGGCGGCATTCTGGACCCGGTCCTCGACACTGGGATTCGTCTCCGCCATCTCCCCGCTGGCCCCGAGCGCACGCAGCTCTTCGATAATCACTGACCGGGAATGCTCATTCTCCAACAGGTCGGCCAATTGACCGTAGTCGACCGGCGCTTCACCAACCTGGGGCGGCGCAGCAACGCCGGCAGTCGCCCAGCCGAGCAAGAGGCAGGTCAGGGAAAGGATGAACGTTCGGTGGAAAGTCACGCGGGTTTTCCTCCTCGTTTTGCGGGATGATCTAAAGCGACGGCATGGCACCACTAGCCGGGACCGGAGCCCCTACCGCCAAGTTCCATTCGGGGCCGAGCCTGTGCCCGGCGACACGCGGGCCGACCGCTCAGCCCGGCGGGTACCAGGCAGGTTGGGGAATACCGCCAGATCAATCGGAGGGCGGCGCCAAAGCACCGGTCTCCGATTCGGTAGGGGTATCGCGCAGCGTCTGACCGCCGTGCGCGCCCTGCTCCGCAGCCAGCGTCCAACGCTCACTGCGGGCCTGATGCCATTCGACCGCCATGTCCGGGGGCACATCACCGTCGAGCAGTTGCCCAGGCGAGAGGTAGTCATAGAGCTCATTCAGGTTGCGGACACGAAGATCATCCACGCGGCGGAAGATATGGTGTGGCGCCAATTCCGACGGCATGTGGAGCCCCATGGCTCCCAGCAGCTCCATGAAGCCGCGTAGCGTCGCGGCATGATAGTTCGCCACCCGGATGCGCTTGTCGGCGACATCAAGCCCATAGGTCAGCGCCGGATTCTGGGTGGTGATTCCCGTTGGACAACGGTTGGTATTGCAACGCAGCGACTGGATGCAGCCCAAGGCGAACATCATCCCCCGCGCGCTATTGCACAGGTCCGCGCCAATCGCCAGGGCGCGAATCATATGAAACCCCGTGATGATCTTACCGCTCGCGATCACGCGGATCTGGTCGCGCAGCCCCGCGCCCACCAGAGCGTTGTGCACAAAGATCCAGGCGTCGCGCGCGGGCATGCCGACTGAATTGGAGAACTCCAGGGGGGCTGCGCCGGTACCGCCCTCACCACCATCCACGGTAATGAAATCCGGGCGTATTCCGGTTTCCCGCATTGCCTTGCAAATGGCGAAGAAGTCGGTGCGCCGGCCAACACAGAGCTTGAACCCCACTGGTTTACCGCCGGAGAGGTCGCGCAGACGAGCCACAAATTCGAGCAAGCCCACGGGACTGTCAAACTCTGGATGCGACGGCGGCGACACCACGGTCTTGCCGGGCTCAATCCGGCGAATGCGGGCAATCTCTGCCGATACCTTGACCCCGGGGAGCACGCCGCCGTGTCCGGGTTTGGCGCCCTGCGACAATTTCAACTCGATCATCTTTACCGCGTCGCGGCAGGCCTGCTCGGCAAATGCCGCGGGATCAAAACGTCCCGCCCGCGTCCGGCAGCCGAAGTAGCCGGTACCGATCTGCCAGATCAGGTCTCCGCCCTCCGCCCAATGGGCCTCGGCAATGCCGCCCTCTCCGGTGTTTTGCGCAAACCCAGCGATTCGCGCGCCGCCATTGAGCGCCCGAATCGCTGGAGCAGAAAGCGCCCCAAAGCTCATGGCAGATACATTGAGCAAGGACGCGTCGTAGGGCTGGCGACACTGATCACCGCCAATGCGCACCCGCGGCGGCTCCTGCAGTGCAGGGTGAGCGGCCATTGAATGGCTCGCCCACTCGTATCCGACGCCGTAAAGATCGCGCTGCGTCCCCAGCGGCTGGGTTTCCAATGCGCCCTTGGCGCGCTGGTAGACAATTGCCCGCAGCTCTCGCTCGATCGGGTAAGCGTCAATATTGCTATCGATAAAATACTGCTGAATTTCCGGTCGGATCCGTTCCATGAGGTAACGGCCATGACCAATGATGGGGAAATTGCGCAAGACCGTATGGCGTCGCTGCAGGGCATCG
Source organism: Porticoccaceae bacterium (assembly GCA_041594335.1). Lineage (GTDB taxonomy): Bacteria > Pseudomonadota > Gammaproteobacteria > Pseudomonadales > Porticoccaceae > JAGPUQ01. Next base: position 4,135 of record JBFHML010000081.1, read on the forward strand.
TAAAAACCCAGCGCGGCTAGCGGAATGATCGGAGCGAGCAGCCACAACACCCAGGGCTGCCGCGGCGCCAGCAAAAAAATGAGCGCCAGTACCCCCAGCAAGGCGCCCAGGAGCACGCGCCGGATCATGCCCGCGCCCCTCCGACCCAACCGCCACGCCGGCCCGACACCTCGCGTCTCAACAAAAGATATGCTCCGACAGTAGCGCACTGACGACGTGATTGGGCGTGTTCACCACATTGCTCAGGCGCAAATCGGCGGCCACGCTACAGATCACGTAAGCCTGCTCGGGATCGTAACCGCGAGCACCGAGCAGGCTCATCATGTTCAGTACGGCATTGCGACTGGCGAGCGCGAGGTCGCCACTACGATAGGCGCCGTCCTCGGTAATCGGCATGCCCATGGCACCCAGCGTCGCGCCACCCGGGCTCGGGCGCGGCGGCGCGTGGAACACCGGCCCCAGATGCGGACGTGCCGCCGCCCATCCCTTGCGCAGCTGAAATCGCAAACGTACGGTCGCACCCATCTCGATGGCGGTGGCACACACTTCGCCATCTCCTTGCGCGAAATGTGCATCCCCTGTGGAAAAGAGGCCGCCCTCCACATAGACCGGCAGCAGCAGCCGCGAGCCCCGAGTCAACTGCGGAACGTCGAAATTACCGCCATTCTCCCGCGGCGGGATGGTCCGCAGCCCAGAGACGGCGCAGGCACCCACGGGAACCGCACCCCGAGGATCTGGCAACTGCACTTCGCCGCCGTCTCGCGCCAGGCGCTCCTCCCGTGCCGCCCAGCCGGTGAGCAAAGCCGCCGAGGGGGCCACCGCAGAGACACCCAGAAAGGGTGCAGCCGGAATGCGTACGCCCGGGATGCGCTCGGCCGTGGCCCAACCTTCGGCGAGTTGCCAATGCACCAGGTACGGATTGGGGAAGCGGTCGCGGAGTAGGCCGAAGCCCGGCAGGATGCATGAGAACCCGTGTGGTTGGGGCACGATATCGAGCAGTTCGACTTCCAACCCATCGCCCGGTTCGGCGCCGGAAATCCAGATCGGACCGGTCAGCGGATGTACTCGGCCGCCCTCCATCCGGGCAACATCCGCATCATTGCTGCCCGGCCGGAGCTGGCCATCAAAGGCATCGCGCGTTTCAAGGAGGATCTCCTCACCGGGCCGCACCTCGCACAAGGGCGCGATGCCCGGATGGAAACGGTTGTGGCCGGTTCGTGGTTCCGCGGCCAGCGGCTTGTTTCTATCGATCCGAATCTCTCGCAAGTCCGCTCCTTGAGGCGTGGCTTGGGGGAACGGCATCCCGCGGCACGGCGGGATGCGGATCCCAAGGCAGGATACCAGCGCGTTGAGACCAACCCCAAATCCCCGCTCACAGCCCACGCCAGCCGCACCGCGCCGGGCGGCCAATACGGCTTGCTGCGCCAGCGCACAAGCACAGACCACGGTCGCGCAACGATCACGACCTACCGAATCGTATAATCCCGCAGGCTATTCGTAATCTGTGCCAATCGACCTTCAGGAATCCATCATGACCGTCCATCTCGCACTGCAACCCTTACTCGCACTCATTGCCGGTCTCCTCATCCTCGCAATGCCCAGACTGCTGAATTTCGTCGTCGCCATCTACTTGATCGTGGTCGGCCTAATCGGCCTCTTGAGGCTCTAGCGCCACAGGGACGGCAATCGGTGCGACCCCGCGCGCCCGTATCGCAGCGCGGGTCGAACCCCAAAATAGGATCCCCAATCATTGGTTGTCTCTCATCGACCACACCAAATTCATCTGTATTACAGTGACCTACCTGGATGACCCCCAGGAATTGACGCAATATGGCAACAAATTATCTCCAAATTCTCGCGTCTCCCTGCACAGCCGAGAAAAATTGTTTCAAATCGGCAACAAAATCTCTTTTGACAAACTGAAGGCCCAGCTTTTCAATTATTTTTTTAGTTTATATTTCATGGTATTAGAAGACATCCCCGCCTTTCCGACGACAGCTGGCACACTTGTTGCGCTTTAGCATCGCAGGACGCCGATCCCATGACGGCGTCCCACCGACCCCGATGCCGGCGTACGACGCCCGGACCGACGGGGCGGCTATTGCAAGCGAGCGCCACAGCGGCGCGCGTTCGCGCCATCGCCAAGAAAGGAGACACATCATGCTGTTGAAAAAGAGAAATTTCGGAAAGCGCACTTGCCCGCTGATCCTCGGGTCGACTGCATTGGCGCTCCTGCTCAGCAGCAGCCTAGTTCACGCCAATGGGCTAGCCGCTGATCTCGACGCCGCCGTAGCCGCTGATGCCGTGGCAGCCGCTGATGCCGCCGCAGCCGCTGATGCCGCCGCAGCCGTCGATGCCGCCGCAGCCGCTGATGCCGCCGCAGCCGCTGATGCCGCCGCAGCCGCTGATGCCGCCGCAGCCGTCGATGCCGCCGCAGCCGCTGATGCCGCCGCAGCCGCTGATGCCGC
>JBFHML010000082.1:0-6081 GCA_041594335.1 Porticoccaceae bacterium
CGCACTACGCTGGCGCGGTCGGCCTCCGCCCCGCCCAACTCAGGATCCGGATTATCGGCAGGGAGCGAGCCGGATGCGTGCGCACGATCTCCAACCTGTCCCCTTCGACGGATTCGGCAGGGTTTCCTCGTGGCTTGCCGATGAAAGGGTTTTCATGCGTGCGGTCATCGGCCTGGGTACGCCGGTTCTGGGCTTCTGTTTGGATCCCGCTGGGGTCGCAGCGCCCAGGGGATGGCGCCCAAGCGATCGCGTATCTGGCCGACGGCAACGCCGTGATATCCAGGATGCTGGCTGTGGATAGCTTGGCGTTTCGGTGGGCGGGCCGATGAGGCTGTGCGAATTGCTGGGTATGGAACTGCCCATCCTCCAGGCGCCCATGGCCGGGGTGCAGGGCAGCGCTCTTGCAGTTGCGGTCAGCGAGGCCGGCGGCCTTGGGGCGCTGCCCTGCGCGATGCTCGATGCCGAGACCCGAGCGCGTGAACTGACCGCGCTCCGGGAGCGCACTGCCAGGCCGTTCAATGTGAACTTCTTCTGTCACCGGCCGGCGCCGGCCGACGCCGCGGCCCAGGCGGCCTGGCGCGCGGCGTTGGCGCCCTGGTACCGGGAGTTGGAGGTCGACGAGACTGCCGCGGCGTCCCCAGGCCCATCGCGCCTACCGTTCGACGCCGGCGACGCGGCGCTACTGGAGGTCTTCCGGCCACCGGTAGTGAGCTTTCACTTCGGTTTGCCCGCCCCGGACCTGCTGGACCGGGTGCGCCGCACCGGTGCCCGGGTGCTCGCCTCGGCGACCACCGTCGAGGAGGCGCGCTGGCTGGAGGCCCGCGGCGTGGATGCCATCATCGCCCAGGGTTTGGAGGCGGGCGGCCACCGGGGCATGTTTCTGACCGCGGCGCTGAGCACCCAACTGGCGACGCTGGCACTGGTACCCCAGGTGGTCGACGCCGTGCGGGTGCCGGTCATCGCCGCCGGCGGTATCGCCGATGCCCGCGGCGTTGCCGCCGCCCTGGCGTTGGGGGCGGCGGGGGTTCAGGTGGGCACGGCTTATCTGTTGTGTCCAGAGGCGACCACCAGTCCGGTGCATCGCGCTGCGCTGGTCGGTGCCGGGGCGCGGCACACGGTGCTGACCACCTTGTTCAGCGGTCGCCCCGCGCGCGGTATCGTCAATCGATTGATCCGTGAGCTGGGACCCGAGCATCCGGCGGTGCCGCAGTTTCCGGGCGCCAGTGACGCCATCGCGCCGCTGCGGGCAGCGGCGGAGCAGCGGGGTTCGGGCGATTTCTCGCCCCTGTGGGCGGGTCAGAATGCCGCCGGGTGCCGGGCAGTGTCGGCTGGGGAGATCACGCGCGCCCTGGCGGCAGGGGTGGCGGCCGAGGGGCGCGGCGACCGGATCGGGGATGGCGGATGAGCATTCGCATCGTACGTTTGGGGAGTCCACGGGCGAAGGAGGAAGGCCTGCGCATCGGCACGGTGCGGCGGCCGCCGCGCGGGGTGCCGAAGACCGAATTTGCCCGACAGGACTGGTATGACGTCTGGTTTCCCCTGTTGGCGCCGAGCGCAGAGACTCTGCAGCTGGGTCGTGCCGCGGAGACCGAGGCACAGTGGCGGACGTTTCAGAAAAAATATCGGGCCGAAATGGCGGCCGCCGATGCCGCGCGTGCCATTGATTTGCTGGCGGCGCTGTCTCGGCAGGCCCATTTTTCCGTCGGCTGCTATTGTGAGGACGAGGCGCGCTGCCACCGCGCGGTGCTGCGTGAGCTGTTGCGGGCGCGCGGCGCGGTACTGGTGGGTTGACGGATGGCGTCCTGTGATTACGCGGGCCGCGGTTTTCGGTTGGCGCATCGACAGGCAAGGGCGGCCCCACGGGGTAGCGCTTGGCGGGTGCGCCGGGACGGATTGCTGGCCCGCGGCGGTGGGTTCTGCCCAGTGCGCCCGTCGGGTCAGCGAAGGCGTTGGCGCGATAGGATCGGTAGTCCGCCTCGCCCCTGCATCAGGGATTACGGACTGTCGAGGGGCGTCATTGCGAGGGATCGGGAGTCAGTGAGTGATCACTTCACCTGTGGGGGAACGACGGCGCCACGCGGCAGCCAACCCGCCGATCGGCGATGGTCCGCGGAGATTCCCGAGTTTTCTGTGGCGGATGGCGACTCCCAGGGCTGGCGCGGCCGGCGGCGATCCTCGGAGGCATGTGGGATTGGCGTGCGATCTCATCGGACGCCGGCTGGCACCTCTTCTCCGCCCGCTCCGGCGAACCGTCCCGCCCTTGCGGCCAGTGGGGTGGAATTTGTTGCCGTTCCGACGCCGGTAGGGTGCGCAAGGATTGGCATGAAGTCTGCCTCCTAGGATTGTCACTCTCGGTGGGGAATGGAGCCCCTGGGCCATGGATCGAGATCCAACCGGGCAATGAATCACGGAACCCGGACCGCGTTGGCAGTGCTGTTTTCGGCCGCCAGTGTGCATGCGGCTGAGCTGAGCCCTGACTTGCGTTTGCCCCCTTTGGGTGCCGAGCACCTGGACATTACTCGCCGACCCGAAGCGCGGCGCAGTACCACCGTCCGTTCTCGGCCGCGGCCCGAATTGCAACCGCTGGGTATCCGTATGGGCAGCTTCCACCTGACGACGGAATTGGGGTTGCCCGTCGGCTACACCGACAACCTGTTTGCCGCCGAAAGCCGCACAGCGAGCGATTTCCACTATGGCCTCGCGCCCCGGGTCGAGCTTCGGTCCGGGTGGTCCCGTCACGCCTGGCGGGTCGGTGCCCACAGCACCCATAGGCGGCACCGGGAGTTTTCCAGTGAGGATTACGATGATTGGCAGATTTTCGCCGATGGCCGCCTGGACTTCGGTGCCGAGGCCTCGCTGTTTAGCCGGCTCTCTATCGCCCAGCGTCACGAGGGCCGCGGGGCGGCGAACAGTTTCTCGGAAGGTGAAATCGCTGAATACCACCTCTATGAACTGAACGGGGGGTGGTCGCAGCCCTTCGGGCGCTTTGCGGTGCGGCTGACCGGTGGCCTGGCCGAGTACCAGTTCGATGCCATCAATGCCGGGGAGGCGCTGCCCATAGACGTCGATGATCGCGATCGCGTCGCGGCACACGCTGAGGCCCGGTTGGGGTACCAAGTGCAACCCGGATACCGCATTTTCCTGCGCAGTGCGTACAACCGTCAGCGGTATGACCATCCGGGGGGAAACGGCGTCAATCGGGATTCCTCGGGCATCGAATACAGCTTGGGTGCGGATCTCGAAATCACGGAACTGTTGTTTGGCGACGTTTTTGCCGGCTATTACCGCCAGCGGTATGACGATCCGAGCTTCGATGACCGGGACGGTTTGGGTTTGGGCGCCAACCTGTACTGGAACCCCACCACCCTGACCACGGTACACCTGGAGGTCGGGCGATCCGTTCAAGAAACCATCCTGGCCGGTACCGCCGGCTACCTGGCTACCGACACCGCAGTCGAACTCGAGCACGAACTGTTGCGCAACCTCTTGCTGTTTGCCGGTGCCCGGCACCTAGCTCGCGACTACTCGGGTATCGGGCGGGAAGAAACCATGCGCCAATATCATTTGGCGGCCCATTACCAGGTCAACCGTCATCTTTCCGTGCGCTGGCGCGTGGTATATCGCGATCAGGACGGCAAAGGCGGCGGGCGGGATTTCACGCAGACTGCGGTGGAGCAGCACATTGTTTTACAGTTCTGAACAACCGTTCCGTCGCCGCCGGTCGGGAATCGGCCCATGGGCGTGCGGCGCGTTGGCGCTGATCCTGGCCGCCTGCACCGCGGGGCGCTCGCCGCCACTGCCTTCGCTGGGTGAGATGCCCTCCCCCGCCAAACACTACATCCTTGGGCCGGGCGATCGCCTGCGCATCGTTGTCTTCGGGCAACCCGAGTTGTCCGGAGAATTTAGCGTCAATACCGATGGCTCGGTGTCCTATCCGCTCGTCGGTGCGGTGCCGGGAGCAGGTTACACCCCGGCCGCGCTGGAGGCTGCCATTGTCGACGCCTTGTCTCCGGATTATCTGCGGGAGCCCCAGGTGAGTGTCGAGGTCCTCAGCTATCGGCCGTATTTCATCATGGGCGAAGTGAAAGCCCCGGGGAGCTACCCGTACATGAACGGTCTCGACGTGCTCAGCGCCATCGCCGTCGCCGGCGGATACACCTATCGCGCAAAAAAGACATTTGTGTTTCTCACGCGCCGGCAGGAGGGCAAAAAGGAGCGCAGGGAAGTCTCGCCGAACACCGCAATTCTGCCGGGAGACATCATTGAAGTGCCGGAGCGATTTTTCTAGGCCATGGTGAAATCGATGCAACGCCTCATTGTTGCACCACCGCATCGGCCCGGTGCACAGAGCGGAGACATCAATCTTGCCGATCTGCCGCGGATTCTGTGGCGGCACAAGTGGATCATTGTCGTTACCTGTGTGCTGGGTCTGGTGGGCGGGCGCGTGTTGATTGCGCGCCTGCCGCCGGTCTATAGCGCCAATCTGCAGTTGATGATCGCGCCCGAGCCCCCGGTGCTCGATGTGCAGGCGGTGGCTGCCGCCGTGCGCGGTGATTCGGAAAGCACCGTGAGTGAAATCTATGTGCTGTTATCGCGGGATTTGGCTTTGCGCGTGGTGGAAGTGCTTGGTTTGCTGGAGGATCCGGAGTTCAACCCGCTGCTGCGGCCGCCTGAGCTTTCCTGGCGACAGCGTGCGGGAGAAGCGGTCGGTCTGCCCGTCGCAGCGCCTCCGCCCCGGCCGATGCTCGACCCGCAACAGCAGCGGATTCTGGTTGCTGATGTGCTGCGCAGCAAGCTGGAAGCGGTGCCGTTGGGTAAATCGCGGGTGATCTCGCTGACCGCTCACGCCGACACCCCGACCAAGGCTTCACGGATCGCCAATACCGTTGCCGATCAGTATTTGGCGGCGCAGAAAGAGCGCAAGCGCGCCGTCACCGAAAGCGCAAACCGTTGGCTGGGTGGCCGTGCCAGCGAATTGGAGCAGGAGGTACGCAGGCGCGAGCTCGAGATCGAAGCCTATCGAGCGCGCACCGGGCTGGCCCGTGGTGCCGGCGGGGAGGATTTGAGCGCGCAAGAGGCGTCGGCATTGTCGATGCAGCTGGTGGCCGCGCAGGCCGATCGGGCCGCCGCGGAGGCCCGCGTGACCGAAGCAGAACGGCTGCTGGGCGGCGGCGATCTGGAGAACGCGGGCGAAGTATTGGATTCGCCGCTGATCCACAGCCTGCGTGAGCAGCAGGTGGCGTTGCAGCGGGAGCTCGCTGAAATCGCTGCGCAATATGGTCCCAAACATCCGCGCGTTCTCAATGCTCAGGCGCAGCTGCGCGACACCGAGCGGGCAATGACTGCGGAAGTCGAGCAGCAGATCCAACGTCTGCGTAATGAGGCCGCAGTCGCGGCGGCGCACCAGCATGCCATTGCCGCCAACCTTTCGGCGCTCAAGGATGCCATCGGCGCGCAAAGTGCCAGTGAGGTGCAGTTACGTGCCCTTGAGCGGGAAGCGCAAAGCGCAAGGGCACTGTTGGAAACCTTTCTGGCGCGCGCCGAGGAGACCGCGCCGCAAAGCACCTTGACGGCGGCCGACGCCCGGATCATCTCGCGAGCGGTTCCGCCTTTGGGGCCATCGCGGCCCAACTGGCAGTTGCTTCAGATCCTGGCCGGGGGCTTGTCGCTGGCCGGCGGCGTCTTGCTGGCGTTGTTGCGCGCGGCTTGGGACGAGCGAATCCGCCGGCGCAGCGAGCTTGAAAGTCTCCTCGGGGCCACGGTGTTGGGTATCCTGCCGGCGTTGGGTAGCTGGCGAGTGCGGCATCATCCGGAGCACTGGGTGTTGAGCGCGCCTTGGTCGGAATATAGCGAGGCGCTGCGCAGACTCTATACGGAGCTCCTGCTGATCTCGGTGGGGGCACGCCCGCGCACCATACTCTTTGCGTCGGCGCTGCCCGGCGACGGCAAGACCAGCACGCTCCTGGCACTGGGCCGGCTGTTGTCGGGAACCGGGCGCCGAGTCATCGCGATTGACCTGAATTTGCGCAAACCCACGTTGCACAAGGCGGCGAAACTCCCGGTCGACGAGGGATTGGGAGA
>JBFHML010000083.1:0-5982 GCA_041594335.1 Porticoccaceae bacterium
GAGGCCAAACGGACGCAGATCGAAGTTTTCGCGTACCAAAGCCACCAGCCGCGCATCGGAGATCTTTCCGGTGCCGAAGGTATTGATCGAAATCGAGGTCGGCTCGGCGACGCCGATGGCATAGGAAACCTGGATCTCGCAACGCTCGGCGAGACCTGCGGCGACAATATTCTTGGCGACGTAGCGCCCGGCATAGGCCGCGGAGCGGTCCACCTTGGAGGGATCCTTGCCTGAGAAGGCGCCGCCGCCATGGCGGGCCATGCCACCGTAGGTATCGACGATGATCTTGCGCCCGGTCAGTCCGCAGTCGCCCATGGGGCCGCCGATCTCGAACCGGCCTGTCGGGTTGATGTGAATGCGGGTGTCCTTGTGCAGCCACTCGCGGGGAATCACCTGATGGATGATCAGCTCCATCACCCCGTCGTGAATATCGCGGTCGGAGACGTCCGGCGCGTGCTGGGTGGAGAGCACGATGGCATCCGCCGCCACGGGCTTGCCATTCTCGTAGCGGAACGTCACCTGGGACTTGGCGTCTGGTCGCAGCCAGGGCAGCAGGCCAGACTTGCGCGCCTCGGCTTGGCGTTCGACCAGGCGGTGAGAATAGAGGATCGGCGCGGGCATCAGCGCGTCGGTTTCGTCGGTCGCATAGCCGAACATCAGGCCTTGGTCCCCGGCGCCCTGGTCCTCCGGCTTGGTGCGATCCACCCCTTGGGCGATGTCTGGTGACTGCGCGCCGACCAGGTTCAGCACACCGCAGGTGGCGCCGTCGAAACAGACATCGGACGAATCGTAGCCGGCGTTGCAGATCACATCGCGAATGATCTTTTCGTAGTCGATCACCGCCGTGGTGGTGATTTCCCCGGCGATGATGGCGACCCCGGTCTTGACCAGGGTCTCGCAGGCGACGCGAGAATATTGGTCCTGGGCAAGCACCGCATCCAGGATGGCGTCGGAGATCTGATCGGCCAGCTTGTCGGGGTGGCCCTCGGACACCGACTCCGAAGTGAAGATGGAATACTGGCTCATGATGGCTGCATCCTCAGTGCTGAAGAGAAGTCTGGGCGCCCGGCGCGGTGGCGGGGCGGGTGAATTGCCGGATCTGAACCCGGAAACCGTTGCGCAATGCCAGAAACTGGCCGTCGCCGGCGCGCAGGCCAGCCGCGGCGGCCCATTCGTCGAGTTGTTCGGGCTCGAAGCCGAGCCACAGATCGCCGCAGGCGGTCCGCGCCCAATCCTGGTGGTGGGTGCACAGTTCGGTGACCAGCAGCGAGCCACCGGGCTCGAGCATGCCCGCCAGATCACGCAACATGCGTGCTGGCGAGGCGTTGTGGTGCAGCACCATGTTCAGGGTGATCAGCGGAGCGCGCAGCCCCCGGGCGATGCCGGTGGCAGTATCGCCTAGTAGGAACTCGATGTTCGCGAGCGCTCTGGTGGCGGCAAAATCCTGCGCGCGCACGAGCATCGCCTCGGAGTTGTCGAGCGCCACCACCCGGGCAAAGCGGGGTGCCAGCGCTGCCAGCAACTCACCCTCCCCGGGTCCCACTTCCAGAACGAGCCGATCCTGTGGTCGGCGCACGGCATCGAGTAGCTCGATCACGGTGTCGCCGTACTGCGGGTAGGCGGCGATCAGGTCCTGTTGTTCACGGAAGGCCGCCGCGTGGCGGTGAAAGAATGCCAGCGAGCGCTCGGCGCGATCCTGCTCGATCTCCGCAAGGCGTTGGGCGATGGCCGGCTGCAGCGGATACCCGTCGAGATTGCGGCACAGCAGAGAGCGCACGCCTTCGAGGCTGTCATCGAGCCGCGGCGCGCGGCGATAGAACACAAAGGTGCCCTCGCGCCGCTGCGTCACCAGGCCGGTGCCCACCAGCACCTTGAGATGGTGGCTGAGTGCCGGCTGACGCACGCCGAACACATGGCACAGCTCCGCCACACTGTAGGCATCGCTGGCCAACACGCGGAGGATCTGTGCACGCAGCGGATCGCCCAGCGCCTTGCACAGCGCGGTCAGATCGGTGAGCTCGGCGCCGCCCGCCGGGGGCGGCCGTTGGTGGGCGATAGCGGTCATGGCAGCGACTCTACACCAAGCCGAGAGCTGCATCAAAATATTTCGATGCAATTTGGCCGCGTGATCGACTTGGCGGGTACCGAGCCCATCGCCCCCCGCCCGGTTCGTGCCACGGGCGGCTTGCTACCCGCAATCGCCGACAACCTATTGCCTCGCGTGGGTGCACGCAGTAGGTTGCCAGTCGTCGGCTCGCGATGGCGCGGAAGGACAAACGGCCAAGGAGTGTGCACGTGGTTGCCCCACCCAATATTCCTGTTGAGCAGATGCCCTTTGAACCTTGCGCGTACGCTTCGAGGGTCATGCGGGATAGGCGGAAATCCTCCGTGTTGAAACAGGGCAGATTTCCAGCTGCTCAATATTAGGCGCCTGTATGGAGAAGTTCATGACACGTTTAGCGTTGGCAATCATCGTCGTTTGGGGAGCGCAGTCTTTCGCCGCAAGCTTTGATTGTTCTACGGCGGCATCTCTAGCCGAAATGACAATTTGCAACGATCCGACGCTGTCGGCGCTCGATGAAGAACTGTTTGAAATCTATAAACAGGCTGAGAAGGTGGCTCCCGACATAAAGAAATTCAATGAGCAATCTCGGGCATCATGGAAGTGGCGAGAGGCAAATTGTCACACCAAAGAGTGCCTAGTTGCCTGGTATTCTGAATATAAGGCTACGCTTCAGAAGTTTCTTGACGATGGGTTCTTACACAATGCCAGGAATGCGGTGCATTTGACGCTAGCCGAGGCATCGAAGGGTCAAGAAATGACTCTTGAGACAACGGCTGTAAAAGTCTTTCCGAGTAAGCTTCAAATATTCTATGAGCAAGTAAGCTTGGTGTTGGTTGCCGAGTTCGTGAATGGTTCACGAGTCCGACTGCCGTACAGATTCGATCTCGGTTACGAAACAGACGGTGAAATGTCGTGGGAGAAGAAAACCAATCAATACGTTCTTGCACAACAGGATCTCACAGGTGATGGTGTAGATGAGATCTTATTCGCCGTCCTTGTAGAGGATCAGGGGCTGCATCAGGCACAAGTAAATGTGTTCCAGTATTTCCCTCCTGCCCGCAGCGAGGATGCGGGACGTGGGGAAAACTGGAAGCTCATAGGCAATCTACAAGCCCTCGGAATTGCTGGAGAGCCACGCATTAATCTGACCGAGGGTACTGTCACAATTCCTCGCAATCACCGTGGTTTCTACTACGAAATCTCTTGGGTGAAAGGCAGGTTCATTGATACAGGTAATTACTGAACTGATAGGAGCGCAGGCACCTAACAAATCGTCGCAACGGACAGTTGACCCGCCACCTGACTTTGCTACTGCAAAGCCAGCCATCGCCTCAATTGCCGCTGGACTCAGGCGTTAGCTCCCAAGGGCATGTTTGTCGCAACCTGTAAACTTTGCCTGTACGAGCGGCCATTGCGGAAGTCGCATGTAATACCAAATGCCACGTTTCGTGCGCTTAAGAGGCGATACTCCGGAAAGGGGGTAACATTTAGTGACGCTCAGTATTCTTGGGTGACGCATAGCATCGAAAGTTGGTGGGAGCACTTGCTTTGCGAAGACTGCGAGCGGCTGATTTCGCGGTCGGAAAAGCCCCTGATCGAAATGCTTCGTGGAAGGCCCAAGGGAATGGGTGTGCAAACGACTCATGGGATGACTTTTAGCGGGTTCGATTATTCACGAGCAAAATTATTCTTTACGTCTTTGCTATGGCGAGCACATGTGGCTTCAATCGAGCCATATCAGAAAGTGTCCTTGCCTAGTAATGTCGCGGAACGTGCTCGGGTTTCCTTGCTCAATGATGTGCCGTTGAATCCAATGCAGCTGGCTTGTTGTGTGAGCCAGCTGGTCGATCCAAACCCCGATGGCTTTAATAGTAAGCAGTTAAGCGAGTTCATTGCTTCACCGTTTCGGCGAAGGGCCGGGAGAATGATTTCTTACGTTTTCACGTTCGAAGGATACATCGCTGAATTCTTCGTTCCTAAATTGCCGTTCACGAAACGGGAAGCGCCAGGTCTACTCAAACGCAGGCGAATATGGGCGATTCCTGCGCAATATGTTTTTGAGGTGGAAGAAATTTTGGGCTTGTTAGTGGCAGGATATGCTGCGTCTGTCGAGGGGAGATCGCGGCTTGAGAGCTAACAACACGTTGCAGGAGAGATTTGACCCGCTGCCCATTTTTGTTGCCGCAAACGCGCAAGCTCCCCCATCGAGTGAACAGTTCAGAACTAGGGCTTCCGGCGGATTGCTGTCTCGCCACCAACGGCGTTCGGTCACCCAGGGGATCGTGTGGCCGCTCCTCGTTGTAGTCGCCCACCCCCACCAAGTGGTCTCCCAGATCTGATCACAGGTGCTGGTCCAGGCGCCCTTCACGATACCCGCGGTTGCGCCGCTCACTATCAGCGTTCTGGTCGGGCCTGGCAGGCTGGATACACTGGATGGTCATGCCGCCTGCTTTCGCCGAGGCCGCAAAGGTCTCCCAAGGAATGCCGGGCCGTTATCCGCTCTCAGCAGATCGGGCAGGCCTGGGTGCTGCGGTAGCTCCTCGATTCCCGGAACCAGCCGCGATGATGTGATGCACGGCGTGATCGTCTGCGCGGCATTCCCGGCCGGCCCGCGACAACCGGCCTTGATGTAACCGAACTGCCGCTTGATCATCCGGAATGGCCGCTCGACCTAGGCACCCAGGCTCGGCTGAGGGTGCGCCCGACGCTCGGCATCGCACGCGCCATTCGCTTCCTTTACGCACCGGGCTCAGTACGGGAGAATAACGCCCCTTTTTGCCCCCACTCCCGGAGAATTCGATGACCGAGCCCCGCGACCTCGCCAATGCCATCCGGGCGCTCAGCATGGATGCGGTGCAGCAGGCCAACAGCGGCCATCCGGGTGCGCCGATGGGCATGGCGGATATCGCCGAGGTGCTCTGGAATCGGTTTCTGGTGCACAACCCGGGCAACCCCGCTTGGCCCAACCGCGATCGCTTCGTGCTATCCAACGGCCATGGCTCCATGCTGCTCTACGCGCTGCTGCATCTGAGCGGCTATGACCTGCCCATCGAGGAATTGCGCCGCTTTCGGCAGCTCCATTCGCAGACGCCGGGACACCCCGAGTACGGCGAAACCCCGGGCGTGGAGACCACCACCGGGCCGCTCGGCCAGGGGTTGGCCAATGCCGTGGGCATGGCGCTTGCCGAGCGCACCCTGGCGGCGCGTTTCAATCGTCCCGGCCATGCGCTGATCGATCATCATACCTATGCGTTCGCCGGCGATGGCTGCCTGATGGAGGGTATTTCCCACGAAGTCTGCTCGCTGGCGGGCACTCTGGGATTGGGCAAGTTGATCGTGTTCTACGACGACAACGGCATCTCCATCGACGGTGAGGTGGAGGGCTGGTTCACGGACGATACGCCGGGGCGCTTCGCCGCCTACGGCTGGCAGGTGATCCCCGCTATCGATGGCCACGATGCCGAGGCCGTGGCCGCCGCCGTGGCCGCGGCGCGCGCGGACAGCCGGCGGCCGACGCTGATCTGCTGCCGGACGGTGATCGGCTTCGGCGCGCCCCACAAGCAGGGCAAGGAGGAGTGTCACGGCGCCCCCCTGGGCGATGCCGAGATCACCGCGGCCCGGGAGGCATTGGGCTGGGCGGCGCCGCCGTTCGAGATTCCGGCGCCGATCCGTGCTGCCTGGGATGCTCGGGAGCGGGGTGCTGCCGCCGAGGCGGCCTGGCAGGAGCGCCTGGCGGCCTACCGGCAGGAATTCCCCGAGCTCGCCGCCGAGCTGGAGCGGCGCTGGCGCGGCGAGCTGCCGGAGGAGTTTGCCGCCGCCGCCGCAGACTATATCCGTCAGTGCCAGGATAAGGGCGAGAGCCCCGCGACCCGCAAGGCGTCGCAGAACTGCCTCGATGCCTACGGCCCGTTGCTGCC
>JBFHML010000084.1:0-5814 GCA_041594335.1 Porticoccaceae bacterium
TATTCCATGTTGCGTGCGGTTCCCGATAAGTTCCTGGGCTTTCTGGTTATGGCGGCCGCCATTGCGATCTTGTTCGTCCTGCCTTGGCTCGATCGTAGCCCGGTCAAATCGATCCGCTACAAGGGGCGCATTAGCCGGATGGCGATCCTGCTGTTTGCAGCGTCATTTGTCATTCTCGGGGTATTGGGCGTCAAACAGCCGACGCCGGCCCGGACCCTCCTCGCGCAGGTGTGCACCGGGCTCTATTTTGCGTACTTCCTGTTGATGCCGATATGGACTCGTCTCGAGCGCACCAAACCTGAGCCCGAGCGGATCACCATGGATGGCGGCATGGGATTTTGGCGGTCCATGGGTGTCCTTGCCATTGTCGCTGCGTTGGTATTCATTCCGCTGAAGGCGGTGGGTGCGGAGTCGGCTTATGAATGTGGGACCATCCCCTGCGACGCGGTAGACATCGATCATGGAGACAAGGCTTCGTTACAGCGAGGCGCACAGGTTTTTGTGAACTATTGCATGGGTTGTCATAGCACCCAGTACGCGCGTTGGGAACGCACGGCCGATGACTTGGGCATTCCTCATCATTTGGCCTTAGAAAATCTGGCTTTCGGGGACCGTAAGATCGGTGATCTGATGACCATTTCCATGCCGGAACGAGAGGCAAAGAAATGGTTTGGTGCGGCGCCACCGGATCTTACCTTGGTGACACGCGCCCGGTCGCCGGAATGGGTCTATACTTACCTACGCAATTTCTACGCTGACCCCAGTCGGCCTTTTGGCGTCAACAACAAGGTTTTCAAAGACGTTGGCATGCCTCATGCGCTGCTTGATCTGCAAGGCCTGCCCGCTTGTGCGCCTGGCCCCTCCTTCAACAGCAACGGGGGTATGCGGGTGGATCCGTTGACCAGTGAGCCACTCAACGACGACCCTTGCGGAAATTACGCGTTGGTTAGCGAGGGAAAGTTGTCCCCGGAGGAGTTCGACGAGGCGACCCGGGATCTGGTCAATTTTCTTAGCTATCTCGCCAACCCGGTTGCTGACGAAAGCCGTAGGGTCGGCACCGGTGTACTGCTTTTCCTAGCGTTCCTGTTTGTATTCGTTTGGCTGTTGAATCGCGAATACTGGAAGGACGTCCACTGATTTGCGGAGTTCGGCCGACCGAGGTGAGTGATGGCGGTAGTGCCCAGACGTTCGACCATGACGTTGTTCTCCGACTCTGCCTGCCAGCGCAGCCACCGCGTGCGCCTGGTCCTGGCTGAGAAGGGGGTCGGCGTTGAAATAGAGGAAGTCGTGCCCGGCGTGGTATCCGAAGAGCTCGCTGAGATTAATCCCTATGGGACAGCGCCTACTTTGGTCGACCGCGATCTCGCGCTGCACAACACCATGGTGATGATGGAGTATCTCGACGAGCGCTTCCCACATCCGCCGTTGCTTCCCGTCTATCCCGTGTCTCGTGCCCATAGCCGCCAATACATGCAGCGCATAGAAGTGGACTGGTGCGTGCCAGCAGAGCGAATTCTCAGTGGCGACGAGCCCAAACGGCTGGACCGATTGCGCAAGGAGTTGCGGGACAGTCTCCTGGGCGTCGCGCCTATCTTCACCGAAAAGCCGTTTTTCATGAGTGAAGAATTCACCTTGGTCGATTGCTGCATGGCTCCCTTGTTGTGGCGGTTGGAGGCGCTCGGTATCAAGCTGCCTAACGCGCGGCAGGCCAAGCCGCTAATCGCCTATATGCAGCGGCTCTTTGATCGCCCCGCGTTTCGTGCCAGTCTCACGGATACCGAGCGCGGCATGCGCGGCTGAAGACCGCGGGAAGAGCATGGCGACCATGACTTCCAATCGCCCCTATCTGATTCGGGCCCTGTACGACTGGATCCTCGACAATGATTGCACACCGCATTTGATTGTCGATGCCGAGGCGCCCGGAGTGACAGTGCCGCGCGGTTACGTGCGCGATGGCAAGATCGTTCTCAACATGGCGCCCCGCGCAGTGAGTGAATTGTCACTGGGCAATGAGGAAATCGCCTTTAGCGCCCGTTTCGGCGGAACGCCATTGCACGTGCAGATTCCGATCGGGGCCGTGGAAGGGATCTACGCGCGCGAAAATGGTCAAGGTATGGTGTTTCAGCTCGAACCGCGGGATCCCGAGCCGCCGGATTCCGGACCGCCTTCGCAAGAAGGGGGGGGAGGGCAGGCGCCGCCCGGCGGTGGGCCACGACTCAGGGTGGTCAAATAACCCCAAATGATGGGAGGAAGTAACGATGAATGATCCAGTTGTGATTGCCGGCGCGGCGCGCACGGCCATGGGCGGAATGATGGGCGCGCTGGCCAATGCCAAGGTGGGTGAGCTGGGTGCCGCGGCGATCAAGGCGGCGCTGGAGCGCGGCAATGTGGCGCCGGATCAAATCGATGAAGTGCTGATGGGCTGTGTCCTACCCGCGGGTGTCGGTCAGGCCCCGGCGCGCCAGGCTGCACTGGGCGCCGGCATTCCCGTCAGTACTGCGGCGACAACGGTTAACAAAATGTGCGGGTCCGGCATGAAAACCGTGATGATGGCCTGTGACACGCTACTCGCAGGCCGCGCAAAGGCTTTGGTTGCCGGCGGTATGGAGAGCATGAGTAACGCCCCCTATCTGCTTGCCAAGGCGCGCTCCGGATATCGGTTGGGTCATGGCGAACTGCTCGATCACATGTACACCGACGGACTGCAAGACGCCTATTCTGGCGGCTTGATGGGGGTTTTTGCAGAACAATGTGCCGGCAAATACACCTTTACACGCGAGCAGCAGGACGCCTATGCCGTGGAGTCGCTGCGCCGCGCCAATGCGGCGATTGCCGAGGGTAAATTCAAGGCCGAAATCACCCCAGTGGCGGTGAAAAGCCGGTCCGGCGAGCAGATCGTGGATACCGATGAACAGCCCGGTAACGCCAAGGTCGACAAAATCCCGACGTTGAAGCCGGCGTTTAAGAAAGATGGCACTGTTACCCCGGCCAATGCCAGCTCCATTTCTGATGGCGCTGCCGCCCTGGTGTTGCTGCGGCAGAGTGAAGCAGAGGCCCGCGGGCTGCGACCCCTGGCAGTGGTGCGCGGTTATACCCAGTTCGCACAAGAGCCAGAGTGGTTTACCACTGCCCCGGTAGGCGCCCTCAAGCGGCTCTTCGATCAGGTCGGCTGGAGCCCGGCAGAGGTCGATCTGTACGAAATCAACGAGGCGTTTGCCGTGGTTGCCATGGCGGCAATGCGCGAGCTCGATGTGCCGCATACGAAAGTCAATGTCCACGGCGGTGCTTGCGCGCTGGGGCATCCTCTCGGTGCCAGCGGGGCGCGGATCATCGTGACCTTGCTCGCCGCGTTGCAAACCTATGATTTGCGCAAAGGGGTCGCGAGTCTTTGTATCGGTGGTGGCGAGGCGACGGCGATTGCAGTTGAGCGTCTATAGAATCTGTTGTTCGCAGCGGCCGCGCGCGGTCTGATCTCGGTCAGCCGCTCGGTGGCGGATTCTGGGCGGAGCGCCGCATAGTTTTTCGAGCTCCGCTTCCTGCAGGCGGTCGCTTGCGGTAAGGCGTTCTTGGAAGCGCAGGTAGGCGATCCAGGAGGGTAATTCGTAGGCTTCGCGGAGCCAACCTGGGTTTCCCGGCACTGCGCAGATTCGCCAATGGTTCGCGCCGGCACGCAGCCGCGCATTGCGCAGCTGCTCCAGGTGCGTGCGAACCGCAGAACGATTCTCCGGGGTCACCCGATAGTCGAGGGTGACTAGAACGGCCCCTCCCAGCGGCGCCGAATCCGGCGCAGGTTCCATGTGGGATGTTGTTTCCGCGGTGCCGAGATTACGATGACCCTCCTGAGGAATAGGAAAACGTCGTCCGAGCGCCAGCGACAACAGCATGCCCATCACTGCCACGCCGATGCTTGCCGGGATGCTGAACACGTCGGATAGCCAGCCCCACAGGGCGCTGCCTGCCGCCACGCTACCGCCGTAGACCAGCATGACCAACGCCAAGACTCGCGCCATGACCCAGGGCGGTGCAGTGGCCTGTGAAGCCACGACGATCGACGAGAAGAGCATAATCCAGCACACCCCGACCAAAAGCGCGCATAACCCTAGGGCGGGGTAATTGCGTGCCCAGGCGATGGCGCAGAGTGCGGCTGCGAAGATCATCGTGGCCGTGCCGAATACCTGGTTGCGGGTCAGGCGACGCAGCAGCTTGGGCATGAGGTTGGCGCCTATCAGGGATCCGATGCCGGTACTGCCGACCAGCAGGCCGTAGGTGTAAGGGGCCGCACCCATTTCGCGCAATACGATCACGGGCAGCATGGACCAGAAGACACTGATAAACACAAAGCTCGCGGCACAACGGATCAATACTGCCAGCAATTCCGGATCGTGGCGGGTATAGCGCAGCCCGCCGCGGAGCGCCGCCGAAAAGGTCTCTGGTGGGAGTCGGGTCGCGACGTGAAAAGCGCGCGGATGGCGGAGAATCAATACCCCAAGGACGAATAAGAAGCTCATTGCATTGAGGGTAAACACGGCGATTGGGCCGGCAGCGGCAACCAACAAACCACCGATCGCCGGACCCGCGGCTTTGCTGAGGTTAGTGCTCAGCGAATTTAGCGTGATCGCATTGCTGAGTTCGCCGCGCGGCGCAAAGGAGGGGATATTGGCCGTCCAGGACGGTCGCATCATGGCATTGCCGGCGCCTAAGCAAAAGGTCAGCAGTAACAGTACCCACTCTGTAGTGAGCTCCTGCGCGGTCAGCGCGGTCAGCAGTATCGCCGAGGCCAACAACCACAGATGCAACGCGATCAGCACGGTACGTCGGTTGCAGATGTCGCCCATCACCCCTGCCGGGTAGGCCAGGAGGAAAAAAGGCAGGGTCGTCGCGGTTTGGATGAGTGCGACCATCAGGTTCGAGGGCGCCATGCTGGCCATCAGCCAGGTCACTCCGACCTCATTCATCCAGGTGCCGAGATTCGAGATCGTCATCCCCACCCACATCACCCGAAAGAGGGGATGTCGCATCGGTGACCAGATGGAGGCGGAAATCGGTGTGGGCTGGTTCATGGAAACCACTGTCGACAAGCACGGGTGGCGGTTCGGGATCGAAGACTTGGCCCGGTGGCCGCCAAGACATACGGCAAGATCCAGTATAGCGGGTGCCGAGACCGGCGGATGCGCAGCGGGTCCACCACGACAGGCTAGCGCCTGAGGCGTGCTTCACTGGGTTTCGACGAGGGCCAATGCTAAGCTCTGCACGCTGGGGTTGTGTAAACAAACGTCATTTTGGACTGAGGAGCGTATCGTATGAAACAGAAGGGATTGTGGATTGCTGCTGCTGTAGTGTGCGGGGCGTTGGTCGGTTGTGAGCAGGAGGGACCTGCCGAGAAGGCCGGTGAGCGCATCGACGAGGCGGTGGAGCAGACCCAGGACGCCATTGACGACGCCGGCCAGCAAGGCGCCATGGAACGTATGGGCGAAAAGTTGGACGAGGGCATGGAAGATGCCGGTGAGGCGATCGAGGACGCTGGCGATGATATGCAGGACGCCGCCCAGTAAAGTACAGAGGTTAGTCGAGCGCCGAAATCGCGCTCGGCTCGCATAGTTGAATGTCTTGATGGAGCAGGCCAGCCGTCGGACCTGGTAGTGGCCGGCCAGTGCGCCGGCCAACATCAGAATTCCAGCGGTCCGGCCCAGATCGCCAGTGCCAGGCAGCCGTGGTCGCTGACTACCGCGTGCCGGCTGCCGGGTGGGCTGACCAGCAGCGTGCCCGCCGGGTAGCGTCCGTTGGCGTCGCGTTGTTCGCCGTCGAGCACCAGAA
>JBFHML010000085.1:0-5579 GCA_041594335.1 Porticoccaceae bacterium
CAGGAAGTGCTGGATGCACTTTGGGATACGCCGGTGGCGGTGTTGCTGATCCCGGAGTTTTGGGAGTCGCGTCTGATCAATAGTGCGCTTCGGCCGCTCGATGGCCAGGGGGGCTATGGGTTGATGCTGACTTGCACGCCGTTTGATCAATGGCATAACCGGGCATTGAAGCGCGCAGAGGACGTACTGCTCAGCACATTGATCGGGTTGTGCATTTTGCCGATTTGCCTGTTGATTGCGGTGGCCGTCAAGGCTACTAGTCCAGGGCCGATATTGTTCCGGCAGCGCCGACATGGGCTGGCCAGTGGCACTATCGAGGTCTATAAATTCCGTTCGATGTACGTAGATCAACCAGAGCCGGAAAAAGTGCGTCAGGCGCGACGCGACGATCCTCGTGTGACGCCAATTGGCCGTTTTCTGCGCCGTACGAGTCTCGATGAGCTACCCCAGTTTTTGAACGTATTGCAAGGGCGCATGTCCCTTGTCGGACCGCGTCCCCATGCTCTGGAGCACAACGAATACTACAAATATCGGGTGGAAGCTTATATGTGGCGACACCGGGTGAAGCCGGGCATCACCGGCTGGGCGCAAGTCAACGGCTATCGCGGCGAGACGGATACTTTGGAAAAAATGGAACGCCGTGTCGATCACGACCTCTGGTACATCGATAACTGGAGCCTGTGGCTCGACCTCCGGATCATAGCGTTGACTGTGGTTCGGGTGTGGCGCGATGGTAATGCCTATTGAGACGCTGCGGCAGGCGAGGAGTCGGGAGCATTAACGTATCCGAAGACCGTCATTAGTGGGTGGCCCGGAATAGAAGCAGCGCTGGCCGGTTGCATGGACCCAGTTGGCTAATGTTTGTGACGGGCGTCACGGATTCACCGAGAACTGAACCCACGATTGCGAATTTAAGGAAACATTGCATTTCGAAGCATCGGTGTAGGAACACTTGGCGCAGCACACAGGCAAATTTCAGCGGCACCCACCCTGCACGCGCTTTCATCGACGTAAGCAAAGGAGGCAAGCTCATGAAGATTCTCATTCTCGGCGGCGACGGCTTCTGTGGCTGGCCCACCGCCCTGCACCTGTCCAACCTCGGCCACGATGTCGCCATCGTTGACAACCTCTCGCGCCGCGAGATCGACATCGAGCTCGAATGCGAATCCCTGACTCCCATTCGCCCTATGGGCGAGCGCTTGCGCGCCTGGAAAGAGATCTCCGGCCGCGACATCGCCTTTCATAATTTCAATGTCGCAGTGAATTACCAGCGGCTATTGGATTTGCTGCACGACTGGCGGCCGCACGCCATCGTTCACTTCGCCGAGCAGCGCGCCGCACCCTATTCGATGAAATCCAGCCGACACAAGCGCTACACGGTGGATAACAACCTCAACGCCACCAACAACGTGCTTGCCGCTGTCGTTGAGAGTGGGCAAGACATTCACATTGCCCACCTGGGCACCATGGGCGTCTACGGCTACGGCACCGCCGGCATGAAAATCCCCGAGGGCTACCTGCGGGTGAAGGTACAAACCGACGACGGCGACCACATCGAGAACGAAATCCTCTACCCGGCCAACCCGGGCAGTATCTATCACATGACCAAAACCCAGGACCAGCTGCTGTTCTTCTTCTATAACAAGAACGACAAGGTCCGCGTCACCGATCTGCACCAGGGCATCGTCTGGGGCACGCAGACCGCCGAGACGCGGCGCGACGAACGCCTCATCAATCGCTTCGATTACGACGGCGACTATGGCACCGTGCTCAACCGGTTTCTGATGCAGGCCGCTGTCGACTACCCCTTGACCGTGCACGGCACCGGCGGCCAGACCCGTGCCTTCATCCACATCCAGGACACGGTGCGCTGCATCCAGATCGCCCTCGAGAACCCGCCGAGCCCGGGAGAGCGGGTGCAGATCTTCAACCAGATGACCGAGACCCACCGTGTGCGCGATTTGGCGCAGATGATCGCCGAGCGGACCGGCGCGCGGATCGACTATGTGCCCAACCCGCGCAACGAAGCCGACGAAAACGATCTGCATGTGCGCAACGATCGCTTTCTGGCCCTGGGTCTGGAGCCTATCACCCTCGGCGACGGTCTATTGGAGGAGGTCACTGACATTGCCCGCAAGTACGCCCACCGTTGTGACAAGAGCAAGATTCCTTGCGTGTCGCTGTGGCGTGGTCAGACCGGTGCCGGTACGCCCTCCCGTGCCGAGGAGCACATGGCAGAAGAAACCAAAAGCGTGTGATGTCGGCGGCGGTTCCGACAAGACGGTTCACGCAGCGACACGCCTTGCGCACGGGGGTTCGGCACCATGCCTGATCGTGCCGCTGTCGTAGCTAACGAAGAGGCGCGGTGCAAAGCGCTAGAGGCGGTAATCCGCCTTCCGTGTGCGATGTTGGCTCAACCGGATGGGGCGAGCGCTCCGCGCTGCCGGGCGGTGGTAATGCCGCGGCGCGGGGTCGATCCCAAGCTGTCTGCGGAACTTGGATTAACCGAATTCAGCATGGAATACCTGTTTCGTGGCGACTAAGGGTGCTTTCATCACCCTCGGTACGCAGATCGGCATCCAGTCGATCGGCCTCATTACCGGGATTCTGGTCGCGCGTTTCCTCGGACCGGAGGGTCGGGGCGAACTGGCCGCGGTGGTGGTGTGGGTTTCGATGATTGCCTACCTGGGCAATCTCGGGCTACCGGCCGCCAACGCTTACGCGGCGGCGCGCGATCCAGGTCGCATCCGTACGCTGATGGGCAATGGTGTCATTGCGGTGCTGGTGCAATGGCCTTTGTTGGTCGTCGTGGGTTTGTTGGCGCTGCAGTATGCATTGGGTGCTTACACAGAACAGACCCAGCAGCTCGCAATCGTTTACCTCTGTCTTTATCTCCCGCTGAACTTGTTGACGCTGTATGCCAATGCTGCGCAGCAGGGATTGGGACAATATTCGGCTTTCAACGCCGTTCGATTGTGCGTTCCGGTCAGCTATCTGCTGGGGATCAGCATACTGGTGTGGGCGGATTGCTTTACGGTGGCTGGTGTGCTGGCCGCGAATCTGTTCAGCAACTTGGCGACGCTCGTGTTGGTGCTGGGCCTCCTGCTGCCGCGCATCAGGACCGCAGTGAAGCGCCCTTGGATCGATCTGACCGCGCTGAAGCGCGATATCCGGTATGGATTCTCGGCGCACATCGGCATGCTGCAGCCCTTCACCGGTTTACAGCTCGACGTGCTGCTGTTGACGCTGCTGTTACCCGTGCATGACCTGGGCCTCTACATGGCCGCGTTGGCTGGCGCGGCTTTGATTCGCGCGCAGGGGCTTGCATTGGGCATGGTGGCAATGCCGGAGATCGCGCGGCGAAAAGAACGCGCTGGACAGCTTCGCGCGGTCGCACGCTACGCGAGTGTGGCCGCGCTGGTCGGGGGGGCGACGGCCCTGGTATTGGTGATTTGGGCGAAGCCTTTGGTGACGCTGGTTTATGGCGACGCCTTCAGCGATGCCGCCGACGTCCTACAGCTGTTGGCATTGGGCGCGTTGGCGGCATCGATCAACCGTATTCTAGCCGACAGTTTGCGGGGCATGGGCCGACCGTTCAGCGCTACCGCGGCAGAGTTGGTCAGTCTGGCGGTAGGCGTTCCCGCCATCTTGGTGCTGGCACCGTCCGGTGGTGCGGAAGGTGCTGCCTTGGCGGTCGCGCTTGCCTCTGCGGGTGCGCTGGCTATCACCGCTTGGTCGTTATTTCGGCTGTGTCGTGTGGGGTCTAAGGTTCTAGCGCCGCCCGTTGCCGTGTCTGCCGTGATGGAAAAGACGGTGGATCGGCCATGAAATCGCAGCTTCCGTCGGCAGTGGCTGCAGTCTATAGCATGGTATTCGGTGCCTTGCTCGCCGTCATCCTGTGGGTGGCTGGTCTGTCTATACGCAGCCTACTCCTCAGTGCCATTGTCGGCAGCTTGATTGTGCCCCTCATGATCCGGGCCATCCGGGGCCGCCTCGATTTGTTCGAACCCGTGATCCTGGCCAATATCGCGCTCGGCATCATGTTTGTCGGCCGTCCGCTGCATCAACTGATTACCGGCGAAATCATCCATTTGGGCTATAACATCTTACCCACCTTCGACGAAGCCTTGGTGGTGGCTCTGATCGGGATTCTTGGTTTCCAGCTGGGCTATTTTCTTGGTCCGAGCACAACCGCTTGGGCCAGACGCCTGCCAGTCCCGCCCCCATTACGACCCCAACGCGCGGCTTTGGCCGGTTGGTTTTACCTCGTCTTGGGGGGGCTCTTGTTTGGGGCGTTCCTGGCGCAACAGGGCGGGGTGGGGGTGTTGGTTTCTTTGCTTGCCGGACGCCAGCAATCCAACAACGCTCTTTTCCTGGGGTCGACGGGCTATCTCTATAACGGTCTGTTGATGTGGGGCGCCAGCGCGTTAGTTTTCTTTGCCGTAGCGACCGTCGCGCGTCGCCGAGTTTATTGGCTGTGGTTTTTAGTGCCTGCGTTATGTTTGGTGGTTTTTTACGGTGCCCGGGGGACGCGCTCGATGTTGCTTCCTTTGATGCTGGCTGTTCCCGTGTTCTGGTATCTCTGGAAAGGCCGTCGGCCCAGCGCACGCAGTGTGGTGATTACGGCGCTGATCGGAATAGCGCTGTTGGGAATGCTCCGCGAGGTTCGTACCGTTGGAGAAAATCGGGACTTTTCCGGGACCCTGCTCGCGGCGTTGAGCTCTCCTCTCAACGAAACGCTGAATATCTTGGGCGGGGCAGACGCCGAGATGTTTGATTCGTTAGCCAACGAACTGTCGGTGGTGCCAGAGCGAACTCCGTTCCAGCATGGTGCAACCATCACGGACGTGTTGATTCGTATGGTCCCGCGTCCGTTGTGGCCCAACAAACCCCTGGAATCGAACGATGCGATCGTCAATGCGCTTTGGTCTGAGCATTACGCGAAGTCGCGCGCAGCGCCGGCTTTCTCCGTACTGGGCCCTTTTTATGCCGATAGTGGGTTGTTTACGGTAGCGCTGGGGATGTCTCTCATTGGTTGGGTCTTGGCGGTGTCGTGGCGTTGGCTATGTCTTCATCGCACCCAACCCGTTGCCCAGATGATTTACGCCATGGGACTTCCGTTCGTAGTGTTGCTGATGCGGGGAACCATCCCCGATACGCTCGGCCGGATGTTGTTCTTGGTTGTGCCGCTGGTATTACTGATGTGGCTGATTCGTTTTCGACGCGGCGCTGTTCCTCGCCGACCGGCGGTTGGCTAAAACTCTCTGGAGAATCCAAGTCAAGATGATTTTGGCAGTGAATTCGTCATTCCCGGAAATTGATCATCTCGCCGCTGCACTCGGCGCTAACGACTTGCTGTCGCGCTATGTGCGCCCGTATGCGAATCTCGAGCGGCATTGGGAGCGCCGACTGGCAGAAATTCCGAAATTGGGCGGGTTCTACGCCCGCACTTTTGGTCGAAGGCGGTTGCCGGTGCCGATCAGCGCGGCCCACATCCATGAGGCTGGCCTATTTTGGGATTTCCTTATGGCGGCATGTGATCGGTTGCCTGGATCCCGGCGGGCGCGCAGGCCTTTTCA
>JBFHML010000086.1:0-5450 GCA_041594335.1 Porticoccaceae bacterium
GGCACGCTGGCCCAGGCTGCGGCCTGGTGTTGGGGCAGCTGCTCGATGGCCGGGTCGGGGTCGATGTAGTTGTAGTGGGCGGCCAGGTCGATGCGGTCGAACACGCGGCCGACGAGTTCGATCTCGATGCCCCGGTTATGGATCTCGCCGGTCTGGACGGTGTTCAGGGGATGGACCGGGTCTGGTACCAGCTGGTTGGCCTCCTGAAGTTCGTAATAGGCCGCGTTGAACGCCCATTGCGCGTTGGGTGGCTGGAACTTGAAGCCGACTTCGACCTGCTCGCCCTCGAGCGGCCGGAAGCGATCGCCGAGCCGGTTGGTGCCGCTCACCGGCGTGAACGACTCGTTGTAGGCGACGTATGGCGCAAGGCCCATGTCGAAGCGGTACATCAGGCTGGCGCTGGCGCTGGTGGCCTGGCTGCGCTCGGTGTCCGCGCCTTGCAGTGCATTGCGCACGCGGTCACGCCGGATGCCGGCCGTGACAATCCACGGGCCCCAGGTGATGCGGTCTTGCATGTAGCCACCCACGTGGCTGAGGGTGCTGCGCGGCACGCCGGTCAGGGCCGGTGGTGTGTACGGCGGGTACTGCGGATCGAAGACATCGATGTTCGGGACCGTGCCGCCAAGACCCATCGGGCGGTCGAAGGCGTTTTCGGCGGTGCTGCGGTGGCGCGCGTAGTCCAGGCCCAGCAGCACCTGGTGTTGCAGGGGACCGGTGGCAAACTGGTATTCGAGGTGGGTGTCACTGCCCCATACCCGGCTGCGCCGGTCCTCGAACCACCCGGAACGGCCCACCACGCGCCGGTCCGGGTCCAGGAACGAATTGCCGGGATTGGAGAAGGCGTCGACGTACAGGGAGGCGTATTCGACCTCGTTGTACGCGTAGCGGGTGGCGTGGCGCAGGGTCAGGGCATCGCTGAAGCGGTGCGACAGCAACACGCCGGCCTCGGTGCGCTCGGAGTCGTAGTGATCGCCGGGGTTGCCGATGAAGCGGTCGGTGGGGATGTAGCCGTTCGGGTTGCGGGTGACCGTGCCTTCCCAGGGAAAGAACTGGGCCGTGGAGCCGGAGCGGTCGCGCTGGTGCAGGGTCTGGAACGTGACGGCAGTGTCGGCGCTGGGCTCCCAGGTCAGCGACGGCGCGACCAGCAGGCGGTCATCATCCACCTGGTCCACCTGGGTTTCGGCATCGCGGCCCACCGCGATCAGGCGGTACATCCAGGTCGCGTCGTCGTTCAGCGCGCCGGTGAGGTCGGTCTGGAACTGGCGCCGGCCGAAGGAGCCGACCTCCATTCCGATCTCGCGCTGGGTGTAGGGCAAGGGGCGCTTGGAGATCAGGTTGACCAGGCCGCCGGTGGTGCCCTGGCCATACAGCATGGAGGCCGGCCCGCGCAGCACTTCGATGCGTTCGAGCAGGTACGGGTCCACCCGGGTGTTGGAGGTGTAGAACCCGCTCAGCTGGCGGCGCAGGCCGTCCAGATACTGGGTCGGAGCGGCGCCGCGGATGCGCGCGCTGTCGGTACGCGAGTCGAGTCCGTAGGCGTCCGAGCGCACCCCGGCCACGTAATTGAGTGCATCCTGGAGGTTGGTCGCGCCCTGGTCCTCGATGCGTTGGCGCGTGACCACACTGATGGACTGGGCGGTTTCCGCCAGGGGCGCGTTGGTCTTCGTCGCCGTGGCCGAGGTTTCGGCGTGGTATCCGGTGTCGGGTCCGACGGGGCTCGGTTCAGGCGCGCTGGCCTCGACGGTCACGCTGGGCAGTTCCGTCTCGGCGGCCCATAAAGGGGAGCATGCGAGGGACATGGCAATTGCCAGGGCGCTGCGCGCCGGTGTCCGGAAACGACAGGTCGCCGTGTGGTCTCCCCGTCTGAGACGTAGCCGATCCGCGCGCAGTAATGGCGTAGGAGGCGCAGCGCCGGCGGGGTTGGGCTTCGGGTCGCGGAGGCGGTGGCTGGGCTTGCGTTGCATGAGGGGCTCCTGAACAGGGTGGCGATCGGCGGAGCTGGCTGGCAACGGCTGGCTGGCTGGATTCGGGACTGTAAGACGGGCAACGTCAGTTCATGGCGCGGCCTCCGGCACGGTCACAAAGCCGATGCGCGTGAGCCCCGCAGTGGCCGCGTCGGCCATGATCCGCGCCACGTGCCGGTAGGCGAGATCGCTGTCGGCACGCAGCTGGATCTGCGGTTGGGGTGTGCGGGCGGCGGCCCGTGCCATCTGCGCCCGCCAAGTGGTCTGGTCTAGCCGCTTGCCGTTCCAGAACACCGAGCCGTCGGCCTTGATCGCCAGCTGGATAGCCTCGGGTTTGAGGTCGCTGGGCTGGCTGCTCGTCACCGGCAGGTCGACCTTCACGGTCTGCGTCAGCAGCGGCGCGGTGATGATAAAAACAACCAGCAGCACCAGCATCACGTCGATCAGCGGAATCATGTTGATTTCCGCCGTCGGCTGCTGGCCGCCGGGGTTGCTGAAGCCGCCGAAAGCCATCAGGCCGGCTCCCGGGACAGGGTCGGCAGCGGCCGGGGCCACTGATCGGCGGTCCGCGCGGCCTTGGTCGAGCGGATGCCGGTGGACATGAAGGCGAACAGGTCATGGGCGAAGCCATCCAGTTCGCTCAGCAGTAGCCGGTTGTTGCGCGCGAAGGCGTTGTAGGCGAGCACGGCCGGGATGGCTACCGCGAGGCCGAGCGCGGTCATGATCAGCGCCTCGCCGATCGGTCCGGCCACCTGGTCGAGGCTGGCCTGGCCGCTCATGCCGATCGCCAGCAGGGCGTGGTAGATGCCCCACACGGTGCCGAACAGGCCGATGAAAGGCGCCGACGAGGCCACCGAGGCGAGCAGTGTCTGGCCGCGCTCCAGATGAGCGGCCTCCTGCTCGAGGGTGCGGCGCAGCGCCCGGGTCATAAAGTCATCGGCCGACACGGAATGGATTAGACGGCAGTCGGTGCGCGCCTGGTATTGGTGCATAGCCGCGAGCCCGCACCGGGCGAGACGGGAGAACGGCTCACCGGCGCCGTGCTGTCGAAGGTAGGTCGTCACCTCGTCGAGCCCCACCGCGTCATCGAACGCCGCTTGAAACCGCCTCTGCTGACGGTTCCGGCGCCCGGTCGACAGCGTTTTGACGATAATCAGGTACCAGCTGGTGAGCGACATCGCCAGCAGCACCGCCAGCAGCGTGTGTCCGACGCCGTCTGCATGAGCCAAAAAATGGCCAATACCCAAACTTTGCTCCATGTCTTCAGCTCCGCAGTTTGAAGGCTATCGGCACCAGCACCCAGGCGCCGACCGGCTCCTGACCGCGCCGTGCCGGCACGAATCGCCAGCGCTTGATCGCCGCTTCGGCGGCCGCGTCGAGTCGGTGGTGGCCGCTCGATTGGCGCACTTCCACCTGTGCCGGTTCGCCATTGGGATCGACATAGACCCGGATCAGTACGCTTCCCTGTTCGCGGAGGCGACGTGATAGCGGCGGATAGGTTGGAGCCGGATTGTTGAGATAAGCGGCATTGAAGCGCGGCGCCGTCGCCGGTGATCTTGCTGTGACTTCTTGTTGTTTGGCGCGGGGGGGTGCCGGTGTTGTCGGTATCGCCGTCGGGGAGGTCGTAACCGGTGGCGTGGTCGACGGCTCGGTGATCGATGATTCAGCGACAGGCGCGACCGCGCGTGGGCGCCGTGGTTGCGCAAGGGCCGGTTGCTCGGCGGCCGTTTCAGCCGGAGCGGCTTGGGTACGTGCCGGCTTGGCCGGTGCCGGTCGCGCTTGCGCCGGCGGACGCTTGGCGGCCGCTGCCTGCGTTGCGGCAGGCGGCTGCGCGGGTGGTGGTGGCGCGTCCGGAATTGGCGGCGGGGCAGGCGCGGCCTCTGGCGCGGATAGCAGGCTTGCTTCGAGCACTGCGACCGGTGCGGGCGGCGGACGAGTCGCCGGCTGCTCCAGCACTGCCCACGCGCCAAGCGCGTGCAGTGCCACGGCACCGACGGCACCCAGCAGCGTCTCGCGTCGCGGCAGTCCCGGGCAGTGGATCACATGCGGCATGTCGTCAGGCCGTCAGGATCAGCTTGTTGGCGGCGGTCAGGCGCAGGCTGTATTCGCGCCCGGCGTGCACGATCGTTACCCGCCGGCTGCCCGCGAACAGTTGCTCACTCTCGTAGCGCGGCACCGGCGCGATGCCGGACGGGTCGGTTGTGGATTGCCGCTCGCGTTCAGGTGTTGGACGCGGCGGGCGGGGAGGAGCAGACGGCATGGTGAGTGTGTCGACCGTGGGAGTCGCCGCAAACGATAACAATAACGAGAACCGTTCGCAATATTGTGCGAGCCAGCCTTTCGTTCTCGCCTGAGGCTTGCTTGTGCTGATCCGTTCAGCCTGCGCAGTACATCGACCGTCATCAAATCCCTGGCGCGGCAGGCGCCATCGAACGAGTCAGTAGCGCCGAGACGGTGGGGCAAATCCGTCAAACGAATGCGAGTCCGATCCGCTACCGTCAGCAAACATTGCTCGAACCAGGGCTCACTACGTTCGACGTACAGGGCAATCTCGCGTTCGATGATGGGTGGCTCAGTCGGCAGTCCTTCTCGCCACGTAGTAGCCATAACTGACGATCGCCGAGTGTCGTTCGTAGAGGGCAATCTCGTGTTCTTCGGCAGCCACGATGGCCGCTGCCGCCTCCGAGTAGTCGTTGCGTTCCAGGAAGGCTGCGAAGCGGCCCTGCATCGGGCGATAGTAGTTGTCCAGCCAGCAGCGTTTCGGCAGCACGAAGTAGCCAATGGACGAGAAACCGTTCTGCTCCAGGATCGCCATTTTGGCTGATGCCGTATCGACCTCGGGGTATTGCGCCACCCAGTGGGCCTCCAGTTCCCGGGGCCGCTCCTGGGTCAGCCAGGTCAGCTCGGACACGGCCAGGATGCCGCCGGGTTTGAGCAGGGGGCGCCAGGCCTTGACGCCGTTCGCAAAGCCGATGTGGTAAATGGCGCCTTCCGACCAGATGGCGTCGAAGGATCGCTCCTTGAATGGAAGCGCATCCATCGAGGCGACCAGCGTGCCGATCCGTTCGTCGAGGTTCTCCTGTACCGCGGCGATTTCGAGGTCGTGAAGAAAGTCCGGCAGGCAATCGACGGCGGTCACCGCAGCATCGAGTGCTTTCGCCAGCACCAGCGTGGCGGCGCCGGTCCCGCAGCCGATATCGGCAATCTGCAGATTTTTTCCGCCGCCCAGCCCCGACAGGGCGATCGCCCGGCGCGTCTCATCCTCGCCACCCGGCCCCTGGCGTTTGCCATTCCGGTGCAGGTCGATGAGCAGGGCGAGTTCGTCCATGGCGCGCCTCCGGTGAACGCGTGCGACTTTCGGTGCCAACCGGGCCATTATGGGGTGCGTCGCACAACTCCTTTACGCCGCCGCGGGGGCGGCCGTCGGTTGGGCTCGCCAGCCGGAACCGGCCAGACTACTTTCCGGCACCGAAAGCCGTGCTCACC
>JBFHML010000087.1:0-5296 GCA_041594335.1 Porticoccaceae bacterium
CGATTCCGGCCCGCCCGAAAGGATGATGCCCTTGGGCGCGAAGGCGCGCAGCGACGCCTCGTCCATGTCCCAGGGGTGAATCTCGCTGTAGACGCCGAGCTCGCGCACGCGCCGGGCGATCAGCTGCGTGTACTGGGAGCCAAAGTCGAGAATCAGGATGCGGTCGGCGTGGATGTCGGCGGACATGAATTCACCCAAGGCGCAGCCCGCGCCGGATCAGTAACGGAGAACAAGGCCTGCAGCGATGCGAGAAATTAACTGCCACCGACCGGATAATTGGGCGTTTCCTTGGTAATACCGACGTCGTGGACGTGGCTTTCCTGCATGCCGGCCCCGGTCACGCGAACAAAGCGCGGCTTCGACCGCAATTCGCCGATATCCCGACAGCCGGTATACCCCATGGCCGAGCGCAATCCACCCATGAGTTGGTGGATGATGGTTGACACCGGGCCCTTGTAAGGGACACGGCCCTCGATCCCCTCGGGGACGAGCTTGTCGGACCCCACACTGGCGTCTTGAAAATAACGATCACTGGATCCCTGGGTCTGCGCCATCGCACCCAGCGACCCCATGCCGCGGTAGGCCTTATAGGTGCGCCCCTGGTAGAGCTCGATCTCACCTGGCGCCTCCTCGGTACCGGCGAGCAGTGACCCCACCATCACCGCATCGGCGCCCGCGGCAATGGCCTTGGCAATATCCCCAGAGAAGCGCAGACCGCCATCGGCGATTACCGGCAAATCCAAATGGGCGAGCGCCTTTACCACGTTGGCGATCGCGCTCACTTGAGGCACACCGACACCAGTCACCACCCGGGTGGTGCAAATCGAGCCCGGACCAATGCCGACCTTGACCGCATCTGCGCCCGCCTCGGCCAACGCCAAGGCCGCCTCGGCAGTGGCAATATTGCCCCCGATCACCTGCACATGCGGATAAGTGCGCTTGATCCAGTCGACTCTGCCCAGCACGTTGCGGGAATGACCGTGGGCGGTATCGACTACCAAAACATCGACACCCGCGGCGATCAATGCCGCGACCCGCTCATCCGTCTCCGGTCCTGTCCCCACCGAAGCTCCCACCCGCAGTCGTCCCAGCTCATCCTTGCAGGAGTACGGGTAGCGCTCGGCCTTGTCGATGTCTTTCACCGTCACCAGGCCGCGCAGTTCAAAATGATCGTTGACGACCAGCACCTTTTCGATGCGATGCTTGTGCAGCAGGCGCTTGACCTCCTCGGCGCTGGCGCCTTCACGGACCGTCACCAACCGATCACGGGGTGTCATCACACTGGCGACGGGCGCATCCAGGTTGGTCTCGAAACGAACGTCACGACGGGTCACGATGCCCACCAGATCACCGTCACGCAACACCGGCACACCGGAAATGTTGTGCTCTCGGGTAAGTGTCAGCAGTTCGCGAATCGGCGTATTCGCCTCAATGGTTATGGGATCCTTGACCACACCACTTTCGAACTTCTTGACCGCCCGGACCTCTTGAGCCTGCTGCTCGACCGACATGCTTTTGTGGACGATACCAATACCGCCTTCCTGGGCCAAAGCAATCGCCAGGCGAGCCTCGGTCACCGTATCCATAGCAGCGGAGACGAGAGGGATGTTCAGTCGGATTGCACGTGTCAGCCGCGTCTGCAGGCAGACATCACGGGGAATTACCTCGGAGTAGCCAGGCAGCAGCAGGACATCGTCGAAGGTAAGCGCTTCGTGGTCAATTCTGAGCATGATCTGCGCCGACGGGCCGATGCCGGGAGGCACAGAATTATAGTCCCGCGCGCCCGCCCGGTAAACCAAAGACGCGCCCCCACGCAGGTACAATGTCGCCGTGACTCGCGACGACCCCCATGCAACAGCACCCAACGGGCGCACCGTTCTCAGCGTTACCGCGCTGAACCGCCGCGCTCGCCAACTGCTAGAGACCCATCTGCCGCTGATCTGGGTGGAAGGAGAGCTTAGCAATTTGTCCTGTCCGGCGTCGGGCCACTGGTACTTCACTCTAAAGGATGAACATGCTCAGGTACGGGCGGCCATGTTCCGCAACCGCAACCAACGCATCGGTCGCCCCCCCGAGCCAGGACAACAGGTGCTGGTGCGGGGTCGCATCAGCCTCTATGAGCAGCGTGGGGACTACCAGTTAATTGTCGAACATCTCGAACTCGCCGGTCATGGACTGCTGCAGAAACGTTTCGAGGAAATCCGGGAACGCCTAGCGGCAGAAGGGTTGTTTGCGGCCGAACGCAAGCGGCCACTGCCGGCACTGCCGGGCTGCCTGGGCGTCATCACGACGCCCTCCGGTGCCGCCATACACGATATCTTGCGGGTTTTGCGACGGCGCTTTCCGGCGCTACCGGTATACCTATATCCCGCGCAGGTACAGGGTAAGGCAGCACCCGGGGACTTGGTTGCCGCGATCGAACTCGCCAACCGCCACGATGCCTGTGACGTACTCATCCTCGCGCGCGGCGGCGGTTCTCTAGAAGACCTGTGGTCCTTCAACGAAGAGCGGGTCGCGCGTGCGATCGCTGCCAGCCGTATTCCGATCGTCTGTGGGGTGGGACACGAAACCGATGTCACTATCGCCGACTTCGCCGCCGACCTGCGCGCGCCCACTCCCTCGGCGGCAGCTGAACTCGCAAGCCCGGACAGCACGGAGCTGATCTCAGGCGTCCTCGCATTACAAGCCCGCCTACGGCGAGCCATGGTCGCCTGTCTGGCGGGACTGAGGGCCCGGACCGAAGCGCTACGGCGACGCCTGCGCCACCCGCGAGAACGCCTGGAACGCCAGGCCCAGCACCTGGATCACTTGGAGATCCGCTTAACCCAAGCACTCATCGCCCGGCTGCGCCTCTGCGGCTCCCGCTATCGCGCGCTGGCGCAACGACTACAAGCTCATCACCCCCGCACACGATTGGAAAACGCCCACCGTCGACTCGAACATAGTGATCACCGCCTAACCGAGGCGATGCACCATCATCTGGCCAGCAGTCGCCGGCGCTTGGAAACCAACGCCGGGCTACTCCATGCCGTTAGCCCACTGGCCACCCTACAACGCGGCTACGCCATCGCCCTAACTGCGGATGGCCACACCATCAGCAGCATCGGCGACACCACCGCCGGGGCGGACATCGCAGTACGCGTCCGCGACGGCACCCTGGATTGCACCGTCACCGCCGCCACCCCAGGCGATGGCGTCACCCCCATGCCTAAAAGAGAGTGAACCCATGCCCCGCCATACTGCCGGATTGCTGCTTTTGCTGTCGCTGTCCCTCGCCGGCGGCTCCGCCTCGGCCACGTCACCACCCAGCGAGGTCTGGGACCTCGGCGATCTTTATCCGGACGTGGCCGCCTGGGAGACCGCCTTCTCGACGGTTGCCGAGCGTATCGGCACCCTGGGCGATTGCCGAGGCCGTCTGGGGACAACCCCCCGAGAGCTCGCAGCCTGCTTGGCGCGCATGGACGACACGCATCGTGACCTCTTGCGACTGTTCAGCTACGCCTACCTCGATCGCGACACCGATCTCCGCAACAGCGCGGCCAACGAACGGTTTTCGCGCGCCCAAAGCCTCTATGCCCGGTACGGCGAGGTCACGAGCTTTGTCCGCCCAGAGCTCGTCGCACTCGGCGTCGAGATGCTCGAATCCTGGATCCATCAAACCGCTGCACTCGCCGATTTTGATTTTTTCCTGCGCGAAACGTTGCGCAAGGGTACGCACACCCTTTCGCCGAAGGAGGAAAAACTACTCGCCGCCGCGACCGATCCGCTACGGACGGCAGGCAATGCCTACCAAATTCTCACCAGCGCCGAAATGCCCTGGCCCACCTTGACGCTGTCGACCGGCGAGACCGTCAATCTGACCCCAGCGCACTACACTCTGCACCGCGCGACCGGCAACCGCGCCGACCGCAAGGCGGTCTTTGATGCATTTTTTGCCACCTATGCCGCCTACGCCGAAACCCTAGCCACCACCCTCGCAGGGAGCATCAAAGGGGCTCGCTTCCACGCCCAGGCTCGCGGCTTCGACTCCACGCTGGCCCAATCGCTGCACGGCGACGACATCCCGCCCGCCGTCTATGAAACATTGGTCCGCGAGGTCAATGGCAACCTGCCCACCCTACACCGGTACCTGCAGTTACATCGCCGCATGCTCGGTGTTGCCGACCTCCAGTACTACGATATCTATCGCTCCGCGGTTACCGACACACGCCACTACGACCTCACCGAATCCGCGGCACTGCTACGCGCCGCCGTGGCGCCACTCGGCCCCGAGTACACCGCGCTCCTCTCGACTGCCCTGCAGCGCGCCTGGATGCATGTGCGCCCGGCGGAGGGCAAACGCGCCGGCGCTTACATGATGGGCGCCGCCTACGACGTCCATCCCTACCTCTTGCTCAACCACAACGACGATTTCGAGTCCCTGACTACCTTCGCCCACGAATGGGGGCACGCCATGCACTCACTACTGGCCAATCGAGCGCAGCCCTTTGCCAAGGCCGCCTACCCCACCTTTTTGGCCGAAATTGCCTCGATCGCCAACGAAGTCCTGCTCTACGAGCATCTTCGCACTACCGCGAAAGGCCCACGGGATGAGCTGTTCTTTATCTTTCAGGAGTTGCAGGGCCTGCGCGGCACCTTTTTTCGACAAACCCAATTCGCCGAGTTCGAACTGGCTGCGCACCGCGAAATCGCGCGAGGCAACGCCTTATCGGCCGACAGGTTCAATCAGCTCTATGGAGACATCCTCAAACGTTATCTCGGCGATGCGCAAGGCGTGTTGCAGGTTGACGAGGTCTATGCTGTGGAATGGGCCTATGTCCCCCATTTCTACAATGAGTTCTACGTCTACCAGTACGCGACCTCCCTGGCCGCCGCCTACCGGTTGATGGAACAGGTCCTCGCTGGGGGCGATACCGCGCGCTCGACCTATCTCGACATTCTTGAGGCCGGCGGCTCCAAGCCACCGTTCCAGATACTGCAAGAGGCGGGCGTCGACATGGCCGATGCGGAGGTCTATCGGGCGGTGATTCGTCGCTGCAACCAATTGATGGATAGGGCGGAAGAACTCCTGGATCAACACCCGGAGTTCGCGCCGGAATGACGCGAAGATAACCAACCCCGCGGGTTTACTCTGTTATCGGACAGCCTTTGGCACCGCCGCGCATGGCCGCGACTTCGCGGCGTGTAGCCTCCAGCCGGTCTCGGCCGCGACCATCGATAGGGTGGCCTGCCAGCCCTTCGTCGAGGAGCGCCAGTGCAGCCACTCGGCAGCCGCGCTCGCCCAGGAGTTGGGCGA
>JBFHML010000088.1:0-5262 GCA_041594335.1 Porticoccaceae bacterium
GCCGCCAGCTGCAAATCCCAGCCGACATTGGCGACCACCATCGGGCTACGGGCGAAGGCAATGGCAATACCCGTGATCAGTTCAACCCGCTCGGTCGCGGTCGCCGCCACCGCAAGGGGAAGAAAGGGCTCGTGGGCGTTTTCCATGGTCATGAGGCCGTCGTAGCCCGTCGCCTCGATCCGGCGCGCGGCTTCCGGAACCAAGCGCAGGTCGTGCTGAGGAATGGTGGTAAAGACCTTCATATCCGTTACTCTAGTAGCCAAGCCCATACTGTAGCGGAGCCCGCGACGGGAACGGCTTTCTTGACAGGGGTCAGACCCCCACCTAGCATTCCCGCGCCCTCGCCACGGTAAACCCGCTTCGCATGCTGCCCTTTTTGGAGGTCGTCAAGCCAGATCTGGAAGCGGTCAATCAGCTGATCGTCGACGAGCTCGGCTCCGAGGTTGAGCTGATCGAGGAGATCGGTCGCTACCTGATCAAGGCTGGGGGCAAGCGTCTGCGCCCGGTCGTCGCATTGCTCAGCGCCCGGAGTTGCGGCAACCCTGGGACCCGCCATATTCCGCTCGCCGCGGTCATCGAGTTGATTCACACCGCAACCCTACTCCACGACGACGTCGTCGACACCTCCGAGCTGCGCCGCGGGCGGAGCACCGCCAATAGCGAATACGGCAACGCCGCCAGCGTGCTGGTCGGAGATTTCCTCTATTCGCGCGCCTTTCAGCTCATGGTACGCATCGGCCACCTGGAGGTGATGCGGGTACTTGCTGACACCACGAATACCATCTCCGAGGGCGAAGTCCAGCAGCTACTCAATGCCGGCAATCCGGATCTGGACAGCACGGCTTACGCCGAGGTCATCCGCAAGAAAACCGCAGTGCTTTTCCAGGCCGCGGCTCAAACCGGTGGGCTGTTGTGCGGCGGCGCAGCCAATCAGGTGACCGCGCTGCGCGATTACGGCCACCATCTGGGCATGGCATTTCAATTGGTCGACGACGTGCTCGACTATCAGGCGGATGCCGGCCAGTTGGGCAAAAATCTCGGCGACGATCTCGCGGAAGGCAAGATGACCCTACCGCTGATCCGAACGCTCGCCGAGGCGTCACCCTCCGAGGCTGCGACCATCCGTAGCGCCATTACCAAGCGGGGCGGTGACCTCGCGACCATCGCCGCTCTGGTCAACGCCAGCGGCGCGCTGGATTACACGCGCGCTCAGGCGCGACATCACGCGGCGCAGGCTCAGGCCGCCTTAGCCGGCATGCCTGAATCCACCGCGATCACCGCGTTGAGAGGGCTCGCAGAATTTGCGGTAACCCGAGACTTTTGACAGAGTTAGCCCCTCTACGGAACCGCCGTCACCACCATGCCTGCTTTCGACGCGATCGACCAGAGTGATGCGTGGCGCGCGCTCGCCCAGCATCGCGCGCGGCTTGCCCCCCAAACGTTACGGCAGCTGTTTGCGACGGACCCACAACGCGCGGAGCGCTTTAGCGTCGCTGCGGCTGGCATTCACCTCGATTATTCCAAGCAACACCTCACTGACACCACCCTGCGGCTACTCTTGGCGCTAGCCGAGGCCGCCGGCCTCGATACCCAGATCGACGCGCTGTTCGCCGGGGCCGAAGTCAACCGGTCCGAACAGCGCCCCGCACTGCACCCGGCCTTGCGGGACGGGCCGGCGACGCCGGAGATCACCCGTCAGTTTCGCGCCGAACGCACCGGCATGCTGACGCTCGCCGAGGCGCTACGCGCCGGAGAGTTGTGCGGCGCAAGCGGTCACGCCTTTACGGATCTCATCCATCTGGGCATCGGCGGTTCCGATCTGGGCCCGCGGCTTGTGGTCTCGGCGTTTCCAAAACGCGACACGGACCGAATCCGGGTGCATTTCGCCGCCAATCTCGACAGCGACGCCCTATCCCAGGTGCTCGCGCAGTGTGAACCGGAGACCACCCTCTTCGCCCTGGCCTCAAAGAGCTTCTCCACACAAGAGACGCTCTCCAACGCCACACTGGCACGCGCGTGGCTGTGCGCCGGCGGTTTTTCCACCGACCAGATCGACCGCCACTGGATTGCCATCACCAGCAATGCGGAACGCGCCAGAGCCTGGGGGATCGCCGCTGATCGCATTCTGACGTTTCACGAGGGGGTTGGCGGTCGCTTTTCTGTTTGGTCGGCAATCGGGTTGCCCATCGCCGTCGCTCTGGGTCCAGCGCTCTTTGCTGAGCTGCTGGCCGGGGCCCGAGCGATGGATGAGCATTTTCACACCGCCGACCCCCTGCACAACCTGCCAATACTGATGGGGTTACTGCGCATCTGGCAGATCAATTTTTGCGGCCACGCCACCCAGGCGATACTGCCCTACGCCCATGGTCTGCGACTGTTGCCCGATTATCTCCAGCAGCTGGTGATGGAAAGCCTGGGCAAAGGCGTAGATCAACGGGGCCGAAAGCTTCCCTATGCGACAGGCACGGTGGTGTGGGGCAGCGAAGAAACCAATGGCCAACACTCCTTTCACCAACTGCTGTTACAGGGCACCGAGACCGTTCCCGTAGATTTCGTCACCACCGCCCGGGCCCACTGCCGGCGAGAACAACATCGACAGCTGTATGCCAACTGTCTGGCGCAAAGCCGCGCACTGATGCTGGGACGCAGCGCCAACGAGCTAGAGGCCCAACTGATAGCGTCCGGCGTCCCGAACGCTCGCGCTCGGGCACTTGCCGCGCAACGTGCCGTACCCGGCGACCGCCCAAGCTCCACCCTGGTACTGGAAGCCCTGGAACCGCGCCACCTGGGTGCGCTCCTGGCACTCTATGAACACAGTGTATTTGTCCAAAGCGCTATCTGGGGCATCAATGCCTTCGACCAATGGGGTGTAGAACTCGGCAAGCTGGCCGCGACCACCGTAGAGGCGATGCTCTGCGGAAACGACAGCGATCCACTCGATGCCTCTACCCGCGCACTCGCCCACCTCTGGCGAACGGCCAACTCAGACCGAATCGAACCCTGAAACCGACCGCGTAGTCGGTCAGCGGTTGGTCCAACCTATTACTTTCCGGTAGAGTTGCGCACCTTTCTGCGCCCCGGGGCGCAGACGACCGACTGCTGATGGAGAGCCAAGCCCTTGATCATCGGAATCCCTCGGGAGATCCGGCCCGGTGAATCCCGGGTCGCCATGCTTCCCGCTAACATCGCCCCTTGGGCGGAAAAAGGCATTCAATTTCTCGTGGAAGCTGGCGCCGGCTCGACAGCTGGCGCCAGTGACGCCGACTATCGAGCCGTAGGCGCCGAGATCTGTGATCGCGCCGCCCTTTTCGAACGAGCCGAAATTCTCCTGCAAGTCCAGGCCCCCGGCGCCAACAGCGTCAACGGCGACGAAGACTTGGCGCGCCTCCGTTCGGGCCAGCTGATCGCCGGCATGATGGATCCACTGGGCAGCCCCAACATAGCGCAGACACTGGCGGATACCGGTGCCACCGCACTGGCCATGGAGCTTGTCCCGCGCATCAGTCGCGCCCAAAGCATGGACGTGCTCTCTTCCATGGCAACCCTGGCGGGCTACAAGGCAGTGCTAATCGGCGCTTCAGCGGCACCGCGCATCATGCCGATGCTAATGACCGCCGCCGGCACACTGCAGCCGATGCGGGTATTCGTGATGGGGGCTGGTGTAGCTGGCTTACAGGCGTGCGCCACCGCCAAACGCCTCGGCGCGGTCGTAGAAGCCTATGACGTCCGTCCGGCTGCTCGGGAGCAGATCCTTTCGGTTGGCGCCAAGCCCATTGAACTCGCGCTGGAAACCGAAGCCGCCGAAGGCGGCGGCGGCTACGCTCGGGAACAAAGCGAGGATTTCATTCGCCGCCAACAGGAATTGATGACCGAGGTACTCGCCCAGCAGGATCTGGTGATCACCACCGCCGCGGTGCCGGGCGCCCGCTCCCCCACGTTGATTACGGCGGCCATGGTAAAAGCCATGAAACCCGGCGCAGTCATCGTTGACCTGGCCGCAGAACGCGGCGGCAACTGCGAGCTGACCGAACTCGGCAAAACCCTTGAAATCCACGACATCACCATCATCGGTCCGGAGAATCTCGCCGCGAGCCTGCCCATCCATGGCAGTCAGATGTACGGCAAGAACATGGAGACCCTGCTGGCTCACGTCCTCGATGCGGACGGTAACCTACAGCTCGATTTCGAGGACGAAATCATCTTCGAGACCGTGATCGCCCATGGTGGAGAAATACCCCACCGCATGCTGCGCGAACGCTTGGGGCTGCCACCGCTTTCCCCTACAACCACGGACCAGGAGACCGCGTGATGGACATCATGGTGCTGTTATTCGCCCTGTTTGTGTTGTCCCTATTTCTGGGTGTGGAGCTGATCACCAAGGTCCCCCCCACGCTGCATACCCCGCTGATGTCGGGGACCAATGCTATCTCCGGCATCACCCTGGTCGGCGCCGTCCTGGCCGCCGGCGCAGAGAGTGCGACCTGGCAAGTCCACGCACTGGGCTTTGTCGCCGTATTTGCCGCCACCCTCAATGTTGTCGGCGGCTACTTGGTGACCAATCGCATGCTGTCCATGTTCAAGCGTAAGTGATCGAGGAAATCGCGGAATGACCGACAATTGGGTTGAACTCGTTTATCTGCTCGCCGCGGTTCTCTTCGTGCTCGGCATCAAGGCCATGACCCGGCCGAAGACTGCTGCGCGAGGTAACCTGATGTCGTCGATCGGCATGCTGCTCGCCGTAGTGGTGACCCTGCTCGATCGCGATATCGTCCGTTACGAGTATATTGCCGTGGGCATGATCGCAGGCGGCATCGCCGGCGCCGTCTTCGCCCTCCGGGTGCGTATGACCGCCATGCCCCAGATGGTAGCCTTGCTCAATGGCTGCGGCGGCGGGGCCTCCCTGGGCCTGGCTGCGGCGAGCCATCTGATGACCATCACCAGTATGGGCTATGGCACCGGATCGAGCGCGATGCTCTCGGTGTCCTTCGTGACGGCTACCGTACTCATCGGTGCCGTGACCCTGACGGGCAGCTTGGTGGCTTTCGCCAAACTTCAGGAACTGATTTCTGGACAGCCGATCGGTTTCGTCGGCATGAAGTTTCTCAATGCAGCCCTGTTCGCGGCAGCGCTGGTCACCGGAGCACTACTGAGCCTGGAGCCCGGCAATACCACACTGTTTTGGGGGTTGATCGCCCTGGCCGCTCTCCTCGGCATCACACTGGTGCTCCCGATCGGTGGCGCCGACATGCCGGTGGTCATCGC
>JBFHML010000089.1:0-5219 GCA_041594335.1 Porticoccaceae bacterium
CATCGACCGGATTGGGATTGGGCACATCGATCCAGCGCGCATGTAGCGACATCCCCGGTGTCTGCACGCTCGATAAATCGGAGTCCAGGCCGGGCACCGCCAACGCGGCCAGTCGACCACCCGCATGGAGACTACCGCGCCCCCCGAGTGGCGCATCCGGAATGAAACGATACAGACAGCCGTGGGGGCCGTCGGCGTCTTCGGTGAGATAGGCAACGCCTCTACGGTCGAACGAGACGGCTTCATGGTCAAAACGACCCATCGCGAGGATCGGCGTCGAATTACCGCCCATCCGAGGATCCACCTCGAACACATATCCGTGGGGTTTGGCGAGCGTCGCCGAAGACTCCTCACAGCTCAGCCAGGTTCCCCAGGGCGTGGGCCCCCCCGCGCAATTATCCAGCGTGCCGGCCAGACTGACGGCATGGCTGATCAACCGTCGATCCGCAGCGACGGCCAACGTCGTGGTGCCTCCCGCGATGGCCTCCGGATCATAGACACTGCCGCCGACGTGGGGCACCGGGGTCAAACCCTCGTCGCGAATGTCGCGGATATCGAGCTCGTGATTGCGCACCAGCAAGGTAGTGCCAGCCGCCCCGGCAAAGGCCCCCATGCCGTCGTGGCTGGAAGGGACGGGATGGCCATCCGATAGGGAAGTGTTCTCCTCCGACAACAGCCGGTAGTGAAATCCGGCCGGCAGATCCAGCAAGCCGCGGGGGTCCTCTACCAGCGTGCCAAATCCGCGCACCAGACAATCGCCCTCTTCCGGAAAGCGCGCCGAAGAACGCGTCGATGCGAGTACGCCGCCCAGTGAACCCGCCACGCCGACAGCGGCAGCATTGACCAAAAAAGCACGACGCGATAGGGGCATAGGACAGCTCCAGCAGGGATTACAGCAGTATGGCGATGTCGATCACCGGGGTCGCCGGACAGCCAGATTGGCCACTGACCCGACGACCGCGCACCGACCCTACCATTGATTCCATAGCAAGCGGATGACAACGCTGTGAACGCCGCCGGCGTCGCGCGGCGATTCCGGGCCGCCTGGGGCCACGAGCTGGGCGCGTCAGGGGGACCCGCCGGCGGGTACCGCCACCCGCGCCGTCTCGATCCGAGCAGCACCGCGCCGCTTGCCCAGCTCGCGGATGGTGCCTTGAAAAGTCAGACAGTACAGCGTGCGGCCGTCGGCACCCCCGAGCGTGCAGGCCACCGGGTAGCGATCCTCGACACGCACGCAGTGGGTCACCTCGCCCCCCTCGCGCACCCGCACAAAGCGATCGCTGTTGAAC
Organism: Porticoccaceae bacterium; assembly: GCA_041594335.1. Classification (GTDB taxonomy): domain Bacteria; phylum Pseudomonadota; class Gammaproteobacteria; order Pseudomonadales; family Porticoccaceae; genus JAGPUQ01. Next base: position 1,290 of record JBFHML010000089.1, read on the forward strand.
CCGGCTACCCAGACCGCGCCCTCGGCGTCCAGGCAGATGCCGTCGGGAGCCACATCCAGTTCCGCAAAAACCCGCCGTTGCGCAAGACTACCGTCGTCCTGAATATCAAAAGCGGTCAAGCGCTTAGCCCAGGATTCCGCCACGATCAATCGCTTGCCGTCTGCGCTGATTACCGGCCCATTGGGCACGTGTAGATCGTCGGCAACCTCCCGCACCCGCCCAGCCTCCGTGACCAGCACCAAATGGGTCGGCTTGAACCCCTCGCCGGCGAGCAGATCGAAACCGATGTTGCCGACATAGGCGTTACCGCGCGGATCGACAACCATGTCGTTGATCTCGTACCGGCAGAGCTTGGAAAGGTCGGCGTGCTCGACAAGTTCGCCCGCCACAAGCTTCAGCAGCTTGCGGTCGTGCATGGATACGATGAGCGGCGTGCCATCGGGTAAAAATCCGATGCCCGAGGGCTTTCCGGGCACTTCTGCCACCACCTCCCGAGCACCATCTTCACGCATGCAGTAGACGCGGTGGTCGTGCATGTCGGAAACCCACAGGCGGTGACCGCGCCAGCGCGGCCCCTCCAGAAAAACAAACCCGTCGGCAAACACGGTGGTTGTTAGCGTTTCCATAAGCGCGGTCTCCCCGGTCAGTCCGCGACGGCGGCTTCGCCCGAAGGTTCGACTGGCGGCGGGTGCCGCCCCGACCGATCTCGGCCCCGGCGGCTCGGCTGCCGGATTCGACCGCTGGGTGCTCGCGGCGCAATTATCGTTGTAGTAATCCCCTATCGAATCGATCATAGCAGGCTGTCGGCTCGCGCCAATCCCGGAAATTCTGTCGTGCAACCCATCCCACTGATTCAACTCGGCATCGCACTGCTCCCCGCTTTGGCAGTCATCGGCATCCAGATCGCCTGGTCGCAGCCTACCGCGCACAGCTGGCATGCGCTGGCGCGCATGCTTGCCCAGTTACTGTTGGTGGGTTATGTCCTCAATTTCATCTTCGCCAGCGATCACGCTGGGCCGGTGCTCGCGGTACTGACGGTGATGATCTGCGCGTCCTGCTGGATCGCGCTCGGCAACATTCCGGAGACCCGGCGCACACTGCTGCTGCCGGGATTGGGTGCCATTGCGCTTGCCGGCCTCAGTGTGCTGGCGCTGGTGGTCGGCCCGGTGCTGCGCGTCGATCCGTGGTACCAGCCACAGACCCTGATCCCACTCGCGGGAATGATCTTTGCCGCCGCCATGAACAGCGTCAGCCTTGCGGGGGAGCGACTGTATGCCGAGATGCGCCGCACCGGCGACTACCGATCGGCCCGGGATACCGCGTTTCGCGCCGCCTTGATCCCGGTATTCAACTCGTTCTTTGCCGTGGGCCTGGTGACCCTGCCGGGCATGATGACCGGCCAGATTCTCTCCGGAGTCGCGCCGCTGGTCGCGGCGCGCTACCAGATCGTGGTGATGGCCATGGTGCTGGGCGCGGCAGGGATCGCTGCCGCGCTGTTCCTGCATTGGACACCGGCGCGCCTAACTCGACCGGGAAGCCGCGAATCCGCCGGCGGCGGCCTGTAGCGGCCCCGGCTTCCCCTGCTACACTCGATGACAGCGCATTTGCGATGTCGGCTTTCAAGGAGTGTCCATGCAAAAGTTCTTCACCATCGGGAAACTACTGACCCTGGGCTTCTGGATCCTGCCGCTGCTCGCCTTGCTCGGGGTATTCGCGCCGCCCTGGGATTACCGGCTGCTCGCCATTGCCTTCGTGATCTTTCTCGCCCACCTGGGTGAATTGATCTTCGTGCATGGCAAACTCCGCGCAGCCGGCCGCGCCGAGACGCGCGATATCGTCATGGTGATACTGGTGGGCCTCTTCCACTGGGTACCCATCCTGCGGCAGCGCTGACGCCCACGCATGGTCGATCTCGCCGCCGCCCAAGACGAAATCTGCACCCGGGGCTATACGCTGCTCCCGGGTTTCCTGGATGCCGGGCGCCTGGCCCAGGTGCGCGCTGCGTTCGACCGCGTACTCGGCGTGTATCGGGGCCGCAACAATTTTGAGGGCGAGGCCACCGAACGCGTCTATACGTTGGTGGCACGGGATCCCGTGTTTCAGGACATTGCCGAAGATCCCCGGGTGCTCGCACTCTGCGACCGTTTTTTGGATCCCCATTATTTGCTCACCGGCAGCCTGGCGATCTGCATCTACCCCGGCGAGTCTCCCCAGCCTTGGCATAATGACGACGCCTTCTATCCGCTCCCGCGACCCAGACCCATGGTCAGCCTCTCCACCATGGTCGCGGTCGACGACTTCACCCTCGACAATGGCGCCACCGAAGTACTCCCCGGCAGCCATCGATGGAGCGAGGCCGAGATCGGGGGCGACTACCGTACCGGCGACCGCGAGACCGACCCGAACTTCGCCGAACGCATGGCAGGCCGCGGTGTCGGCATCGAGATGGCCGCCGGCACCTGCCTGGTCTTCGCCGGCAACCTGTTGCACCGGGGTGGAGCCAATCGCACGAACCACCGCAGGCGCGGCTTTTCCATTCAGTACTGTCAACCCTGGGCGCGCACCCAGGAAAATTATTTCTTGACCGTCTCTCGAGAGCAGGCGCGCGCCATGAGCCCCCGTCTCCAAGCCCTGCTCGGCTATTCGATTCACCCGCCCTTCATGGGCCACGCCGCCGGCCGACATCCGCGCAAGCTGCTCCTCGACACAGACTAATCCAACCCGCCGCGTCTTGCCGGTATAGTTATTGCCTTTCGGCAACCACACACCGAGCCGCACAGGGCCTTTTTAGCAGTGAATTCACGCGTCCCAGCGCCCGCTTCCGCCACTGCCGGCTGGCCCGCGCGGCTCGAACTGGTATTGGCTCGCCGGGGCGAGCGCACCGCCTTGGTGCGCAACCGGAGCCTGGGACCTTTACGGGTGCAACGTCCTTTTTATCCCCGGCCCGACGAATGCCACGTCTATGTACTGCACCCGCCCGGTGGACTGGTCGCCGGCGACCGCCTGGATATCGACATCCGCTGTGAGCGCGACACCCGCGTCCTCTTCACGACACCCGGGGCCGGCCGCGCCTACCGCGGCGGCAGCGCCGCACGCCCGCAGACCCAAGCCTTGACCCTGCACGTCGCCGCCGGCGCGCACGCCGCTTGGCTCCCCCAGGAAAACATCCTGTTCGAGGGGGCCTGGGCCCGGAATGCGCTACAGATAACGCTGGAGCCCGGCGCCCACTACACCGGCTGGGACATCAGCTGCCTGGGGCGACCGGCTGCCGAGGAACGCTTCACACAGGGCCGATTCGAGCAGCGTCTCTGGCTATGGCGCGGGGACGAGCCCTTGTTAGGCGAACGCCAGTGCCTCGATGCCAGCCTGCTCGACAGCCACTGGGGACTCGGCGGCCACCCCGCCTTCGGTACTTTGGTCTCGACTGCGGCCTCTACCGACACCCTGGCCCGTGTCCGCGCGCACCTCGACGAACCCACAACCGCACTCTGCGCGGCCGCGACCTTGCTGCCGGAATTACTGGTGGTACGTGCCCACGCCCGTTGCGCCACCCGGTTGCGGTCGCTGTTTATCGGGCTCTGGCAGGAACTGCGGCAGGCACAAGACGGCCGGCCGCCACCGCTACCCCGCATCTGGGCCACCTGAGTTCATCACCGAGGAGCTTTCATGGAACTCACCCCCCGCGAGAAAGACAAGCTGCTGCTGTTCACGGCCGCACTGCTGGCCGAGCGGCGCAAGGCGCGCGGCCTGAAACTGAACTACCCGGAAGCCGTGGCCTACATCAGCGCGGCGATTCTCGAAGGCGCCCGCGACGGCCGCACCGTGGCCGAACTCATGGACCACGGCCGCACCCTGCTGACCCGGAACGACGTGATGGACGGGGTGCCGGAGATGATCCACGACGTGCAGGTGGAGGCCACCTTCCCGGAC
>JBFHML010000090.1:0-4597 GCA_041594335.1 Porticoccaceae bacterium
GTGTGGCCCTGTGGGCCGTCTGGGAGGCGATGCGCCTCGTTTTCTGGGTTGTGCCGCTTCCACAAACTCCGTGCTCGCTCACACCTCCCCATAGCGTGCGGCGCGGCCGAGCCAGCGGCGGATGAGCGGGGCGACGGCGCGAGGGTGTTCGTCGGCCAGGGCGTCGGCGGCACGCTTCACGGCCGGCAGCAGCCCAGCGTCGCGTAGGGGATCGGCGATGCGCAGTTGGAGTTCCCCGGTCTGGCGGGTGCCGAGCACTTCGCCGGGGCCGCGCAACTCGAGGTCCCGTTCGGCGATGCGGAAGCCATCATTGGTTTCGCGGAGGATTCCCAGGCGCTCGCGGGCCTGGCGGGAGAGGGGCGTCGAATAGAGCAGCACGCAGTGGCTTTCGGTGCCGCCGCGCCCCACCCGACCGCGCAGCTGGTGGAGCTGGGCGAGGCCGAGACGCTCGGGGTTTTCGATGACCATGAGGCTGGCGGCAGGAACATCTACGCCTACTTCGATGACCGTGGTGGCGACCAGCAGATCCAGCTCACCGGCTTTGAAGGTGTCGACCACGGTGTTCTTTTGCGCCGGTTTGAGCCGCCCGTGAATGAGGCCGATGCGCAGGTCGGGCAGGGCCAGGCGCAGTTCCGCGGCGGTGGTTTCGGCGGCCTGGGCCTGGAGTTGTTCTGAATCCTCGATCAGGGTGCATACCCAGTAGGCCTGCTGGCCCATCCGGCAGGCATGGTGGATGCGGGCGATGACCTCGGGGCGGCGCTGGTCGGCGACGGTCAAGGTGTTGACTGGGGTGCGCCCGGGAGGCAGTTCGTCGATGACGGAATGGTCCAGGTCCGCGTAGCTGATCATCGCCAGCGAGCGGGGGATGGGTGTCGCCGTCATGATCAGCTGGTGCGGCGTGATGCCGCCGCGGCCCTTGTCGCGCAGGGCCAGACGCTGGTGAACACCGAAGCGGTGCTGTTCGTCGATCAGGGTCAGGCCGAGGTCATGGTAGTGGACGTCGTCTTGAAACAGGGCATGGGTACCGATGGCGAGGTGAGCCTCGCCATCGGCCAGGGCGGTGAGCTGTGCACTGCGGGCGCGGCCCTTGAGTTTGCCGGTAAGCCAAGCGATGCGTACGCCCAGCGGTTCCAGCCAGGCCGAGAGCGTGGTGCGGTGCTGTTCGGCGAGGATCTCGGTGGGTGCCATGAGGGCGGCTTGGTGGCCGCTGCCCAGCGCCTGGACGATGGCGTAGGCGGCGACGGCGGTCTTGCCCGAGCCGACATCGCCCTGCAGCAGGCGTAGCATGGGCTGGGGTTGGGCGAGGTCGGCGGCGATTTCACGGCACACGCGCTGCTGGGCGCGGGTGAGGGTGAAGGGCAGCCCAGCCAGGAAACGATCGGTAACCGCTGCGGGCGCCTGTAGGGGTGGCGCCCGGCGCTGTTGTATGCGGGCACGGAGCTGGCGCAGGCTCAGGTGGTGGGCGATCAATTCTTCCAATGCGAGTCGCCGCTGGGCAGGGTGTTCGCCGCGACGAAGCAACTCCAGGGGGGCATCGGCCGGTGGGGCGTGCAAATAGCGCACGGCCTCGGCGAGGGTGGGAAGCCCCGGCAGCAGGCCCACCGGCAGCCAGTCGTGCAGCAGGGTGGGGTATTGCCGCTCTGCAAGTGCCAGGGCCTGGCTCATCAGCTGGCGCAGGCGCGGCTGGGTGATTCCCTCGCCGGCCGGGTAGATGGGCGTTAGGGTATTTTCTAGCGGGACCTTTTCCGCGTTGTCGAGAAATCGGTATTCGGGGTGTACCAGCTCCAGGCCGGAAGGACCCGGCCGGACCTCGCCGTAGCAGCGCAGGCGCACGCCGCGCGCGAGGGCGCGCTGTTGGGTGGCCGAGAAATGGAAAAAGCGCAGGGCGACCAGTCCGGAGCGGTCCGCGACCTTGCACAGTAGGCTGCGGCGGCGCCCGAGTACGATATCAGCGCCCAAGACCTCGCCTTCAATGACGGCCTCGATGCCTGGGCGCAGGGTGGCGATGGGTGCGATCCGGGTACGGTCTTGATAGCGCAGGGGCAGGTGGAAGAGTAGGTCGGGAATGCCGTGGATACCGATCCGCGCGAGGCGGCCCGCGAGCTGCGGGCCTACGCCGCGCAGCGTGATGACGGCAGGGGCCTCGGGCGCCGGGCCTGCATCCGGCGCGCCGTGGGTGGAGGGGGGGTTCGGTTTCAGACCAATCGGCCGATGGCCTCGACCACCCGGGCGGTCTGCTCCAACAGCACCATGTGGCCGGCCTCGGGGATGACGACCAGCTCACTGTGGGCGATGCCGTCGCGGAAGGCTTCGGCATAGGGCAGTGGGGTGAGCCGATCGGAAGCGCCCCAGATCAACAGGGTTCGGGCGCGGATCCGGTACAGGCGTTCGGCGAGCCCCCGATCCGGGATGGGGAAGAGAATCTTGCCGGCCATCCCCAGTTGGCGGGCATTCTGTACCAGGAAGCGTTGCAGGAAGTCGAGGTCGGAGAAATCGGCGCCGGCGGTCAGCATGCGGGCGCCTGCTTCGGCGTCGTGAAAGAGCGCCGCCGGCAGCTCGTGGGGCAGCATGGCGAAGATGTCGGGCATCGGGTATTCGTCGAGCCAGAGCCCGGCGGGACAGATGAGCGCCAGCCGGTCGATATCGTTCGGCGCCACGGCGGCCATCTCGGCGGCGATCATGCCGCCCATCGAGTGGCCCGCGACCACGGGTTTGACCAGCCCCAGCGCGCTCATTACGTCATGGGTGTGCAGGGTGAAATCCAGCATGGTGCGGATTTCGTGACACTCCTCGGAATCGCCGTAGCCGGGCAGCAGGGGTGCGTGGACACGAAACTGCGTGGCCAGGGCGTTGAGAAAGGGATCCTCGGCGACCAAACCGCCGGCGCCGTGGAGGAACAGCAGGTCTGGCCCCTCGCCGCCGGTCAGCACTTGGACCTCGACCTTGGGAGCGCGAAGGGTTTCGAGACGAATCATCGGGCACCTCCATGGCGCTCGGAGACCGGCCCCGGCGTGGCCCGCTGGGCCAGGGGCTTGCACCAGAAGCGCTCGTCGGTTTCATCATCGGGCCAGAGGTCGCGAAGCTTGGGCATGACCTTTTCGGCGAACAGCCGGGTGGAATACTTGGTCTTGTCGATGGGCATGTCGCCGACATGAATGAGACAGAAGATATTGCCCACGTGGAGGCCTTTGATCATCTCTTCCATGCGCTCGCGCACCGTGTCCGGACTGCCGGCGATGATGAAGCCGCCCTCGACCAGGTCGCCCCAGGACATGTGCGCGGCCTCCTCGAAGTTGGGCGAGAACTGCGACAGGGCGCCGGATTTGATGGTCTTGATCGTGCGGTAGCCGGGCGCATCGGCAAAGCCCGGCGCAATGTGCAGGCAGCGGTTGAAGAAGTAATTGACGTGTGGGGCATAGAGCCGCTCGGCCTCGGCGTCGGTCTCGGCCACGCAGATCGTCTGCGCAAAGCCGGCGCGATACGGGGATTCATCGGGTTCGTTGCGCTCGGTGAGCCGGTCCCAATAGCCTTGCAGGAGTGCTTTGGCGCGAAGGTAGCCGGAAAAGCTCAAATAGGAATAGGAATAGACGTTGTCGAGGCAAAAATCGTAGGTTTCGACCGAACCGCCGCCCGGAATGTGGATGGGCGGGGGGTTCTGGATGGGCTTGGGCCAGGTGTTGACGTAGCGGAGCTTGGTGTAGCGGCCGTTCCAGGCGAAGGGCTCGGTCTCGCGCCAGGCTTTCATCACCAGGTCGTGGGCTTCCTGATAGCGCTCCCGCGTCAGTGCTGGGATATCGCCGTAACAGTAGTTGGTATCCATGGAGGTGCCCACCGGAAATCCGGCTACCAGACGCCCGCCGCTGATGACGTCGAGCATGGCGAATTCCTCGGCGACCCGCACCGGGGGGTTGTAGAGCGACAGCGAGTTGCCCAGCACCACGATGGCAGCGTTGAGGGCACGCCGCGCAATGGCTGCGGCCATGATGTTGGGTGACGGCATCATGCCGTAGGCGTTTTGGTGATGTTCGTTGACGCCGATACCGTCGTAGCCGAGGGAGTCGGCGTACTCGAGCATGTCGAGGTATTGATTGTAGACGTCGTGGCCCTTGACCGGATCGTAGAGTTTGGCGTCGATATCGACCCAGACCGATCGGTTTTTCTTGCGGAAATCCTCCGGCAGATGCGGCCAGGGCATCAGGTTGAACCAGGTGAACTTCATGGCGACCCCCCGTAATTGTGGCGGCGGGTACCCTGGGATCCCGCCTTATGGTTCGGGCACGAAAGGCGCGCGCGGGTCTACAGACAACGATCCGGCGTGCATTGCGCGCCGGCTGACCCGGGTGCCGCGACCCGGTCGAGCACCTGCAAAAAGGTGGCTTCGCCCTGGGCGCCCGACAGGGACAGTTTGCCGTCGAAGCTGAAGAAAGGCACGCTGGTGACGCCTTGGTCACGGGAAAATCGGATGCGATCGAGAATGGTGTCGCGGCCTTCGGTGCTGGCCAGCCGCGTCTGGATGTCCGTCGCGTCGAGGCCTACCTCGCCGGCGATCTCGGCAAGGGTTCGGGTGTCGCCGACATCACGGCCATCCTGGAAGTAA
>JBFHML010000091.1:0-4525 GCA_041594335.1 Porticoccaceae bacterium
CCCCTGCGATTGGCGCTGATAATGCGTGCTGAAGTTTCAATCGTGGCTAGATAGCGCAGTCCGGGGGTGTCGTTGAACAGCGTAAACAGCCCATCCATGCGCGCGGTTTCGGGGCCGCCCTGCACCCCGGTCTCCAGCAAATTCTGGATGCGCAGCATACTGCGATGCCAGCCGTCCAGTGCTCGGGCTTCCACTTGCGCGCGGCGGTCATGGTAATCGATCGTGCCCCACACCAGCGTAACGAAGACCAACATGGCAAGAGAGAGTGCTGGAATCCAGTGCCGAATGTCGATTTCGTGTACCGTGCGGCGCTGCATGGCGTGGATCCGGTTGTGCCCGTGGTCAATCAATCGGCAGATAATCGGCGACCGCCAGTCCTGCTAGCGCCGGTGGCTCGTGCAGGAGACGATAGCTTTTCATCAGTTCGGCGAGGTCGTGGGCGTGTTGCTGCAAAGGCGGAGAGGCTCCTTGCAGTAGGACGCGGTTTTCGGCGAGGTCCAGCAACTCCAGCCCGGCAAAGCGTTGGGCCACTTGGTCGCTCGGGATGCCCCAGTGACGCGCGATAACCGCGGTCGCCGGCGCGGCGTGAATGGCTTTCAGGGCGCGAAAGTGCGCGGCGACCAGCGTGCGCAGGCGCTCCTCCTGAGCAGGGATGATCTCCTGCCGAACGACCAGTACATCCAGAATCCGGTTCGGAATGAGGCTGCTGTCGAAGACTTCGCGGGCACCGGCGGCGATGAGCTTGGCCCGCACCGGTTCGAAGGTTACCAGGGCATCGACTTCGCCGTTCCGATAGGCATGCTCATGCCGATTAATGGGGTAGAAGGTCATGCTGACATCCTGGGGGCGCAGATTGGCGCGTGCCAAAGTCTCTGCCAGCATCAAAGCCCCGACCGCGGTGTTTTCGACCCCGATTCGGGTGCCCTCAAGATCGGCGAGGGTGTCACGCGGTGGTCGAACCAGTACCGCGTCGGCGCCACGGGAGCGATCCGCAATGAGGATCACCTTGAGCGCTACGCCTTGGGAGATCAGCGTGAGGGTTTCGTCTAGGGTGAGATAACCCGCCTCTACGCTGCGATTACGCAGCAGGTGCATGACGTCGGTGGCTGCCGGCTGCTCGACTACTTGGATCTGCTCTGCAGGGAAATAGCCGGCGGCCTCGGCCACAAACAAGGGTTCGTATCCCGGCCAAGCGATCGCCGCCACGCGCAGCGCGGGTGCCGGCGCGGGCGAGCAAGACATGAGCATTACGCTGGCGGACAGCAGCAGGAGCCTGTCAATGAAAGTGCGCCGGTTCACCGTGGCGGGTCTCCAGCAACCAATAATTCCACGTCGCCCCCTGCGCCGCTATGCGCCATGTTACATCCGGGCACCCGTTTTCGGGATGCCGGCCTGTACTGGCTTGTTGTTGTGGCGCGCAAGTTTGCAATGGATTTTCCGGGGTAACAACCAACCAATGCTCAGGATCGCCGGAAACCCAAGAGTCTCTGATGCCCATCGGGTGGGGCCCGCGCTCGGGTATAATTTTAAGGTGGCGTCGCCCTTCCGGCGCGCCAAAATTGGACCGCTCATGAAAGAACTTCGCGAAACGCATTTCTCCTCGATTGACGAAGTGGCTTCCGCCTTCGAGCGTCAGGGATACATCTGCGGCGAACGCATTGCGACCTGCGTGTATCTGGCGCATAACCTGGAAAAGCCCGTGTTGGTGGAAGGTCCCGCGGGCGTGGGGAAGACGGAACTCGCCAAGACGTGTGCGACCCTGCTCGATGTCCCACTGGTCCGCCTCCAGTGCTATGAAGGCCTGGATGAGGCCAAGGCGTTGTACGAGTGGAAATACGCCAAACAGCTGCTTTATACGCAATTGCTCAAGGATAAGCTCGGCGAGTTACTCGAGGGGGCCCAGGGATTGCGGGAGTCCATGGAGAAAATCCACGCCCACGAGGATTTGTTCTATTCCGAGCATTTCTTGGAGCCGCGACCTTTGTATCGCGCTCTCCACGAGCCCGGTGGCTGCGTGTTGCTGATCGATGAGATCGACAAATCAGACCAGGAATTTGAAGCTTTCCTGCTGGAAGTGTTGTCTGACTTCCAGGTTTCGATTCCAGAACTCGGCACCATTGCTGCTCGGGTCAAGCCCATGGTCTTTCTGACCAGCAACAATAGTCGTGAGCTGGGCGATGCCCTCAAGCGCCGTTGCCTGCATTTGCATATTCCCTATCCCGATGCGGCCTTGGAGCGGCGCATTCTGGCGACGCGGGTTCCGGAGCTCGACGCACGTCTGCGCCGACAGGTCGCCGCCTTTGTCGAGCAGTTGCGCAGTCTGGATCTCAAAAAGGTGCCCTCGATCTCGGAGACGATTGATTGGGCCCGGACGCTGTTGTTGCTTCACGCCAATGATCTGGAACCCGGCATGGTCAAGAACACGCTCAATACCCTGCTGAAATTCGAGACGGATATCGAGGCCGCCGGAGAGCAGTTGCGCGGCTTCGTGGACAAGGCGCGGCAGGCCGCCGGGAGTTGACATGCAGCGCACGCTGGAAGATTTCTATCGCGCGGTGCGGGCCGCCGGCGTGCCTGTTCCCCCGTCCGGCAGTATCGCCGCCAGTCGGGCGGCGGCGTTGGTGGGCTACGCCGAGCGCGAGGTGCTGAAGTATGCACTGAGTATGAATCTCGCCAACTGCCAGCACGAGCAAGAGCTGGTAGAGGCGTGTTTCGATGATTTTTTCCGCTTTGAGGCCTTCGGTGTTGCCGAGCCGGCTGCGCTGAGCGGTGAGGAAACCGCCAACGAGGGATCGGAAGCGACGTCTGAGCCCCCCTCGCGTCCGGATGTCGCCCCGGCGCCGGACTACCAGGGCGATCTGCCCCTGGCGCAGATGCTGATGCAGCGGGATCGGAGCGCCCTGGCGCGCGCGATGCAGGAAGCGGCACGGGATGCCGGCCTCACCGACATCTGGTTTTTTACTCAAAAGAGCTTGTATACGCAGCAAATCCTCCAGCGCATGGGCATGCGGGAGTTGCAGGAGGAGATCCGCGGCCTCGCTCAGGGTGATTGTCCCACCCGTATCGCCACTGCCGGCGCGCTGCGCGAGGCCAAGGAATGGCTCTACGAAGAGGTTCGCGATTTTGTCGAACGACAACTCGGGATCTACGGCAAGACGGCGGTCCAGGATCTGCGCGAGCGCCATTTGCAGAAGACCCGTCTGTCGAATATCGAGCAGCGCGATTTTCACACCATGCACCAGTTGGTGCGCAAGATGGCGCGCCGGCTGAGCGCTCTCTATGCCAAGAAGCGCAAGCGTGCAGACCGCGGTCAGCTCGATTTTGCGCGCACCCTGCGCAGCAATGTCGCCTATGGTGGGGTCTTGTTCGATACGCACTGGAAACAGCGTTATATCGATCGTCCGCGGGTGCTGGTGTTATGCGATGTCAGCGGGTCTGTGCAGGCGTACTCGCGCTTCTTGCTGCTGTTTCTGCACAGTCTGAATGATGTCCTGGAGCGTATCGACAGCTACGTGTTCACCAGTGGTCTGGCGTCCGTGAACGCGGTATTTGACCGTTATTCCGTGACCGAAGCCATTGATCTGATCATGGCGGAGCACGGTTTCGGTGGCTCCGACTACGGCGGCATGTTGCTCGACCTGGAACGTGAATGTCTGGACGGAATCGATCATCGGACCACGGTATTGATTCTAGGGGACGCCCGTAACAATCAGCTCGACCCGCGCAGTCATATCCTCCAGCAGGTGTATCAGCGCGCCAAGCGCGTCCTGTGGCTAAACCCGGAGCCGGAGTCGTTCTGGAACACCGGGGACTCGGTGATGCGCAACTATCGGCCTTACTGCCATCTGGCCAAGACCTGCAACACGTTGGAGCACCTCGAGCGTCTGCTGGACGATCTGCTCAAGGCCGCCACCGCTTCGTGAACCCGCGCCAGGGGCGCGGGACTTCGTATTTCCCAGGTGTCGTGTCGGTCCCGACACCGGATCAAGGTTACAAACCACAAAACCAGGAGAAACCCATGAGCCAAACAATGGCTGACAAAGTTGTTATCGTCACCGGGGGGGCGGCTGGCATCGGCGCCGCCACCTGTCTGCGCTTTGCCGAGGCCGGAGCCAAAGTGGTGGTATCGGACATCAACGAGGCCGGCGGCCAGGAGATCGTCCAGCGCATCCGTACCGCTGGCGGAGAAGCCATCTTCCAGCGCTGTGATGTTTCGCAAAGCGATCAGGTGCAAGGGCTGATCCAAACGACGGTCGATCAGTACGGTCGCCTCGATGCCGCTTTCAATAACGCCGGGGTAGAGGGGGAGGCTGCCACCACGCCCAACTGCAGTGAGGAAAATTTCGACCTCAATATCGCGGTCAATCTCAAGGGCGTATTCCTTTGCATGAAGTACCAGATCAACCAGTTCCTGGCCCAGGGTGGCGGCGGCGCGATCGTCAATACCGCCTCCGTGGCTGGGTTGGTAGCCGCCAAGGGTGTTCCGGCGTATGTCGCGGCCAAGCACGGGGTAGTGGGCTTGACC
>JBFHML010000092.1:0-4470 GCA_041594335.1 Porticoccaceae bacterium
CAAGTATGCATCTACGGCTCACCGCCAATGTGCCGCACACAGCTAGCGGCATTTCACGCCGCCGGCGCCCGCCTCCCACTGCTTGCGGTGAGCCCGGTCAACGGCAGCGATCGCTTGGGCGCAACGCGGGAAGCCATTCGCCTTCTGGCCCCCTGACCCACAGCGATTCCTCCGTTTTTACCCATACCCCTCAATGATTCAAGCGGCTGCCGCGCCGATAGCGATCCCCTTCGAAAGCACCGAATAGGCGCGGAACCTGTGGATGGTTAACGGGCTTTCCGCTGTGGTCGGGGAGCAGGTTCTGCTCCGACACATAGGCAATGTAGTAAGACTGGGTATTTTCCGCCAAGAGGTGATAGAAGGGCTGGTCACGGTGCGGTCGCACCGGCTCGGGGATGGCAGCTAGCCATTCCTCGGTATTGCTAAAAACGGCATCGACATCGAAGATCACGCCACGGAATGGGTAGCGACGATGTTTCACCACTTGCCCAATGTGAAACTTTGCGATGCGATCGGAAACCGTAGTCATGGGGTTCGGGCAAGCTCCGGCACTGTGACCCAACCATTTTCATAGCGGACTTCGCCGCCCGCAACTCTCTCGGCTCGCAGCCGCATCCGGGAGGGGAACAGGTGTCAACAACACCGCCTCGATCAATTGACCCCAGGGAGTACCCGGTGGCTGCGCCCAAACCAGCCGATGCAACTCGGCCAGGGCATCCGCATCTTCGGCCAAAAACCCCTTCTCCGCGGCGGACAACGCCCCCGGGCCACTCCGACTGCAGGCAGTCACGAGCCGCGCTCGCCGCTGCGCACGCAGCGGCGTCGCCCGGCGCTTTCGCGCCAACTGACGGTGTAGCGCGTTACTCAACGGCAGCAACACCGCCCGCGGAAACCCCGACAAACGATCGCCGCCCACCTTTCGTTGATCCTCGAGCTCGCGGAGTACTCGCGGAGGCATGGATTCTTCCGGAGTCAACAACCATCCGCGGCGCCGCAGAGCCAACCCTGCGCGATATCGGCTCAACCCCACCGAAATCGGTGCCGCAAATACCAACGGCACAGCGACGGGCAAGGACCACAAAAAGAAACGCACGTCCAACCACCAGGCAAATCCGCTCCAGGCGAGGGCTAAGGCAGTGCCCGGTGCTTGCCGGATCCAAGCGGCCAACCAAGGGGTCTCACGCGTCCGATTCTGTCCCGCCCAAGACACCTGAGCACCCACCAGCGCTGCGACTACGAATCGCGCGTGGGCCAGCATGCGGATGGGCGCGAGCAGCGCAGACACCAATATCTCGACGAACACACTGGTCGCCACACGCGGCGCACCACCCATGGCGCGTCGGCGCTCCGAATCCCAGAGCACTTCAAGCAACGCCAGCAGCTTGGGCAGAAACAAGACCAACAAGGTAACCGAGACCAACGCTAGCGCCCAGTCGGGCCGCCACTCCGGCCACAAGGGGTAGGGCAAATGGGGCTCCGGAAAATACTCTACCGGCAACAGTACCAACAGCGCGGTCTCAAGCGTCACCGCAGCGAGGAAAACCAGCCACAGCAACGCAGAACCGTAATTCATGATCCCGTGGAGAAACGTCATTCGGTGCGCCGCGCTGAAGCCCCGGCCAAACAGAAACGCTATGTGCTGAAGATTGCCCTTGACCCACCGCCGATCTCTGGCGAGCTCATCGACCAGCGTTGGCGGAGCCTCTTCGTAACTGCCATCGATCCCAGGCTCCAACCAGATCTCGTATCCGGCCCGGCGCAACAGCGCCGCCTCGACAAAGTCATGGCTCAATACACTGCCCCTAAAAAGGCCCCAGCCACGCAGCTGTGGCAGCCGTCCATGTCTGCGAAAGGGGGCCACCCGCAGCACGGCGTTATGCCCCCAAAACGCCGCTTCACCCAGTTGCAACGCCGCCAAGCCAACGAGAAACAAAGGCCCATAGAGGCTCGCGCCAAACTGCTGCACACGCGCATGGAGCGTCTGCGCGTTAATCAACTTCGGTGCGGTCTGCAGAATCGCTACTTCCGGTGATTGCTCCATTAGCTGAACCAGCCTGACCAAAGCCGCTCCGGTCATTACACTGTCTGCGTCCAGCACCACCATATAGCGATACCGCTCCCCCCACCGAGCCAGGAAATCTCCAATATTGCCCGGCTTGCGCTTCACGTTGAGGCTGCGACGCCGATAGTGGATCCGCCCGTGCGCACCAAGCTCATCACACATCTTGAACCAAGCTTCGCGCTCCGCTAACCAGATCTCCGGGTCGCGACTATCTGAGAGGACGAAAAATTCGAAATGCGCGAGCTCCCCGGTTGCCGCGAGACTCCGATAAGTAGCGCGCAATCCGGCAAAACTCCGCTCAATTTCCTCATGATAAATGGGAAAAAGAATCGCGGTCGGCGCCAATCCGGTAGCCTGCAACTCCTGTGTCGGAATACGCCGCAACGGACTCAGCGGGTCACCGCCGCGACAGCGCAATACAAAGCCATACAGCGCAATCCAGAAACCCGCGTTAATGCCGGCGAACAACAGGCAAAACAACGTTAAGATCACCACCTCCACGGGCTTGGCGCCGTGATAGGGCAAGACTTCTCGCATCGCCCACCCAGCCGCAGTCACTGATCCCACGAGACAAGCGAGAAACAAGCAACGGCGCCAGCGCGCCCGCGCCTGCCAACCAACGCCTCGTTTAAGCAGGGTCGTCATCGTTCGAGCACTTACGACGGCCGAGAGCGGGAGGCGCACGGACCACGATCGTCCGCCGATCCGACCAAACCGGGTCGGCGGCAAGTTCTCGCCACCAGACATCGGGATCTAGCGGGCCCGCGTCCGCGAACCTAGACTGCAACCGCGCCATCGCGGCTGCCGCTGCCGGGGAGGCGACTCCTGCGAGCCGCAGATACGCGTAGGCACGGGTGAGCGGCAACAACGCCGGCTCCGAGAGCAACGGCAAAGCGGTTGAAGAGGGGCCGGTGTCGATTGAAATCCGTTTCATGGCGTCAAGGCATTGGCGATGGGAAGATGGTAAGTCCAACGCTCACTGAGAATTTCTTCGCCACGGCGCAGAAATGCGCGCATTTCCATACCCGCCTCCCCGATCGGATGCGCTATGAAGACCAATCGCCAGCGATCGACCGCGGGGAGATATTCGACATATTGCTCCAAGACCTCGCCACCGGCGATCACGACATTCCCCAGAATCTGAGCATCCGGGTTGCGCATCTCGCCGAGCGAACCGCCGGAAAAATCAATTGCAAAGCGATAGGCGCTCCCTTCGCCTGGCGCCCCCCTTTGCGAGCGCCCTACAAACGTATTCACCACCGTGGCTAGCGAAGACTCTGGTTCCGGCGCCAGACCGAATCCAAGTCGATATTCGAGCCGTAACTGCTGGCCGGCTACCACCGGCTCCTGCGGAGTCCAAAAAGCGACAATATTGTCATTGGTTTCGTCCAGAGAAGGAATTTCCACCAACATTACTCGCCCGCGCCCCTGCGGCTTATCCAGAGAGACCCACACGCTCGGCAAACGCTCCCGGCTCGCATCGCTATCTTCATAGGCGTCAAAGCTTCGATCGCGCTGCAACAATCCAAAGCCCTGCACTTGCGCTAGCGTAAAGGAATACATCTCGGCGGCGCGCGGATTATGCAGCGGCCGCCACAACCACTCATCGGCCCCACCATGGACCAGCAAGCCATCGCTGTTGTGCACTTCCGGTCGCCACTGACCCAAAGGACGCGGCGTGTTCTCGCCGTAGAAGAACATACTCGTCAGCGGCGCGATCCCAACCAACTCCATCGCCTCACGAACAAACAGCTGCGCACGCACCGTGACGACCGTGTTTGCTCCCGGCGTCAACAGGAATTCGTATCCTCCCGCGACCCTCGGACCGTCCAGCAGCGCATAGATCCGTAAGCTGCGCGCATCGAGCCGCGGCTGCTCCAACCAGAACTGGGTAAACACAGGGAATTCTTCCCCTCGGGGCAACCCGGTGTCGATCGCAAGTCCGCGCGCCCATTGACCCAATACGCCGCCGCGAGCCGTGGCGCGGAAATAGCTCGCCGGGCCAAACTCCAGCACTTTGCGATGCTCAGCCCCGGTCGCACCATAGTGCACCTCGAAACCCGCGAAGCCCAGATCAGGGGGAATCCGTTTACTGAGTTCAGGATCACCAAAATCGAACCCCCCGCGATCAAAGGGAACTTCCGCGATTCCGTCGGTAGTGACTTGGTGCACTTTGACCGCATGCTTGAGGTGTCGTGCGGGAGCGACAAAAGAAACCTGAAAAGTCGCATGATTTGCGCGCCACAATCTCCGCTCCGGCAAGAAACGAAAATTGCGTGCCTGCTGGTAGGAAAGCTCGCGAAGAAAGGCCGGGCTCTCCGCTGGCGCTCGATAGGGCTCGGCCGCACGGCGCTCCGCCAATGCCACCACGTCGGGCCACCCGAAGGTCGCCCCGCGCGCCGCATCCG
>JBFHML010000093.1:0-4312 GCA_041594335.1 Porticoccaceae bacterium
AGGAGCGCGAAAAACGCCTGCGTTCGGACGGCAATGAGCAGTACCAGGAGATCAAGGGTGAATTTTCCTATTTTCTCGACGACCCTTATGTGGATACGCCACTGGTCCGTGATCCGCTGACCGACCAGGTCGAGGTGGCCATCATCGGTGGCGGGCTCGGCGGTCTGCTCGCCGGGGCGCGCATGCGCGAGGCCGGAATCGAAGACATCCGCATGATCGAGAAGGGCGCCGACTTTGGCGGCACCTGGTACTGGAACCGTTACCCAGGCGCGGCCTGTGACATCGAGGCCTATACCTATCTGCCGTTGCTCGAAGAACTCGGCTACATGCCGCCCCGCAAGTACTGCGATGCCCCGGAGATTCTCGCGCACTGCCGGCGCATCGCCGAGCATTACCGACTCTATGACAATGCCTGTCTGCAAACCGAGGTCAAGCGGATGGTCTGGGACGACGCGGCGCGCCGCTGGATCATCCACACCGACCGTGACGATCGCATTCAGGCGCGCTTCGTGGTGATGGTCAACGGGCCCCTGAACAAGCCCAAGTTGCCTGGCATTCCCGATATCGACCGCTTTCAGGGCCATACCTTCCACACCAGCCGCTGGGACTACGACTACACCGGTGGCGATGCCCGCGGCAACCTCACCGGGCTGCGCGACAAGCGCGTCGGCATCATCGGCACCGGCGCCACCGCGGTGCAGTGCGTGTCCCATCTCGGCGAATGGGCCCAGCAGCTCTACGTGTTCCAGCGTACGCCCTCCGGGGTCGATCCCCGCAATGATCACCCCACGGATAAGGAGTGGGCGGCCAGCCTGCAGCCCGGCTGGCAGAAGCAGCGCCAAAAGGACTTTACCGCCATCCTCACCGGCCGCGGCGGGCGCCGCGGCGAGATCGACCAGCTCGATCAGTTCGATGACGCCTGGGTCGAGATGGGCAAGATCTACCGGCGGCGCATGCGCGAGGCCGGCAAGGATGTGCCCCGCGAAAAGGTTCTGGAGGTGTTTGAGCTGGCCAACTTCGAGAAAATGGAGAATGTCCGCCGCCGCATCGACGAGATCGTCGAGGACAAGGAAACCGCCGAGGCACTCAAGCCCTGGTACGCCTTCATGTGCAAGCGGCCCTGTCTGGATGATCGCTACCTGCCCACCTTCAACCGGCCCAACGTCACGCTGGTGGATACCCAGGGCCGGGGTGTCGACCGCATCACCGAGCACGGCGTGGTCGTCGCAGGTATCGAATACGCGGTCGACTGTCTGATCTTCGCCACGGGTTTCGAGGTCGGCACCGACTATACCCGCCGTGCCGGCTACGACCTGATCGGTGTCGGGGGACAGAGCCTGGAGGACAAGTGGCGGCAGGGCATGCGTACCCTCTATGGGATTCACACCCGGGGTTTTCCCAACTGTTTCATCATCGGCAACGGCCAGGCGTCCTTTACCGCCAACTACCCCGATGGCCTCGACGAGGGTGCCAAGCACATCGCCCACCTGGTGAAACATTTCGCGGCGCACGGCATTACCCGCGTGGACGCCACCGAGGAGGCCGAGCAGGATTGGTCCGCCGAGGTCTATGGCACCGAGGCCCGCGGCCCCATGGGCGGCGCCTCCTGCACGCCCGGTTACTACAACCTCGAGGGCCAGCACGATCCCAGGGCCCGGCACAACCAACCCTATGGCGGCATGATGGGTGCGAATCTGTACTTCGCGAAGCTGGAGGCCTTCCGCCAGGCCGGGGATCTGCCCGGACTGGAACTCGCCTGACGGCGCGCGCGACGCGCATCCGCTGCCGTACTGGCAGCGGCTGTGCGCGCGGCCGGCGCAGGGCAGCCGGCGAGGTTTACAGGAAGGGTTCGCTGAAGCCGCCGAAGGCGCTGATCAGCTCCGCCTGGATCTGCTTCAGGGACAGCGCGACCTGCGGAAACTCCCCGACATCCCGGTAATGGTCCCGGAAGTCCGGATGGTCCGGGGGCAGGGGCGCCTTCCCCGGAAGGAGTTCGTAGCAGGTGGCATAGCGGAACGGCCAGATATCCAGAATCGGCAGCCGGCGGGAGACGCTGGCGATCAA
This sequence comes from Porticoccaceae bacterium, assembly GCA_041594335.1. GTDB lineage: Bacteria > Pseudomonadota > Gammaproteobacteria > Pseudomonadales > Porticoccaceae > JAGPUQ01. The sequence continues at coordinate 2,065 of JBFHML010000093.1, forward strand.
TCCACTGAAATAGGACAGCACGGGAATCTGGTCCTGGGCGGCCACCACCCAGGCATTGTCGGGCAGCGTCGCCCGCAGCATCTGGGCTTCCAGCCGTTGGGCGAAGTGGGGATCATCCACGACGAGGAAAACCTCGGTGTTATAGCCTTCCGAGCGCGGGTCGAAGTTGTGCGAGCCGATCACCGCGAGGCGGCTGTCGATCACCAGGCTCTTGGCGTGCAGGCTGAGCGGCTCCTCGCTGGCGACGGGAAGGCCCTGGCGCGCCGTGCGATCCGCCGTCGCTGCGCGACCGATATGCGGGGGTATCCAGGTGGCGCGATCGCCTGGGTCGGGCCGAAATTCGTAGATATGAAACCCCAGATCGCGGATCAACTCCTTGCGGCGCTTGCGCGCCACCGCATAGACCGGCAAGGCGTCGGTGGAGGCGAGGCTATTGGTCGAGACCACCAGTCGGATGTCTGGGTGTTGCTGACGCAGCTTGGCGAAGGTTTTCAGTGCTGGCCGGGAAAAAATCAGGTAGGGCGTCTGCATCACCACCGATCGCTCGGCCTCCGAGAGCAGGGTACGCAGCACCTGGGTGACGTCCTGGTCGAAGCTGCTGTCTTCGGCACGCGGCTTGCCGGGGAGATCCGCGTAGAAGGCGACGCGCTCGACCTCGATCAGTGGTCGCACCAGACGCTGGCGGATCACCGAAGAGCTGCCGGCCGCTACCGCCATGCGCAGCGACTCGGGGTGGTCGTCCAGGCGCAGGTCCGGGGCCTGCACATCGCCGCGCAGCAGGCGCGCCGCGACATCCAGCAGGGCTTCGGCATGGACCGCCTGCTCGTGAGCCCAGTAGCGATCAAAGCTGGCGCGCATCTCGCGGGCGGTTTCCCCCAGCACCAGCACGTCGCGATCGACGAAGTTGAACGCCGGATCCCAGCCCCAGTAGTGGTTGCGATAGTTGCGCCCACCGGTAATGCCGATCCGGTCATCGACCACAAAGAGCTTGTTGTGCATGCGGTGGTTGATGTCGTTCAGGCAGCACAGCAAGCCACCAAATAGTTTCAGCAGACCGCTGTCGCTCTCAGCAAATACTGGGTTGTAGACCTTGATCTCCAGATTGCGGTGCGCCGTCGCCATCGCCGCGAGAAAGTCCGCGTCGTTGAAGGCGGTCAACTGATCCATCAGCAGGCGCACGCGCACGCCGCGACGGGCCGCCGCCAACAGTTCGCTCAGCACCAATTTGCCCGAGGCGTCGGGCACAAAGATGTAGGTCTGCACCTCGATACTGCGCCGCGCCGCGCGGATGGCGTGGATACGTGCCAGCAGGGCGTCGTAGGGATCTTCCAGCAGCGCCAGCTCGCTGGGCGGGCTACCGGCGAGCTCCCACAGTGGTGAATGCATCGCACAACGGTCTGCGCGCTGTGCCGGACAGGTCAGCTGATCGTCGCGCATTTGGTGTGCGGTGCGATGCGCTTCCTGCTGTTGTCGGGGAGAGAGGCCGCAGCCGGCCAGCGCGAGGCAGGCCAGCAACAGCGCCACCAGTAGCGGGCGGCGCGACGCGCGGTACGCGGTATGCGCCAGGCGGTGGGTCTGGTGGTGTTGCTCGCCGTGTACCGTCGCCATGGGGGAATCCTGGGCCCCAATAACGGTACGGGTACCGGTACCGGGGCGGCCGATTGTCGATCGCAGCGGGATGGGCGGCCGTTACATTTCCAGGGGTATCCGGAAGAAGTGCTCCAGCATATGGTCGCGATGGGCTTTTAGTTCTGGGGCCACGGCGTTGCGCACCGATTCCGGGATTTGCAGGAACATTTGCCGTGCTTGAGCGGGGAGGGGGACCACCGCGTCGCCCGGCATGTCGAAGAGATTGCAAAACGCCGCCCAGTAGAAATCCACCGCCGACACGGCATCGCCGACCAGATAGCGCTGCCCGCGCCCCTGTTGTGCGGCAAGCTGCTCGGCGAAGAAAGCGAGGCTGGCCTGCAGTCGTTCCTCGGCGCGCGCCACATCGGCTTCGCGATAGCCGTACTTCGCGCCCATCGTCCGGAGGCCCTCGGGCGCCTGCCCCGACTCCAGGGCCGGGCGGAACATCGCCAACCGGGCATTCCACCCCAAGCCCAGCTCGCCGCAGATCTCGTGGGACAGCCCCAGTACCTGCGCCCGGAGGGCGCGGTCTCCCGGGACCAGTGGCCGCTGTGGACCCAGGCGTTCCAGGAGAAACAGGATGTCGTCCCAGCGGTTGAGCGGGCCTTCCTCCGCCCAG
>JBFHML010000094.1:0-4182 GCA_041594335.1 Porticoccaceae bacterium
GAGCGCGGGCCGTGTTGGGTTGGAGCGGCGTCTAAAATTCACTGGGGAGTTCGATTGCATGGTGCCACGAACGGAATCATCTCTGGATTACACCCCACGCCCACATATCGCAGTTGCGCGTTCCTCACCGCATCCGCACCCCAAAAATTCCGCGCATCCACCAATACCGGCTGGCGCATGGTCTCCGCTATCCGTGTCAGATCCAGTTCGCGATACTCGGGCCAGGGTGTGGCCAGCACCAGGGCGTCGGCGCCGTTCGCCAGCGCATAGGCGTCATCGCAACACTCCACGTCCTGCTCCTTGAGCAGCTCCCGCGCGGCGGGTAGCGCCGCCGGGTCGTGCAGTCTCAGGTGGGCGCCGCGGGCGAGCAGTAGCTGGATAATATCCAGCGCGGGCGAGTCGCGCAGGTCGTCGGTGCCCTCCTTGAAGGCGAGGCCGAGGATGCCGATGGTCGTGCCGCGCAGTACCTTGAGTTCGCCTTGTAGCTTTTCGACGATGCGTTGGCGTTGGCGTTGGTTCACCTCGCGGGCGGCGGTGACCAGCAGCAGGTTATCGCCGTATTCCTCGGCCACGGCGAGCAGCGCCGAGGTGTCCTTGGGCAGGCAGCTGCCACCCCAGCCGGGGCCGGCCTCCAGGTAGGCACGGCCGATGCGGCGGTCCAGGCCGATCCCGTGGGCCACTTGGCCGATGTCGGCGCCGACTCGCTCGCACAGGGCCGCAATCTCGTTGATGTAGCTCAGTTTGACGGCCAGGAAGGCATTCGCGACGTACTTGATCATTTCCGCACTGGTGGGGTCGGTGACGACCAGCGGCGGGGCTTGGTAGGCGACGGGTCGCGGGATGTCCGGCGGCGGCGGGAAGTTCTGGTCGAGCAGTGGGCGGTAGAGTTGCTCCATAGTCTCCCGGGTGTTGGCATCCTCGGCACCGACCACGATGCGATCCGGGTAAAAGGTGTCGTGCAGCGCAGTGCCCTCGCGCAGGAATTCCGGGTTGGAGGCCATGCGCAGATCCGATTTCATGCCTCGCTCGCGCAGAGCGCGCTCGACCACGTGGCGCACGCGGCGACCGGTGCCGATGGGCACGGTGGATTTCACCACCAAGGTGGGGGTGCGCTCTGGCGAGAGTGCCGCGGCGACCTCGCGGGCGGCGTCTTCGACGAAGCCGATGTGGGCTTCGCCATGTTGGCCCGCCGGGGTGCCTACAGCGATGAACACCAGGTCGGCGTCGGCGACCGGCGCGGTTTCGCAGCTGAAGCGGAGCCGCGCGCGGCACAGACCGAGCAGGGTTTCCAGGCCGGGTTCGTGGATGGGGCTATGGCCTTTCTCCAAAATGGCAATGCGGTCACGGTCCTTGTCGATGAGATGTACGTCGTGGCCCAGCCAGGCGAAGGCGGCGGCGGTGTTGAGGCCGACGTAGCCGGCGCCGAGGATGGCGATGTTCATTGGAGGGGCATCGCCGCCGGTGAGGGGGTCCGGGAGTGGTCGGTGTGGGTGGCGTGCATGGCGTGGCTCCCAGTGTCCCGTGGTTTCGCGGCCTTTGCCGGAGGCGCCTGCGGCTTATCCGGCTGGCGGGCGTTTGTCCTTTCTTGCGCCGGACACGCCTGCGGTTTATCCGGCCTACGCTGCCGATAGTACACAGGAATTCGCGCCTAGGTCACTGGTAAGTGTCGATGTTGTGGCGGTTTTGCCGTGTGGGGGTGCGGGTCGATGCAAAGGTGATGTGTGGCATGCGCCGAGGTTATGTGGCCTGCGGGGTATCCGGCCTATGGGTGGCGGGCCCAGTATTCGCGGGTGAGAGTGAAGACGACCGGCGAAAGCAGTAGCAGGGCGATGAGATTGGGAATGGCCATCAGGGCGTTGAGGGCGTCGGCGAGCAGCCAGACGAAGTCGAGGGAGACCAGCGCGCCCAGGGGTACGGCCAGCACCCAGAGAATCCGGTAGGGCAGAATGGCGCGGACACCGAAGAGGAATTCCACTGCGCGCTCGCCGTAGTAGCTCCAGCCCAACAGGGTGGTGAAGGCGAATAGCGCGAGCGACAGGGCCACCAAGGCGCCACCGGCCGGCAGCGCGCCGGCGAAGGCGGCACTGGTGAGGGCGGCGCCATTGAGGCCGCTGCTCCAGGTGCCCGAGGTAATGATGACCAGGCCGGTGATGGTGCACACGATCAGGGTGTCGATAAAAGTGCCGAGCATGCCGACCAGCCCTTGCTGCACCGGATTGTTGGTCTTGGCGGCCGCGTGTGCGATGGCCGCGCTGCCGAGGCCCGCTTCGTTGGAGAAGATGCCGCGCGCAAACCCCCAGCGTATCGCCAGCAGGACGGTGGCTCCGGCGAAGCCGCCCTCCGCGGCCGTCTGGGTAAAGGCCGAATGGAAGATCAATCCAAAGGCTTCTGGCAACGCGGCGTAATTCAGGACGAGGATGGCGAGCCCGGCGCCCAGGTAGAGGATCACCATGGTTGGCACGAGCGCACTGGCGAAGTGGGCGATACGGCGGATCCCGCCGATCAGCACCAGGCCCACTACGATCATCAACAGCATGCCGGTTGCCCACGGAGGAACGGAAAAATTTTCCGCCAGGGCATGCGCCACGGAGTTAGCCTGCACCGTGTTGCCGATGCCAAAGCCCGCGCAGGCGGTGAATACGGCGAAGGCTGGCGCCAGTATGGCGGCGAGCCGCGGGAGGCGGGGGCCGAGGCCATTTTTGATGTAATACATGGGCCCGCCGACGTGGTTTCCGAGTTGGTCCACTTCGCGGTAATGAATCGCGCACACGGCTTCGCTGTACTTGGTCGCCATGCCGATCAGCGCGATCACCCACATATAGAACAATGCCCCCGGGCCGCCAAAGTGGATCGCGGTGGCGACGCCGGCGATGTTGCCGGTGCCGACGGTCGCCGCGAGGGCGGTCATCAGGGCTTGAAATGGGCTGATGTCCCCGGCGCCTTTGGGGGGGCGAAGCAACAGGGGAAAGGCTTCCGGCAGCTTCCGCCAGGGGATGAACCGCAGGCCCACCGTGAGAAACAGGCCGGTGAGGGCGAGCGCGGCGAGCATCCACGGGCCCCAGAGGTAGCTGTTGGCGGTGGCGATCAGATCGGTCAGGCCCTGCATGCGCGTGTTTCCCGGATTCAGACTTGCCGCGCCGGCGGCGCGGTCGCGGTCCCAGGCGGCAGCCTAGCAAAAAGCCTGTGACCTTCGTCGAATTTTCAGGGGCGGCGCTGGTGGACAGCGCACAGAGAGCCTCTTACCATCGGTGCACACGGAATCCCTGTCAGGGTGCGGAGACATTCAACGTGCATTGTTCTGTCGGCACTGAGTTCTTGTCATGAATGCGCGCACGCCGGTGCTGCGCGGCTTGCCCCGCCGGCTGGTCCTCGAGGGGTTGCTGGAGGAAGGCGTCGCGACGGCCGCGGTTGAAGAGGCCGCCAAGGCCAAAGTCTCGCTGATCCAGCACCTGGTCGATACGCGTATTCTGGGGGCCCGGGAGGTCGCGCAAGCGACCGCGCATGAATTTGGCCTGCCCGTGATCGACCTGGATGCGGTCGATCTCAAACACTGCCCTAGCGATATCATCGACGCCAAGCTGGTGGCCCGCCACCTGGCGTTGCCGTTGCACGCTAAGCGGGGGCGCCTGAGTGTGGCCGTGGGTGACCCGACCGATCAGCGGGCACTCACCGAGATCCGCTTTCAGTCCGGTGCCGCGGTCGATTTGGTGGTCGCCGAGTACGATAAGTTGCGTGCTCGCATCACGCGTTTTCTCGACTCCCAGGAAGACGATATCGCCACGGCGCTCGGCGGTTTGGAGGATGTCCAGCTCGAGACCCTGGTCACTGACGCCGAAGATGAGGCCGGCGGCACCGTATTGGGGGAGGATGCCGATGATGCGCCGCTGGTGCGGTTCATCAACAAGGTGTTGCTCGATGCCATCAAGCGCGGCGCTTCGGATATTCACTTCGAACCCTATGAAGCGCGGTATCGCGTGCGATTCCGCACCGATGGCATTCTGCAGGAGGTGGCCAAGCCGCCACCAGCCCTGGCGCCGCGCCTGGCGGCCCGGTTGAAGGTGATGGCCCGGTTGGATATTTCCGAGCGCCGCGTTCCGCAGGATGGGCGCATCAAGATCCGCGTGAGCAAAACGCGGGCGATTGATTTTCGGGTGAACACGCTGCCGACCCAATATGGCGAGA
>JBFHML010000095.1:0-3742 GCA_041594335.1 Porticoccaceae bacterium
GCAGCCGACGGCCGCCTCACCGCTGCGGGCGTTGTGCGACCTCCTCGGGGCGGCCAAAATCCCGACGCAGCTCGGCAAACCGCCGCAATCGCGATTGGACGCGGCCATTGACGGTGTCGACCGGATAGTTACCCGCGCCATCGACCTGCCCTGCCGATAGGCCAGTAAGAATTTCTATGGCCTGATCGACCGCTGCAATGGCGTAGATATGAAACTGGCCAGCTGCAACCGCATCCAATACGTCTTGCCGGAGAATCAAATTAACTACGTTGGCCGCTGGAATCAGCACACCCTGCTCTCCAGTCAACCCGCGCGCCTGACAAATGTCAAAGAATCCCTCGACCTTTTCGCTAACGCCACCGATCACCTGCGCGCGCCCCAATTGGTTGACGGATCCAGTGATAGCAAAACATTGGCGGATCGGCACCTGTCCCAATGACGACAACAATGCACACAGCTCCGCCAGAGAAGCGCTATCGCCGTCCACACCCCCGTAGGACTGCTCAAACGTCAGACTGGCAGTCAAGGCGAGCGGCTGCGTCTGACCGTAGCGGGCACCGAGAAAGCTAGACAAGATAAACACACCCTTGCTATGAATCGGGCCGCCCATTTCGGTTTCCCGCTCGATGTCGATGACGCGCCCATCGCCCAAGCGCGTGGTGGCGGTGATACGTGTCGGCTGGCCAAAACTGAAATTCCCCATGGTCAGCACAGACAATCCGTTCACCTGACCGACTTCTGCGCCGCGCGTATCGATCATCACCGCATCGCGCAAGATGTGCTCGTAACTCCGATCACGCACTCGATCGACACGGTCCAGCTGCGCGTGAATCGCGCGTTGCACGTCGTCGCCAGTGACCTGTTCCCGGCCAGACGCCAGGGCCCAATAATGGGCTTCCACGACCAGATCGGCGATGCTACGCATATGCATGGATAGCTTCAGTGAATCGCCCTCTAGCCGCATGCTGTGCTGGATAACCGCCACCACTGCAGAGCGCGCGAATGGCGCCAAGCCCCGCTCATGCACCAGGGCAGCAATCATCCGGGCATAACGCAGATCGTTGTCGGGTGACCGCTCCAGGCCGGTTTCGAAATCGGCTGCCACCTTGAACAACTCAGCGAAATCCGGGTCATGGGCATGCAATAGGTAGTACAGCGCGCGGTCGCCGAGCAACACTATCTTGACATCGAGCGGCATCGGCTGTGGCTCAAGCGACACCGTAGCGGCAAAGCTCAGCGCCTGGTCGAGTGATTCCAAACGCAACTCGCGTTTGCCCAACGCTTGCTTGAGCGCCTCCCACGCGAAAGGTTGGCCAAGCAACTTGCGCGCATCCAGGATCAAGTAGCCCCCATTGGCGCGATGCAAGGCACCAGGCTTGATCAACGTGAAGTGGGTGTGCAGCGCCCCCATCACTGCGCGGTGCTCAATCCGACCCATCAGGTTCATATAGCTCGGATGGTCTTCGTAGATCACCGGTCGACCGATGCACTGCCCATGGTCCAGGATGAGGTTCACCCGATAGCGGTGCAAGGCGTCGTCAACCACCTGCGCAGGCGGGTGTTGCGGCCCCTCCGCAGGGCGAAACAGCGCTGCGTGGGCAACCACATCCCGCTGTACGCTGTCGAGGTATTCGAGGGCCTGAGGTAAGTCTGCGTAGCGTCGACTCAAGCTCTCCATATAGAGGCCGACCGCTTCCCGGGTCACCTCGTGATTGAGCGCGCGGAACCAATCGCGGGCCTCTTTATGCCAAGCCGGCACTTTTCGCTGGACGATCTCCTGCAGCTGGCCACGCAGTCGAACCACGGCGGCCTCGAGCTGCTCGCGTTGCGTCGGCGGCAACTTCTGAAACGCCTCCGGGTCCAGATCCTCGCCCTCGGCCATGGGCACCAAGGTGATGTCACCCGCGTTTTGGTAGACGTGGATGTTTTCTTTGGCGGCCGCTTCCTGGAGCTCACGGAAAGCGCGCTCCTGGCGGGCCTGAAATTCCGCTTCAATCTGCTGCGCACGGGCTTTGTACTGATCGCTGTCAAATGCCTGCGGGATGGCAGTTTGCAAATCTTCGACCAATCGCCCCATGTCGTCCCGCAACGCGCGGCCACGGCCGGCGGGCAGAGCGAGGAGAATGGGTTTAGCGTCGTCGGAAAAATTGTTGACGTAACACCAATCCCCGGGCACGGGCCCCGCCCGAGCGGCCTCGCTCAGGTACTGGCTAATGGCCGTGAACTTGCCCACCCCCGGAGGGCCGAGCACAAACAGGTTATACCCCTGATGGGCCATGCCCAGACCGAACTGGATGGCATCGATGGCGCGATCCTGACCGAGCATGCCGGTCAGCGGCGTCAGATCGTCCGTGGTCTCAAAGTCGAAACCTGCACCAACGCAGCAACGCGGTAGCTGCTCGGGAGTCAACGGTCTATGATCCATTCCCCCTCCCCTGAATAACCGCGTCTGTGTTTCAATCCTTCCGGGAGCTTCGTTCGAAACGGGCCCGCTCTTCGGGGGTCGCCTCACGCTGATATTTGGCCTTCCAGTCGTCATAAGGCTCGCCATAGACCAGCTCGCGGGCCTGTTCATAACCTACGGACTCGCCGCGCTCTGCAGCGGCAGCGACAAACCATTTCGACAGGCAGTTGCGACAGAATCCAGCGAGATTCATCAACTCGATATTCTGCACATCCTTGCGGTTGTCGAGGTGTTCGAGCAGACGACGAAACACCGCCGCCTCGATTTCTGTGCGGGTTTGCTTATCCAAAACTCACCTCCTCGCCACGCGCTTGCTTATCAGCATGATAGGAAGAACGCACCAACGGCCCCGAGGCCACGTGTCGAAAACCAATGCGATAACCATAATCTCGATATTCGGCAAATTCCTCCGGATGCACGTATCGCTGCACCGGCAGGTGAGCGCGCGACGGCTGCAGATATTGACCTATCGTGAGCATCTGCACCCCATGCGCGCGCAGATCGTCCAGGGTGGCCAACAATTGCTCGCGCGTTTCACCCAAGCCGACCATCAGCCCGGACTTAGTCGGCACGCCTGGATTGCGGCGTCCGAATTCTTCCAATAGCCGCAGCGACCAGCCGTAGTTTGCTCCGGGACGCACCTGGCGGTAGAGCGCTGGCACGGTCTCCAGGTTGTGGTTGAACACATCCGGCGGAGCAACGTCGAGACACGCCAGGGCCACCTCCATACGACCTCGGAAGTCCGGCACCAGCACCTCGATCGAAATTTTAGGGGACTGCGCCCGCACCTCCTGGATGCAGGCTGCGAAATGTGCAGCCCCCCCGTCGCGCAGATCGTCGCGATCAACCGAAGTGATGACCACATAATCGAGGCCCAATTCGGCAATACAGGCGGCAAGCTGCTCCGGCTCTGCGGGATCCGGGGCGTTGGGCTTACCATGACCTACATCGCAGAAGGGGCAGCGCCGGGTACAAATGTCCCCAAGAATCATGAAGGTCGCAGTGCCTCCGCCAAAGCACTCGCCCAGGTTGGGACAGGATGCCTCCTCGCATACCGTCGCCAAACCATGTTCGCGTAAAATCCGCTTGATACGCTGCACCGCAGGTGCCGTACCCGCCCGCACCCGAATCCAGGGCGGCTTGCGGGGAATCGCGTCGCTGGCGATAACTTGAACAGGGATGCGGGCGACCTTGTCTGCACTGCGCAGCTTCTCTCCGGCCTGCAACCTGCGGGTACGGCGCACCGGCCGCGGATCTATGTCATCCATCCAATTCTCC
>JBFHML010000096.1:0-3465 GCA_041594335.1 Porticoccaceae bacterium
GGTGTAGAAGTGGGAATTGACCGCCGCCGAATAGAACCGGCACACGGGCCTGGTCGCATCCGGCGCCGGGCCGTCCGCGGGCCAGGCGTTGAAGCCCTCGTCCACTATCGCCCAACCGCCGCCGCCCCCACCGCCGAGCAGCGAATCCTTTTCGGCAGTGCCGGCGGTGATGAAGTAGTGGCCGATAGCGCCGTTGTAGAACGCGAAGACCGGCTGAGTGGGCGGTGCGGGAGCGATGGCAATATTGACTACTGCGGGACCTTCCGGCCCGAGCTCCCCGGACGAGTTCCAGTCGCGTCCTCTGAACTTGAGTGGATAAGTGCCGTCCGAAAGGCCACCGACCACTGCTGTTTGATCGACTACCGGACAAACGAAGCCCGGGTCAAGGTGACGCGTTTCGATCACGACGGCATCCGGTCGCACATATACATCTACATCATTATTGCTCGGCAGCGGACAGCTAATGCTGTATTCGATCGTAAACGGCTGGTATGCCTCGGGCGCGGCAGGGGTGACGGTCACCCCCTGCGCATGGCTCGGTATCGACAAGCCGAGCAAGCTTCCGAAAAAAACCAACAAAAAGAAACCGCGCAAAGCGCGCTGCATAATCATCATGGTGAATTTCCTCCATCCATGCCGGCACCAGCGCGCGCCGCTGCCGGCATCTCCGTCAATTGATCGCCGGAACGTTGCCATTGGTGTTGGGGTAGACGTAGCCGATCCAGTCATTGCCCGAGTTCTGGGTATAGCCCTGGGCGGCCATGGCACTGAGCTGACTCTCGGGAAAAATGGCGTGGTCGTCGCGCGCGGGGTTGTACTTGCGCATCAGCCGTACCGTGCCCGCGGGCTGGGTCATGGTCTTGGGGTAGAGATAGCCCTCGATGCCGTCCAGCTTGTAGCCCGCGCTCTGGAACGCAGAGACCCCGGCCGTATCCGCCGTATAGGTGACGTCCATATGGTTCGAATTGCTGGAACAGATCGCGGGTGGAACCGGCGTGGCGTCACCACACTTCCAGCTCAACCGGTACAGGGGCACCAGTGGAATCGATGCGCTCTTGGGGTTTTCCGGTGTGGTAAACAGCCAGACTTGGGCCTTGGGAGCCGCCGTGGACATGGCGGGCGTGACCCCCGGAAAAATCGCGTAATTGGTGATCGCGGTGCCCACCGAAACATAGGCACTACCCTGGGTGGTATTGACCGGCCTCAGAGTCCCCCAGGCCGCTGCCGCCGCCATCTGCGGCACGGTGGTGTAGAAGTAATCCAGCCGCCCGGAACTGTACATTGCAAACAACGGCGCCAACTTGTTGGGCGTCTGGGTGATGGTCTGATCCACGGCGGTGCGGGCATTGGGCATACCCGACCCCACTGCCGACGTCGGGGCAGCGGAATCGCTGCCACTGGCGCGGATACGATCCTGAATGGCTGCCCGCGACAGGCGCGGATTGATGGAGCGCAGGATTCCCGCCAAAGCAGAGACATGGGGCGCTGCCATGGAGGTGCCGGTGCAACTGCCGTAACCGTCGTTGGGGGTGCCGGATTCATCGTTACTTGCGACATCACCGCACTTGAAAGGCGCATACCAGTTGTAATTCGCACCTGTTGGCGCCGTGGAAACAATGGACCGCGCCGGCGCTATAACCCCCATCGACCCAGGGTATGTAGAACCAACGTGTTCAACTGTCCCGTTTGGATAGGTGAACATGCCGTAATCCCATTTAGCCCACTGCCCCGGAATGGCGGCGTTGATGTTTTGGGCTCCACCAACCGCCAACACTGACGTGTGGCTCGCCGGAAACTGGGGGGTGCTATTGGAAGCGTTGTTGCCTGCCGCAGCTACCAACAAAACGTCTCTGGAGTCTGCGGAAGTAATGGCGTTGCACAAGGACGCCATCTCGGAGCTTGAGCAGCTCACTCCTGATTTGCCGAAGCTCATGTTGATCACCTGGATACCGCGCTCGATCAGGCCATACATCGCGGAAGCGCTGTGCGATGTGGTGCCATTCCATCGGACCATGGCCACACTACAACTTGGGCAGCCGCCGGCCACCCCTAAACCGTTGTTGGCCGTGGCACTGATGATCCCCAGCACATGGGCTCCGTGAAATTCCGCATTCGTGTCGGTATGCGTTTCAAAAGAGCACTGTGACCGGTAGTTGGCTACCAGATCGGCGTGGGGTTGATTGTTGGGTTGACCGCCATCGATTGCCGCCACATAACCATGCCCCTTGGTACGATCCCAGGCCGAGGGGAAGTTCATCGCGTGCATGCCCCACTGGTAGCGGCCAGCCTGATTATGGTGGATCGGAAAATAGGGGTCATTCGGCGCCCACAGAAAATCCAGCTTCCTGTCGATGTCCGCCGACACTACGCCGGGCTGTTTGCTGAGCTGATCAATCGCGGTCTTGGCTGCGTCTACCGAAAGGTAGCGCAGCACCAGGTAGCGATGCAGGATCTCCTCAGGGTCATCGACGCCCAACAAGGCGCGGGATTCTGCACCAAGCCGATCCTCCGAGGGAATCAGATAACGAACCCGCTCGGGGTTGGAAAACAACATCTCTGTCGCCTGGTCCTTGCCATTGATGGCCTCCAGCATGGCCTGTTCGGCGGCGAGCTGGTCACCCGGCTCGGCCTTGCCGGACAGCACCGGGTCGAAGGCCAGGGCGTCGAAATCGAGCAGCACGATGACGCTGTTGCTGTTGCCTGCTTCATCGAACAGGGGTTTTGGTTCGTACTCCGGCACCTTGGCCGGCAGGATCAGCGGCGGGCCGGACTCGCGGGCGAACACACCCTCCAGCCAGGGGCCTTCGTCGTTGGCGGTTTCCTGCTGCTGGGCGTGACCCGCTACCGAAAACAGCAGCAGCCCGGAAAGCAGGAGAAGGGATAACAGATTGCGTGATGCGTGATGACATGGGACCTCTCCTTTTGTCGTGTCGATACCGATGCCGAAACCGGCGCCAGCAGCCCGTGTCCAGCCTGGGGGAGCCCCGGCCAATCGAGCTTCAAGAGAGGGGCGCCGCCGTACTCGCTTCCCTGCCCAGCCACTGACGCAAGGCCAGCGTATGTCGTACCGATGACCGGAGCAAGTCCTCAGCGGAACGTCCCAGGGTTCATCGCAGAACGCGGCCGACAGCCAATCGCGCCACACTGGACGCCCTTCCCTACCCTGCGGTAACTTTATTCCCTCGCCCTGCCGCGCGGTGCGGGAGGCCAGCACCGGAGAAGCCATCATCAGCACGCTCGCCATCACTCCGTCGCGCTACGATTTCAGCCCCATCCACACGGCCATGCAGAAGTATGTCGATGCCGGCCTGGTCAGCGGCCTTTCGGCGGTAATCCTGAAAGGCACAGAGGTGGTGGATTTCCACACCTGGGGACACGCCGACATCGAGAGCCGGCGGCCGCTGCGCGAGGATGCGATCTTCCGCTATTACTCGGGCACCAAGATCATCACCTCGGCGGCGGTGA
>JBFHML010000097.1:0-3298 GCA_041594335.1 Porticoccaceae bacterium
GCGCCCCTTGTCACTTTTGAGAATGGCGCCACCACCGATAAATCCCATTCCAGTGATGATGCCGTACATGACCCGCGCCTCGGCATCGGTGGTATCGAGCACCTCCATGCCAATCAGCATATAACCACAGGTCGACATGGCGACCATCGGGAACGTCCGCAAGCCGGCACTGCGCGAATATCTTTCGCGATTCCAAGCAATCGGAACGGCAAGCAAGTAGGCGAGACCGAGCAGGACCAGGTTACTGGTGATGGCACTCCAATCTGGATTGAAATCCATGGCGCGGCCCTCGATGAAATTACACGCGGCGAACGTCGCCGGCCTTCCAGTGTCCAACGCGGCGTTGACGGAAAACCGCCGTGCGCCGGGGCACGATACCACAGCGCCCCGGGCATCCGGGAGTCATTCCCGCCCCCACGCGGCGGGCGTCGACTGGCTCCGATAGCGAAGCGGCGCGTCTTCCTGAAACGCCATCTCGATGTATAGACAAGCATTCTCGCTATCAAGAGGAGTCATCCGATGAGTCAAAAGCCCTCAGACGAATTCCAAGTGTTGCGCGAAGATTTTGATCGCCTGCGCAAGGATGTCAGCGAACTGGCCGACAGCCTCCGGCAAGCGGGTCGCGAGCAGGCCACAGCTGCCCGACAAAAAACTCGGGACAGCCTGAACGACGCCCGAGAGCGGCTTCGCGGCAGCGCACAAGCCGCCAGCGAATGCGGCCGCGACTACTACGAGCAGATCGGGCACCGCGTCGGCAGCCATCCACTCGGCAGCCTGCTCACCGCCGTTGGTGTGGGGTTCATGCTGGCCAAAATGCTCGACCGGAGGGAACAGCGCTGAATCGGCTAACGGAATGGCTGCTGGCGCTAATCGACCTGCTCGAACTTGAGGGCGCTCAACTCAGGCGACAACTGCTTCGACTCGGCATCGCCCTGGGTCTGATTGCGCTCAGCGGCATGGTAGCCCTATCGGGACTGCTGATGCTGGCGCTGGGAACCGAGCGCTGGTTGCGCGCTCTGACCGACCCGGTATCGTCCTTACTGCTTACCGGCGCTCTGTTGTTGGCGAGCGCGCTTGGCATCGGTCTGTGGATACGCCGTTTGCTGCGCTAGTGTTCGCACGCGTGCGTCTGCCACGGGCGGCCTGCCAGGCAGGGTCATCTCCTGGGTGCGCTGCCCAACCGTCAGCGACCGCTGATCGCGGCGGCCCTCGCTGGGGTCGCCGCAACCCCTATAGGGCTCGCTGCCCTGGGCAGATGCGGGTGGCGCGCCGGGCCTCACCCGCGCATACCGATGCGCTAACGCCGCCGGCCCAACAATGAGCCCAGGATGCCGCGTGCGAGCTGTCGGCCAAGCTGACTGCCAATAGACCGCAAGGCACTTTTGGTCGCGGCTTCCAGCAAGCTTTCCCGCGCCCGTTCCTTTGCTTCGCCACGCGCTGTCGCGGTCGACTCGACAAGCGGGGTATCCGCCTCGCGTGCCCTGCGCGCGAGCAGCTCGTGCGCCGACTCGCGGTCGAGCGGCTCGTCATAGCGCCCGGCCAGCGGAGAACGAGCAAGCTGGGCTACCCGCTCAGCGTCGCTCAGTGTGCCCAACCGGGAGCGCGGCGGTCGAATGAGCGCTCGCTCCACCGGTGTAGGTCGACCCTGTTCGTCAAGCACGGAAACCAGGGCCTCGCCAACGCCCATTTGCGTGAGTTCAGCTTCGACATCGAGCCCCGGATTATGGCGAAAATTCCTTGCCGCCGCGCGAATCGCGGCCCGATCCTTGGGCGTATAAGCCCGCAATGCGTGTTGAATTCGATTGCCCAACTGGCCGAGCACCGCTTCCGGAATGTCTTGGGGATTTTGGGTAACGAAATACACCCCCACGCCTTTGGAGCGAATCAGGCGCACTACCTGCTCGATTTTCTCGAGCAACGCGCTGGGCGCCGTGGCGAACAGCAGATGGGCCTCATCAAAAAAGAACACCAGCCGCGGACGTTCCGGATCTCCCACCTCGGGCAGTTGCTCAAACAACTCAGCGAGCAGCCACAGCAAAAAGGTCGCGTAGACACGGGGCCGCGCCATCAATTCCGTCGCATCCAGCAGGCTGATCACCCCTAGTCCGGAGAAATCGACCTGCATCAAATCCATTAAAGAGAGGGCGGGTTCGCCGAACAAGGGTTCGACCCCCTGCTCTTCTAGGACCAGCAGGCGGCGCTGAATGGCACCGACGCTCGCGGTGCTGATATGGCCGTAGGTGGCGCTCAGCACCTTGGCGTTATCCCCCACCCAGGCCAATAGGGCGCGCAAATCCTTGAAGTCGAGCAACGCCAAACCTTCGTCGTCGGCTGTCCGAAATGCCGCGTACAGGATACCGGTCTGGGTATCATTGAGATCGAGCAGACGGGCCAACAGCAAGGGACCGAAATCAGCCACCGTCGTCCGTAGCGGGTGTCCTCGAACGCCTTCGAGATCCCAAAGGATGACGGGATTTCCCTGTGGCCGGTAATCGACGATCCCTAACTCCTGGAGACGAGACCGAACCTTGTCCCCGGGCACCGCGGGCTTGGCTAGTCCGGCGAGGTCACCCTTGACGTCGGCCAGAAATACCGGGACACCCGCGTCCGAAAAACCCTCTGCCAAGGTCTGTAAGGTGACGGTCTTCCCCGTGCCAGTCGCGCCCGCGATCAGACCATGGCGATTGGCCATCGCGGCACTCAGCGCCAGCGGAGCACCCCGCACGGAAGCACCGAGGGGAATCTCGATATCGCTCATACCCGCTCCCTGTCGACGGTCCTTCCGCATCCGTCCCGTATCCGTCTTCAGCAGACTCCGGCCGGGACCCCGCTTCGATCATCCATTTCGTCGCGCCGATAGGCGCCTTCGGGTGCAGTTATTCACGCGCCAAGACCCAGCGATGCACCTCAGAGGGCCCATCGTAGACCCGAAAGGCGCGAATGTCGCGGTAGATACGCTCGACCACCGTATCCCCCGAAATTCCCATGGCGCCCAGCACTTGCATAGAACGATCCACCACCCGACCCAACGCCTCGGAGCAATGCACCTTGCATAGGCTGGTCTCTGCGCGTGCTTTCTCCCCCTGGTCGAGCAGCCAGCAAGCATGCCAAGTAGCCAATCTGCAGGTATGTAGGTCAATGCGGTTGTCGGCCAGCATAAAACCGACTCCCTGATGTTCGACGATCGGCTTGCCGAATGCTATGCGGGTCCTGGCAAAGGCACTGGCGATATCATGACAGCGTTGCGCCGCACCCAGCCAGCGCATGCAATGCGTCATACGCGCCGGGCCCAAGCGTA
>JBFHML010000098.1:0-3172 GCA_041594335.1 Porticoccaceae bacterium
AGAGCCCAGCAGATGCGGCTCCAACAGCCGCCACTGCTCCGGCCAGTGCGCCGTAGGGCGGTCAGCGAAGTCGGAGCGCGCAAAGCGCTGCAGTTTGCCTTCGATGAGGGCGATCAGGAGTCCCGTGGTGGCAGAAGGGACCGCCTGCGGCGCCAGTCGCTCCATGGCTTCCCCTTCGCGGAGAACCTGGCGGAATTGGGTTTCTAGACGCTCGTAGAGTTGGCCGATCCGCTGGCGCAATCGCAGGGTTTCGCCGGCGAGCGCATCGCCGGTCAGCAAGGGGACCATGCCGGGATTGCGTTCGGCAAACATGAGTACCAGCGAGCAAATCTGGTAGAGACGGTCGTTGGCGGATGGCGTTTCCTGGAGGATGACCCGCACCCGCCCGAACAGCGTCTCCTCGATAAACTCGATCAACCCTTCGATCATGCGCGCCTTGCTGGGAAAGTGTCGATAGAGCGCTGCTTCCGAAACGCCCAGTTCACGGGCCAGCGCCGCGGTGGTCACTTTGCCGGAAGGTTGCGCTTCCAGCAGCCTGGCGAAGGTTTCCAGGATCTCCTGGCGCCTTCCGGAATTGCGATTGACGCGTGACATGTCGCTCAGCTCGGCCGCTGTGAAATCAGGGTGCCGACACCCACGTTGGTGAAAATCTCCAGCAGCACCGCGTGCGCGACGCGACCGTCGATGATATGGGCGCTGGTTACGGAGTTCGCCACGGCCGAGAGTGCGCAGCGGATCTTGGGCAACATGCCGCCGTGGATGACTCCGGTGTCGATGAGGTGTTCAACTTGCTCGGGTGTCAGCCCGGTCATGACGTGGCCCGCATCGTCGAGCAGGCCGGCGACATTGGTCAGCAACATCAGTTTTTCGGCGCCCAATACTTCGGCGAGCTTGCCGGCCACCAAGTCGGCGTTGATGTTGTAGGACTCGCCTTCAGGGCCGGCCCCAATGGGTGCGATAACCGGGATGAAGCCGCCGCCGGTGAGCATGTCGATGACCCGCGTGTCGATCCTGGAGACTTCTCCGACATGGCCGATATCGATGATCTCGGGTGCCTCGACTTCGGGGGTCTTGCGCTCCACCACCAGCTTGGTGGCTTGAATCAAGCCGCCGTCCTTGCCGGTGATGCCTACTGCACGGCCCCCGGCGTCATTGATGAGGCCGACGATCTCTTTGTTGACCGCCGCGCCGAGCACCATTTCTACGACGTCCATGGTCGCACTGTCGGTGACGCGCATGCCGTCGACGAAGCGGGACTCGATACCCAGCTGGGTGAGCAGGTTACCGATCTGCGGCCCCCCACCGTGTACCACTACCGGGTTCATACCCACCAGACGCATCAGCACGATATCCCGTGCAAAACTTTGCTTCAGGGCTTCATCGACCATGGCGTTGCCGCCGAATTTAACCACGATGGTCTTGCCGGTAAAACGCTGGATATACGGGAGCGCTTCGGTCAATACCCGGGCAATATCTTCGGAACGCGCGCGTGTCAGTGACATAGGGAGCACCGGCAAAATGGGTGGAGTCAAAGTCTGAGGCCGTAGTCGGGGGCGGCTTGATCCAATAGGGTCTGGAAGCGCGCCCGGATGGCCTCAAGCTGGGGCGCATCCTCCGCTTCGAACCGCAGGGTAATGGCCGCTTCGGTATTCGAGGCGCGAACCAAGCCCCAGCCGCCGGCAAGCTCGACCCGCAGGCCATCAATATCGATGATTTTAGCATCCTCGAATTCGGCGCCAGCGCGGATGCGCTCGACCAGCATGAACTTGTCCTCTTCCGGAACCGGCAGGCGAATCTCTTCGGTGGCGACACTGCTTTCCAGGGTGGCGAGTACCGCGTCGAGGGACTGCTCGCGAAGGTTCAGGATTTCCAGCAGTCGAGCGGCTGCGTAGAGCGCATCATCGCAGCCCAACCAGCGGTCGCGAAAAAAGATATGGCCGCTGAACTCGCCGCCCAAGGGCGCGTCGAGCTCCGCGGTTTTACTGCGGATGTGGGAGTGCCCCGTGCGATACATGACCGGTCTGCCGCCATAGCTGCTGATCAAGCTGCCGAGCCGACGGCTGGATTTGACGTCGTAGACGACATCGGCGCCGGGGTGTGCGCTGAGGATATCGCGGGCGAAAATCATCAACAGTTCATCCGGCCACACGATCCTGCCGGAGCTGCTGACTGCCACTAGGCGGTCGCCATCGCCATCGAGCGCGATGCCCAGATCTGCCTGGGTAGCGGCGACGACCTTGCGCAGGTCTTGCAGATTGGCCGCGCGACAGGGGTCCGGTGGGTGGTGCGGGAAATTGCCATCGATTTCGCAGTACAGCGGCACCGGGGTGCACCCCAGGGTTTCCAGTAGCCGTGGCGCCAATTCTCCGGCGGCCCCGTTGCCGCAATCGACCACGACCGTACGCCGTGACCGGGCGGGTACATCGGCGGCGACAGCGGCCAGATACGCGTCGCGGATATCATGGGTGCTGCGCTCCCCGTCGCCGCGGAGCCACTGGCCGGCCAGCATGCGTTCGCGCAGGGCTTTCAGGTCAGCGCCCTGTAGGGATTGCCCCGCCAGCGTAATCTTGAAACCGTTGTCCTGGGTTGGATTGTGGCTCGCGGTAACCATCACGGTGGCATGGATCTGCGGCAGCCGGTCGGCGGCAAAGCAGAGCACGGGTGTGGGCACCAGCCCAATGTCCACGGCTTCGCATCCGGTGCTGAGCACTCCGCCGATCAGCGCCTCGAACAACGCGGGGCTGCTGTTCCTGCCATCGCGGGCCACAGCGATGCGGTTGCCGCCTTGGTCGCGCACCAGGCTGCCGAGGCTTTGGCCCAGCGCTGTTGCAAAGGCCGGGGTGATCTGCGTGCCACTAACGCCACGGATGTCGTAGTCGCGGAACACTGTCGGGGCATAGTTCGGTGGCGCGGCCGGCTTTTCCCTGGGCATCGCCGGTTGTGGTGGGGGAGTTGGCTGTGCTGGCGGAAGAGCGGTTTCACGCTCGGCCAGCGGGGTCGCCGTTCGCCGCGCCGCGGTGGGTCGGGTTTCAGTAGCGGTCGCGCCGACCGCCAGACGTGGCCACTGGCGCGCCGCGATCAGTGCCAGGAGTCCCAGCGCGAAGGCCCAGGGGCCGACGACGATCATGATCCGGAAACCGCTGGGCGGCTCGAAGGCGGCGGCCGCCGGGCG
>JBFHML010000099.1:0-3001 GCA_041594335.1 Porticoccaceae bacterium
CGAACTGATTCTCGATGTAGATCCAATGCCGCGCGCTGGCAATCATGGCTAAAAATGAGCTGCGCACTTCCTCGACGGCCGCTGCCTGCTCGGTGCGCGGGATCGTCCTCGCGATCGCCACTGGCACGTCCTCAAACAGGACCGCACCATGCTGCACGAACCCAGCATCCGGCGGCACTTGCTCTCTGATCGCCGGCAGGTGCTCACCCGTCACGGCATACCAGCGCCGGCGGGCTTCATCCCCCAGCGCCGCCGCGGCCGGGCCGGTAACCGCGAGTTGGATATCATGGTAGGGCCCGAAGGGCTCCCCTTCATGATCTACACGATGGGCGTCCGCTGGATCATGGGCGCGCCGATCCCAGCGCCGTACGGTGACATCGAGCCCGCCGCAGAAAGCGAGGGCGTCGTCGACGACCACCAACTTTTGATGTTGGCTGGCACCGATCGGCACCGCGCTGTCCAGCATCATGTGCACATTGCCGGGCAACCGCCAGTCTAAATTGATCCGCGGCAGTAACTCGCGCTCCCCGGCGTAGAGAAGCGCCCAGTCCCACAGCAAGATGTAGACCTGTAGCTTCGGGTTGTGTTGTGCCGCCTCGGCGATGACCGCCCGCAGGGTCGCCGCAGGATGGCTGCCATCCCGCACGAGTCGGGTGGCGCTATGCAGATCCCAGCCGAGCAGATACAGCGAATGCCGCGCGTTGAGAATGGCTCGGTGCAGACTCGCGAAATAGTTCTCCGCGTCCACCAACAGCGCTGCGCGCTCCGCGCGACAGTGGCGCCAGCACGGCAGCGCAGCAAGGTCCAGTTGCTCAGTCATGACATCCACGGTGCTACACCAGTATGCGCAAAACGGATACACCCAAATAGTAAATTCCCGCAATCGCCAATAGCAGCGTTGGCCACCACCCAGGCGCCAGCGCTGCCGGCAGATGGCGGCGATTCACCACCAGAATCAACCATACGATAAACGGCGTGTGCGCGGCTGCGACTACGCCGGATAGCGACATGATTTCCACGGGATCACGCACCAGCAAATACACCACGGCGGGGAGCGCACCGGTCACCACGACGCCGAACAGGCGCTGCAACCGCCGACGTGACCATCCTGGGGGCTCCCTGCCCAACAGCAACAGGGTGATATCTGCAAAACTCCGCGACCACCCATCCTGGTTGGCGATTACGCTGCCGCCGAGCGCAAACAGGGTCAATACAATCAGTGTCCAGAAACCGAGCCGCCCCCATACCTCTCCGAGCAGTCCCGCGAGATCCCGGGCCACGTCCATTCCCGCCGGAATGACGCCACGCGGTGCGAGCAACTCAGCACCAAGGACGTTAAAGGACAAAATAACAAAGGTTCCACACACGACTGCCACGCCGGCGGCCCGGGCAACCAGGGTGTTCCAGCCCCGCAGGCGGCGATGGCGTTCCGCCACGGTCTGATCAGGCGACGCCTCTGTGGACCGCGTATGCTCGGCCGACAACGGACTCGGCCCCCCATAGCCCTCGGTCGCGGTCCAGTAAGAAAACCACACGATTCCCATAGATCCCGCGAGAATGGTACCAATCCAGGGCAGCACAAACGGCAGATCAAAGGTTTCCGGTAGACGCGGTACCAAGCCGGCCGCCACCACTGCGGGATCGGGAGACACTTGCACTGCCGCGGCGCCGCTCAAGACGATCAACAACACGGCCATATAGCGACAGAGTCGCTCCACGGCACCGTACTCTCCCCAGGTCACCAAGGTGGTCGACAGCGCTATCATGGTCAGCGTGTAGATCGCGTGACTGCCGCCGCCTGCCACCTGGGCGGCACTGCCGACCAGCGCGCAAAGGCCGGCGATACCGACGACGGCGGCGCAACGCTGCGGCAGCAAAATCACCCCCAGGGCCCCACCCCGCGGCCCAGGCAGTCGATTGAATCCATCCAGGAGGGTTCGCCCGGTGACCGTCGTATAACGAGCCGCCTCACGGATCATGATCCACATGAAGCCACAGGTGAGCAGCGCGATCCAAAGCAAGGCGTAT
Organism: Porticoccaceae bacterium; assembly: GCA_041594335.1. GTDB lineage: Bacteria > Pseudomonadota > Gammaproteobacteria > Pseudomonadales > Porticoccaceae > JAGPUQ01. The sequence goes on from JBFHML010000099.1 coordinate 2,029, forward strand.
TCGTAGCGCGCCGCGACGCGCGGCGTGAACAGCACGGACCCGGAGCCCACCGCAGAAACCATCCACAGTAGCGCGGGCCCGTACCAACGCAGCCGCCGGCTTCCCCGAGGTACCGGGCTCGGTCGCGCGCGCACGCCGGCCCCCGCGCCGTGAGGAGGTCTCGACCGCGCCCGTCTCGCAAATGCGTGGGCACCCGACTTGCTCCTGGTCTGCGTGCTCATTCCACCCAGCTCTCGCGCAGTCACTCGCCCGCATCCCGGAACCTACCGCGCGATCCACGGTATCCGATGGACAGAGTCACGACGGGCCTACTTCCCCCGCCATGTCGGGCACAACCGCCCACTCGGGCTCCTCAAATTCGCCAAGCACCCGGATCTCGCACGTCTGCGCGTGCTTCTCGAGAATCTTCCGTACTGTCTCGTCGCGACGATCATCCTTGGCGTCCCGCGCCGCCTTGGAATCCCAGTGCGCAATCGCCAGCACGCAATCCGGATCGCCGATCTTCCGGTGCAGATAGGTGCCGCGCGCACCCGGCGTGCGCTGAATAATTTCACTGGCGCGGACCCAGGCGTCTGCATATTCCGCCACGCTATAGCCCGGTTTTACGCGAACCTCGAAAATAAATTTCATGCTGCCCTACCTCCCTATCGGTGCCGAACCCGGACCCGGCTCGGCCAACGCACGGTTCCATGGCGCCATGTCCAAGCCGCATCGTCAACCGTGACATCGCCACAGGCGACGAGTTCGGCGTGCATGGCGAATTGGCCCGGGTTTTGCCCAGAAACTGGAGAATAGCCCGCGCCTGGAAATCTGCCCGGCGTTGCTGTTTCAATGGGGGCACCTTGCGGCCTTGCCAGGCACAACAGCTCCCGCGCTGCGAGCGCTCATCGGCGATACGAGTGGACTGAAACATGTGTGGCATCTGTGGTGAAATTCGACATGACGGCGAACCCGTAGCGCTGGCGCGCATCGA
>JBFHML010000100.1:0-2923 GCA_041594335.1 Porticoccaceae bacterium
CTACGGTTTCCGATCGCATCGCAAAGTTTCACATTGGGCAAGTGGTGAAACATCGTCGCTACCCATTCCGTGGCGTGATCTTCGATGTCGATGCCGTTTTTAGCAATACCGAGGAATGGTTAGCTGCCATCCCCGAGCCAGTGCGACCGCACCGTGACCAGCCCTTCTATCACCTCTTGGCGGAAAATGCCCAGTCTTACTACATTGCCTATGTGTCGGAGCAGAACCTGCTCCCCGACCACAGCGGAAAACCCGTTAACCATCCACAGGTTCCGCGCTTATTCGGTGCTTTCGAAGGGGATCGCTATCGGCGCGGCAGCGGCTTGAATCATTGAGGGGTATGGGTAAAAACGCAGGAATCGCTGCGGGTCAGGGGGCCAGAAGGCGAATGGCTTCCCGCGTTGCGCCCAAGCGATCGCTGCCGTTGACTGGGCTCACCGCAAGCAGTGGGAGGCGGGCGCCGGCGGCGTGAAATGCCGCTAGCTGTGTGCGGCACATTGGCGGTGAGCCGTAGATGCATACTTGGTTCACCATGCGATCGCTGATGCAGGCAGCGGCTGCGCGACGGTCCCCGTTTGCCCAGGCAGCGGTAACGGCATCCATTTCCTCGGTAAATCCGCACAAGCGCCATTGATGGCGGTAATTCGGAAGACGTGCGAAGAAGGCCAGATTGTGCTTTGCCGCCGACAGGGCGGCGGCGAGGTCGTTGGAGACAAAGGTGGGGATGCTGAGGATGCAGTCGAGCGCCAGGGCGTCGCGCCCGGCGGCCGTGGCCGCTTCCTTGGCGGTGCACCAAAGTTTCTTCAGGTGGTCTTGAGTGGGGAGAAAAGGCATTAGGCCATCGCCGTGGGTGCCTGCGATTGCGGCGCTTTCTGGGGTGAGTCCGGCCGTCAATACCGGAATGGACCAAGGACAGGGCTGGGCGGCGAACAATGGGTTGCGCTCTTCTCCGGACAGAACCGCCTTGACGCGGACGACATAGTCGCGCAGTTGCTCCCGCGGCGAGCCGGCGTCAATGCCTTGGCACGCGAGTAGCCCTCGGTGGCTGGGTCCCAAGCCCAGCACCAAGCGACCTGCGGACAACTCGGCGATGGTGGCGGCCGCCATGGCGGTGAGAAACGGATGGCGATAATAGATATTGGCGATATTGGTGCCGACCCGGATCTGTTCGGTGTTGGCGGCGATCGCCTGTGCGCAGGCGAGGGCATCGCCGCGCCCTTCATTGACCAGGACAGCCGCAAAGCCGCTTTCTTCGGCAAGCCGCCCGATTGCCGCTAGTTCGTGCGGCGGCGCCGCGGTGGCGGTCGATAGCACCAAACCCACAGGAAAATGGTTCACGGAGTAAAGACCCTCGATGTCTGATTCGCGGGTAGTGGTTCGGGACAGCTCAGTATAGGGGGGGCAGTCGCCCCTCCGAATCAGCGTCTGGGACCCGGTGGTTCGCGTTGGTCTAGGGCGCCGATCGCCAGCACCGGTGCCGCGTCGATGTGGTCGGCATCCATCAACTGCGCGACCCGTTGTAAGGCCGCGAGGATCAGGTGTTGCTCCCAGGGCTGTAGCCGGTCGAATTTCCGCATGAAGTGCTCTTGCAGCGGCTGCGGCGCTTGACTCAAGGCGTTTCCGGCAGTGTGGGTCAGACGCAACAGCACCTTGCGTTTGTCGGTCTGGGAGCGCTCTCGCGTTACCAGCGCTCGAGCCTCGAGGCGGTCGAGGATGCTGGTCACGGTGCCTTGGCTCAGACTGATGCGCCGTGCCACCTCGCTCACAGAAAGCTCTCCCGCACCCTGCAGTTCCCGCAATACCAGCAACTGCGGGGCGGTGAGTCCCGTGGTCTTCATGAGGTAGCGTGAATGCAGATCCGTCGCACGGATTACCTGGCGAAGGGCGACCAAGACCTCGGCAATGATGTCCAAAACAGTATCCGGGGCGATTGAAGTGGATGCATTCTAGCCGATCGGACAGGTTGCCCGGTTGCACTTGTATATGATTTGAGTACAATGTTTCTCGATTTCGGCGCTGGACTAGGAATCGCCGGCAGGAAATCGTAAATAAGCTGTAACTTTCAGCAGATAACCTGATTTTCCCGGTCTTGTGTGATCCCTCCCAGTCCTTGCGCCGGGGCGAGCGCGCGATGACGGCGGCGCCCAGCTCGATTATAAAGAAATGTATGCAAAGGATTTAGATCGCCATGACGGTAAACAACGAAGGCAATACTGACCCGGAGTCCAGCCGGGGCGCCCGCGATAGCGGAGCGCCCGACCTGCAGCTTCGCAAGCCCCAGCCTGATGATGGCGTTGCGGTTTTTGATTTGATCGCACGCTGCCCGCCACTGGATCCGAATTCCCGCTACTGCAATTTGTTGCAGTGCAGTCACTTCGCCGATACCTCGATTATTGCCGTGGATCAGCGCGACGTACTCGGATTTATTTCCGGGTACCGCGTGCCGGCCCGACCGGACACTTTGTTCGTGTGGCAGGTGGCGGTGGATGCGGCCGCGCGAGGGTTGGGGCTCGGATCGCGCATGTTGCTCGGTTTGCTCGGGCGGACGGAACTTGCGGACATCCGCTTTCTCGAAACCACCATAGGGCCGGACAACCGGCCCTCGTGGGCGCTGTTTGAGCGCCTCGCAAGGACTCTCTCGGCGGGGATCGAAACCACCACGCTGTTCGAGTCGCAACGCCATTTTGACGGCCACCACGCAGATGAGATTTTGCTGCGCATTGGACCGTTCTCAGCGGCGTAAGCCAGCTGACCTACTCATTCTATTGTTACCTGTGGAGGCTAGGAGACATTCCATGGATATATTCAGCGAACTCGAATCTTCGGCGCAGTGTTACGCAGATTCCTTTCCCGTCGTTTTTACCCGCGGCCAGGGCTGCTATCTCTATGATGAGACCGGCAAGTCTTACATCGACTTTTTGGC
>JBFHML010000101.1:0-2907 GCA_041594335.1 Porticoccaceae bacterium
GTCGCGAGACCGATGCCTGTGCCGGGGAACTCACAGGCATCATGCAGTCTTTGGAAGGGACCAAACAGATTGTCGGCATAGGCCATATCAAAACCCACTCCGTTGTCGCGGACGTAATAGACCACCGCACCCTCTTCTTGCTGCGAGCCAAACTCAACGGTCGCGGGATTACGCTTCCGGGAAAATTTCCAAGCATTATCGAACAGGTTATCCAGAGCCACCCGCAACAACCGGGCATCGCCTCGAGCCATCAGCCCGGGCGCGATATGCCATTTCACGGATCGCTTCGGCTCACGCTCATCAAAGCTTGCCGCCAACTCTAACGCCATGGAAGTCAGATCCACGGCGCTCGGATGGAGCGGTCTGCGGGTGACCTGGGACAACTTGAGTAGGTCATCGATCAGGGCCGCCATATGCTGGGCCCCCCGACGCACGCGGGCTAGATGGGATTTACCCTCGGCGTCCAGCCGATCGCCGTATTCCTGTTCGAGAATCCGACTGAAGCCGTCCATGGCGCGCAGCGGGGCGCGCAGATCATGAGAAACCGTATAACTGAAAGCCTCCAGCTCACGATTGGCACCCTCCAGCGCCGCGGCCTTACGCCGCGCCTCCTCGGCAGCCCGGTCGCGATCTCGCTCAGCGGCACAGCGCATGCTGACATCCTCGATGACACCATCGACAAAGCGGCTTCCTTCGCCGTCCCGACGCATCACGACCGACATCCGCGCGTCGAAAACCCTGCCTTGCAAAGTCACCATCTGGAGCTCACGCCCGGTGACTGCACCCAAGGCATACAGCTCGGCGACCAAGGCCGCCCGCTGACGCTCATCGTGATACAAATCTGCCGGGCAGCAAGCGAGCAGGCGTGCGGCGCTGGCGGCCTCAAACATGGTGACTAAGGCGGGATTGACCTCCAGGAAATGCCGTTCATCGTGCATCCGCTCAGTCAGGCTACTGCGGAAAATACCGAGCGGCAGGTTGTCGAACAACTGCTGGTGCCGGAACCTCGCGTCCTCTCGCGCCTGTTCCAGTTGGCGTCGCTCGGTAACATCGCGAACTACCGCAATCGCCATGCCACCCTCATCGGTCGCTACCGGACTCAGCGCCAGCTCTACCTCGAATTCGCTGCCGTCATTGCGCCGAGCCGTCAACTGAGAGTTAGCGCCCAAAGATTGCACGCGAGGCGCCGCGAGATACGTATCACGCAGTACCGCAAACCGCGCGCGCAGGCGCTCGGGCACCAAGATCTCCGCGGGCTGCCCGACCAGCTCGTCGCTGCGATAGCCAAACTGGCGCTCCGCCTGAGCGTTGACCAGATTGATGCAGCCCTCACCATCCAGGATGATCACCGCATCCGGTACCGCCCCCAACATTTCGCGAAACCGAGCTTCGCTCGCCTGCAATCTGTTCCAGTGCTGGCGCCGACCGATCTGATAATGTGCCAAGGCGAAGGCTGCCGGCAGGATCGCGAACGCCAACGAACCGAAGCTGGAAAGCAACAAGCGATGTTGACCCGCGGCAGCGGCGGCGACCACCGGCCGCGGCGTGCGGGTGACCAGCAGCCACCCATCGGCGCCAGGACCGGTCAATTGCCAGTGATTGTCGGCTGGCGCAGGCAATACGCGACGCCAGGTGAAGAGATCGCCGTCGATTTCCGCCTGGCCGGTACTCCCCGGCGCAGCGTTACGCAGTTGCGACCAAGCTGCGCCATAGCGATCACTAAAACGAGCGCCTGCCCCCGGCGGCGCAAACTCAAATGCCCAAGCCTCCTCCGGACGCTGCGCCAATAGCCAATAGCCCTCTGGGTCCACTAACCACACTCCGACGTCCGAAGTCATTGTCGACAGCGCCGAAAGCCGTTCCAACAGGGCACGACCGCTGTAATTGACAGTGATCAGTCCGCGTGCGCCGCCAACATCCATAACGGGCAAACCAAACCGCAGCATGGGACGGTACGGCTGCTCCACCCGGCCACCGTCGACATTGAGATCAAAGCGCGACACATGAATGCTCGACGATGGTTGCGCCAATCCATCGCGCACGAAATAGCGGTCGGACTTGTCCTGCAGTTGTTTGTCGGGCACCAGCCGCGGGCCGGCATCTCCCTGATTGACCCGGACCAACTCCTGCCCATCGGCGCCAAACAACCGCAGTTTGGCGTAATTGGGTCGATGCCGCGCCAACGTCAGCAGGTCGACCGCCACCTGCTCCAGGAGCTCGGGTTTGCCGATTCTGAGCCAATGGCGTACAGCGGGACGATCCGCCAGATAGGGTAGGTCTGCGATAGGTAATTGCAGCGTCGCGGCCAAAACACCGCTAGCTTGGTCGATGAGGGTGCGTTGCTGCGCGCCGAGTGCCCGTTGTGTACTGACATGCTGACCGCGATCCAGCATCCAAAAGGCCACGCCGAGCACCACCAGCGCCATCAGCCAACAGGCTGCGGTCCGCATCACCACCGCGCGCAGCGGATAATTCCTGCGCGCCACTTCTGCCTTTGCCATCCCTAAGGCCCCTCGGCCGCGTGCCTGTTACTGCACCCGCTTTACCGGCCCGCCGCGCCCTGGCCGGTCTCCATACTGCAACGAGATCAACTGAACCCTTACATACTAGCCCCATGCCCGAGACGGGCAAACCGCGACGCGCGGTATAAAAGACCCAACGCCAACTTTTTTTTACTGAACGGTGGGCCACTACCGTTGGTCGGTCCCGAACGGCTTGGTCGGCGTCCCGGTAGCGCCCGCGCTGGCCGGTATCGCGCCGCCACCCTACACTGCGCGCTCCAACCGGGAGGTCGCCATGGAAAGCAAAGTCTTCTTGACGGTATTCGCCACCGTGTTGCTCGCCGAACTCGGCGACAAGACCCAACTCGCTACTTTCCTGTTTGCCGCCGATGGCGAAGCCAGCAAA
>JBFHML010000102.1:0-2519 GCA_041594335.1 Porticoccaceae bacterium
CGGCGAGTTGGCTGGCAAAGCCTTGGCCCAGGGCCTCGACCTCGGTTACGGAAAGGCCGCTGAGATAGGCCTTGTTACGCCGTGCCACCTGGGTGCCAAAGCGAGGCAGCCAGATCAGCAGAAATAGGGCAAAGAGGCTGGCGCGGCGCCAATCGATGGTGCGCCGGGCCCACAGCTCCGCGATAAAGCGCCGTTCGCTGGAGGGCAGATCGATGAGGGTGCCGTCGAGATCAAAGATTGCGGCGCGGACATCAGGCGACACCATGTCAGGCCTCCCGCTGGGCCATAAATTCCGCGACTACCGGGATTCCCCGCAGCAGGCAGAGGGCCACCGAAAGATAGACCAGCAACATCCCGAAGCCGGTCAGCAGCCACTCCCACTGCGCCCAAAGCTCGGGCAGCAGCGCAGGCAGTGGCAGCAACAGCATCCACCAACAGAAGGCGACCGCCTTCAAGACGGCGTAAAAAATACGCATCAAGCGCCCGGCCACCAACCAGTGGCCGATGGCGGTGCGCATCAGGGCAAAGGGCTCCGTGTGTTGGTTTTCGGCGCCACTGGCGCGAATGGTGTCGACCAGTACGCCGCGGGCCAAATAGAGGAGTGGCACCCAGGCGGGGATCAGTGCGAGTTGTGCGAGCACCACCCACAGACTGAGTTCGACGATGCGGTCGGCAGCGATGTCGAATAAGGCACCGAAGAGGCTGGTTTCGTTGCGCTTTCTGGCGACATAGCCATCGAGGCCATCCGAGGCGAAGACCAGAATCAATAGCGGGACGTTGAATAACTGCCACGCGGGTGTGGCTCGGTAGGCCAGCAATATGACCAACCACAAAAGCAGCAAACGACCTAGAGTGATGGCGTTGGCCACGGTGTATATACCCTTATTTTATTGTTGGTAGTGCTCTATTACCGGCTATATACCACGTCGCCGGCGCCCAAGCTTGCCGGACCAGTCTCCCGGCGGGTCGTCGGGTCATCAGGGGAGCGCGGGTAGGGATCCAGTGGCCGCGTTGCTGCGGGCACGCTGTATCACCGCATGTACATAGGCAAGTTTGTCTCGGACCGCATCCGTGATGACGAAGGGGTAGGCGTCCTCCAAGCCCATGCTGCGGTTCAGCCCGTTGATAGCGACGCTCAGACGGCACCAGTCTTCCAACATGGCATCGAACTGCTCCCCGGGGCAATTGATCTGTACCGCGGCCTCCTGGGCAAGGCGATGGCCCGCCAGGCGATCATGAATGCGCAGGCCATAGTCGCAGGCGGTTTCCAGGGTATCGGTCATGTGCAAGTAATGCGCCCAGCACTCCGCCCAATCTTCCCAGGGGTGGGCGCTCGCATAGGCGCTGATAAATTGCGGCGCTACTTGTTGCAGTGGAATGCGCGCGTAGTAATCGCGCAAGGCGGTGCCGTAGTCGGTACGTTCGTCGCCAAAACACTCGCGGAAACCTTCGATCTCGGCTCCCGGGGCGATGAGCAACTGCCAGTAGTAGTGACCGATCTCGTGGCGGAAATGGCCGAGCAGCGTGCGATATTGTTCACCGAGGTTTCGCCTTGTGCGGGTTCGCGCCACCGGATCGGCTTCGGCGATATTGATAGTGATCACCCCATTGGCATGGCCGGTGTTGACTTCCGGTTGACCTAACAGCGGTTGGGTGAACTCGCTGTCCGGAGTTTTGTCTGCCAAGAAATCGAAGGCCAATCCGCGGAGGGAGTCGATTTGCTGATCGATGACCGGCAGTCCCAAACGCAACAGGGTGTAGAGGGTATGCCGTTTGGCACTTTCCACACGTTCCCACAGTGGCAAATTCTCGGTGATGGAGAGGTCTGGAATGGTCCGGTTGAGACGGCAAGCGGCGCACAGGGCTGCCGTGTCGGCGGCGGGTACCGCCCAATTGCAAATGTGGTAGTCGTGTTGATTTTGGCAAGGTCGGTAGGGGTTGGTGCTGACTCCGGGGCTGACCGGGAGCATCGAGGGTGGGAAGTCACCGGGCTCTACGGCGCTCAGTCGAAGCTGATCGGGCAGAAAATACACGGCCCGGCCGCACCGGGTACAGGCGCGATTGGGAAAAAACAGGGTGGTGCCGCACCGGCAGGCAAAGGTTTCCATGCAGGCTCCGTGGCGAGAATGTGCGTCGGTTGGACTCCCAACCCGAGTTTTGGTTGCGTGCACCGGATGATTCGGCGCGGGGTCCAGGGAAGACAGTCGGTAAGGTAGCGATCCCTCTCGTTTCACAAGGGCTGCAGACGACATGCAATTGTTGTACGTGCTGTTGGTGCTGTTGGTGTTGACGCGGATTGGCGGCGCGGTCGCTATCCGCTACAAGCAGCCTGCGTTGGTGGGCGAACTCATCGCCGGAGTAATGCTGGGCCTGGCCATCGGTTACGCCCCGGACCAGTTTTCGCGCATCTCGGAGTTAACGGATAGTGCGATCTTCCGCGCCATCACCGATCTCGCAATCTTTTTTCTGATGTTGCACGCCGGTATCGAACTGAAGCCGCGCGATCTTGCGCGAGGTAG
>JBFHML010000103.1:0-2210 GCA_041594335.1 Porticoccaceae bacterium
GGGGCCGAATTTGGGGCGCCGTATGTCACTGGTACTCCTGTTGTTCCGGTATCACACGCATCTGCAGTCGCGCCACCAAGGGCAGATGGTCCGAGGCGATCCGTGCTGCCGGGCTGCTGTCGGTCGCGGTTCCCGCGATCAGTGGTTTCGGGTAACACCAGATCTGGTCGAGCGGAAACAGCGGTCGGCCAGATGGGAAGCTCGGGGGTAGACCGGCATGTTCGAGCGCCGGATGCAATCGCCGCCCGACGGTGCCGGGACGCCACCAGACGTTGAGATCGCCCAGCACCAGTACCGGGGCACCGCTCCAGTCGGCGCGCAGCAATTCGGCCAGCCGGTCCAGTTGGCGGCGACGTTCGTACCAGCCTAACCCCAGGTGGGTGACCAGCACACGTAACGGGCCTAGCGGCGTATCCAGGCACGCATCGATCACGCGCCGCGGCTCCCGCCTGTCGATGCCAATGTCATGGTGCTGCACGGTGAGACAGGGAAATCGGCTGAGCAGCAAGTTGCCGTAACGCCCACTCGCGCCCAGTAGGGTCGGCCCGGGCACGGCGTGCAGGTTCAATGTCGACTCGAAAATCGTCCAGGCGTCCTGGCCATCCCGAGAGTCCACCTCTTGGAGGCCCACGATCACCGGCCGCAGCCTGGCGACCACGGCCGCGCAACGCCCGATGTCGTGGCGGCCATCGCGGCCCCGGCAGCCGTGCACGTTGTAGCTAACGATATGGGTCACATCGGCCCGGGCGTCGCGCGTGGTCAGCCTTGATCCGCCTTGATCCGTAAGACACGGCGGGTCACAAACACCAGGCCGGCCCAAACCAACGCGAACAGAACGACCTGGAAAACGCGCGCCCAGCTCATGTCGCGGAACAATGCCCCAAGGCTGTCGCCAAAGGCGGTGATTAGGGCGATGCCCGGCGCCATTCCCAACACGGTGCCGAACAAATAGTCTCGCATCCGGATTCGGGCCGCGCCAGCGATCACGTTCACCACCGTAAAGGGCGCGACGGGTACGAGACGCACTGTGGCCACCGCGAGCAGGCCGCGCCGGCGAACGGCATCGACGACACTGCGCAGCCGTCTCCCCTGGCGTTTGGTGATGAAGGACATTTCGAAATATCGGCCCGCGAAGTACCCGGCGAGCGCGCTGGCCACGGAGCCTGTCAATGCATAGACCATAGCCATCGGCACATCGAAGGCGATGCCCGTGGCCAGGATGAGTCCCAGGACGGGAAACATCAACAGCCCGCCCACGATATAGAGCGCGAGCACCAGCAGTGGCGTCCAGGGGGCATTGCGTACGTTTTGGAGCATTTCGCCGGCAAACTCTGGGCTCGCCAATGCAGAGAGCGGTGTGATTCGCCAAATCAATGCCAAGGTACCTAGCAAAAGGGCCCCCAGTACCAGTGGCAACACGGAGCGGCGCCGCCCTTTTTGCTCGATCGCCGTCTCTCCACAATCGTCGGGCTGAAATTGCGGTAGAAAATCGCGGAGCGACACCGGGCGCTCCGGATCAGCCAACGAAATATACAGCTCATCGCCCACGGTGTTGCGATCCAGTCCGGGCAGGGGAGCCAAGCAGCGCGCCCCCTGCCCCAATACCTCGACGGCTCGGAGCAAACCGCGCTTGGCCATGGTTTCGGCCACCGTCGCAGGCGCCTGCCCCAGGTGCTCGGCGAGCAGGTCGTGAAGCGCCGCGCGAATGCGATCACGAGTCGCTTCGTTTTCCCCACCGATGATCAGATCACATTCGGCATCGAACCCCATCGAGCGGTTATTGAGGTTCGCGGAGCCTACCCGCAGCTGGGTGTCGTCTACGATCATCAGCTTGGCATGGACAAAGATCGGCGTTTCCGCTCCATCCTGCCGTACCACGGGGTAGCGCAATGCAACGCGATCCAGCACTCCCGCATCCCTGAGTTTGGCCACGAACCGCGCGCGACCCGCACCCATGCTACGGCTCTCCAGCCATCCGTGGTGAAGACGTGGCGTAACAATCAACACCTCCAGCGCAGGACAGGCCTGGAGCCGCTCGATCAAGGCATCGGCGATCACATCGGCACAGACGAACTGATTCTCGATGTAGATCCAATGCCGCGCGCTGGCAATCATGGCTAAAAATGAGCTGCGCACTTCCTCGACGGCCGCTGCCTGCTCGGTGCGCGGGATCGTCCTCGCGATCGCCACTGGCACGTCCTCAAACAGGA
>JBFHML010000104.1:0-2012 GCA_041594335.1 Porticoccaceae bacterium
CCCTGGATAGCCAACTCCAGGGCGATGGCCCGGCCGATACCGCGACCTGCACCAGTGACGATGGCCGCTTTGCCGGCAAGATTCTGATTCATGGCATGATCCTCTTGGGTAAAAAAACCGTTGGCTCCGGCCGATTTCGCCGGCTTTTTGCCAGTGTAACCAGTGGCGGAAAGCATCGCGTCGGTTGCGGTTCACGGTGGAACTGCCTATAACCCTGCGCAGGATTCTGGGAACCTACCCATGACGGAGACCGAAACCACCGAGGGAAGCCTGGTATTTGCCTATGCGCTCGACGGCTCTGGTGGCTGCGCAGCGCCGGATCCAACTAACGCTCGGCCCCATTGGCATCACCTGGACTACTCCAAGGAAGGCGCCGCAGCGCGTCTGGCGGCGCTGGACCTCGAACACAATCTGGTGGAAAGCCTGACGCGAACGGATTCCCGGCCCCGCACGCTGGAACTCAGCGGCGGTCTCCTCGTGATCCTGCGTGGCGTCAACACCAACCCGGGCGCCGATCCGGAAGATATGGTGTCGCTGCGACTGTGGATCGAACCCAAACGGCTGATCAGTGTGCGGCAATATCGACTGCTCTCGGTCCAGGATCTGCGCCAAGAGCTGCTGGCGGGCAATGGCCCCACTTCGATTCCGGAACTGGTAGTCAGCCTCATTCAGCGGCTCGCTGACCGCATCGCCGTTTTTGTGGACGGCATCGAAGAACAGGTCGAAACCTTCGAAGACGCCTTGGAGACCGGGCCATCGGCGCAACTGCGCACGGGCATCTCAGCGCTCCGCCGGCAGACGGCCAAAGTGCGTCGCTTTCTCGCGCCGCAGCGTGAAGCGTTGGAAGTGCTGGCGCGGCTTGCCCGCGAGCGGCTGGGAGAAGAACACGCAGCCGCACTGCGCGAGCAATCCGATCGGATTGCTCGCTACGTGGAGGATCTGGATCTGGTCCGCGAACGAGCCCTGGTGCTCCACGAAGAGCTACTCAACCGCAATGCCGAACAACAGAACGCCCGGATGTATTTGCTCGCGGTGGTAACCGCCATCTTTCTGCCGATCACTTTCATCACGGGACTGTTTGGCATGAACGTCGCCGGCCTGCCGGGCACCCAGGATTCTCGGGCCTTCGAGATCGTGATGGTGGTCATGTTGGCGTTACTATTGGGAGTACTGGCGTTGATGCGGCGCAAACGTTGGTTGTGATGTGGCTCACAGAACCTAGCGGCATTAGCGCACGACTTGTGTACATGGGCAGTCAGCTATGCACAATCGGAAAGCGTTGTCGGACAGGCACACCCCCCAACGCAGCACGCGGTTGACCTTTGGGAGAGTATTCAATGGCCGACAATCTGCCGCGGTTAGAGCAGTTTCTACAAGGAATCAAGGATGCCGTGGTGGTGGTCGATGCCGAGGGCGTGATTCGCCACTTGAACGCGGCCGCCGCGGCCCTGACCGGCTGGCCCCCATCCGAGGCGAGCGGCCTGGCGGCGGCCCGGGTAATCATCGTAAACGCTACCGCCGCGGATACCCCTTGGGAAAAGCGCCTACTCGCCGTACTGCAGTCGGGCGCCTTCTATGAGTATGCCGATGCAGTGCTATGCACGCGCGATGACAGACGCCTGCGCATCAATCAGACCCTGTACCCCATCTATGGAGACGATGGCCGGATTACCGGTGCCGCAATCATCTCTCGGGATATCTCACAGCTCTACCAGCTTCGCAAGGAGCGCCGTATCGCAGCCATGGCTTTTGCCGCCGCTGCACCACTGCTGGTCGCTACCACCGCGGATCTGCGGGTGCTCAGTGTCAACCAAGCCTGCCTAGAGCTGAGCCGACGCAGCGAACAAGAGCTGGTCGGAGCTTCTCTGGAAACGCTCTACAGCGATACCGACAAGCAAGAATTACTGGCTTTTTTTCGCAACCCCAACCCACCGGATAAATTCAGTGCGCGCACCGAGCGGCGTAACCGCGACGGGGAGCGGCTACAGTTGCTCGAAACGGCAACCACGATC
>JBFHML010000105.1:0-1756 GCA_041594335.1 Porticoccaceae bacterium
CACCAATCCCCAATTGTCCGGCCGCGTATGCCGGCGTCTTGCCACCCACCGGCATACGGCTGCTCAGCAGGGCGAGCTTGGCAGCGAACCATCGCCCCAGGCGCTCGCTGAGCAACGCCGCGGCGACGACCAACAACAAGGCGGCTGACAGCCAACGGAAAAGCTCGGGATCCAATCCCGTGCTGACGATCAGGAAAGAGGCCAGGGTGCCGGCCAAGGCGAACGACAGACTCAATCCAGCGACCAGATACCAAGGTCCGGCACGGCCGCTACTCGCGGCACTCGACATTACCACTGGCACCAGGGGCCAGACGCAGGGCGAGAGTACCCCGAGCGCTCCCGCACCAGCCGCGATCGGCAGGGAGGCCAGGCCCAGGGTCATGGCGCCGCGGCAGCGCGCAGCAGCCGGTCGAAAATCACCGCTTCCCGAACCTCGGCAACCGCGAACCACAGTTGCTCTTCACCCTTGAACAACAGGAAAGTGGACTGCCGCGGCGCCTTGAAGTGCCGCACCCATTCCTTCTGGCGATCAAAATCCACGGTCAGGATATAAAGCCCGGCATCCGGATGCCGGGTTTGAAATTCCGCCAGGATCTCGCGTTGGCGCCGGCAGGTCGGACACCAATCGGCGGCGACGTCGACGAGCACCAGTTGTTGCGCCGCTCGCAAGGCTTGAAATCTTGCCTCGGAGAAGGGTTCAGCGCGCGGTATCTGCGCCGCGGCACCGGCGGAAACAACCGCCAACAGCGTCACCAGGATCCACCACCGGCCGTTACGGTTTCCGGATTTTCCTTGGGTCACACCGAACCTCCTGTGCAAGCACCACAGTCGACGGCAAACGCCCGGTCACGGAGTCTGCAGCGTACTGTCGGCACCACCCGAACGAGCCGAGAACAGATGTGGCCGTTGTGCACGCCATTGCCGTGCCCACTCCAGGGCTTGGTTGATTTGGTCAGCGGTTAATTCCTCGCCGATGGAGTCTCGATTATGCGCAGCGTGCTCATGCCCATCGCCGACAATATCGAACCACATGTAAGCACGTACCGGATCGCGCGCGACACCCAGCCCCTTGTCATATAACAACGCCAAGGCGAACTGGGCCCAGGGCTCCCCCAAATCGGCCGCCTGTTCATACAACCGCATGGCCGCACCGTAATCCTGTGGAGTCGCAAGACCGTATTCGTGCAACAGCCCCAGGTTGTACATGGCCTTCGCGTCGCCGCGATCCACCGCCCGACGATACCAGTGCGCTGCGGCAGCGTGATCCTGCTCCACGCCCAGGCCGCCGTCATACATCACTCCGAGGTTATAGAACGCAATCACATCGCCCTGATCGGCCGCGGCCCGATACCAGCTCAGGGCAATTTCATTCGACTGACTGACGCCGACCCCAGTTTGATAGAGCGTGCCTAACTGGCGCTGCGCGACCGGATCCCCGTCCTCCGCGAGTTTCCGGCAACCCTCGAAACGCGCCACGGGATCCTCGTCAGGCGGACAGGCGGCCATCGCGGGTACAGTGAATAGACCCACCACCAACCACAGCGCCCAAAACGACTTTTGCACACTCTTCATGACTCGCTCTCCCCCGATTGCGACCAATTGTAGTTAGGACATTTTCTGCGGCCAGTCCCCGCCGGCCGACACGGGCTGGAGTCAGCGCGCCGGCGCATGCTCCTGCCTCAACGGCCCTTCGAGAGTATGCAACACCCCGGCTGGATTGAATGCAAAGAATGCAAAGGCAAAGGTCACCACATGG
>JBFHML010000106.1:0-1434 GCA_041594335.1 Porticoccaceae bacterium
CGGATACGCCTTGCCAATCTCCCCCGTGTTCCCAATCAAGGGCCACAGCGATGTCAGCACACCCGCGCCCATCGCCCCCTTCGCCGTCTTCTCTAGGAAATAACGACGGCTGTAGTCCAAATCGTACTTCTTGATATGCATGACTGCCCCCTTTTTATAGCTATGCACGTCTATCGGCGGTAATTGCTTCTGCCTTTACTTCCTTACTGCGTTGCGGCCACAGCATGGCCGATCTTTTCCATAACCACCGGTTTCCGTAGCTCGGGTTCCCTGCTGCCCCGGCAGTTACCACCTCAACGGCACCGACGCTATCGCTCACTCCCCGCGTAGCGCCTGCGCCGCCCCCTCCTATTTGATACGAACAATACGTCCGGAATGCCCCACCATGAATACCCCGGTCTCCGACAGCCCCAGGGACTGGTACCAGCGATAACTAATATCGTCCGCCTTGTTGGTCACCCAGGTGCTGCCCTGATCATCACTGCGCAGCAGCGTACGAATACCCGTCACATGGATGGCGCCCGCTTGATCGACGAGCACATCGAGCAAATTCGCTTCAGTGCCGGAGTCCCGCCGGGTCCAGGTGACGCCGCCATCGTCAGTCGACAAGATCAGGCCATTTTGACCGACGGCATAGCCGGTATCGCCTTTCAACTCCACGGCAAAAATGGAGGCATCTCCCCGATTGACCGTCTCCCAGGTCTCGCCACCGTCAACCGAACGCAGCACCAGCGCAAACTCGCCGACTATCGTGATGATGCCCTCATCAGAGACAGAGACATCATAGATGTGCGGTTCGAGAAAATCGTTGAGCAGCGCCTCCCAGTCGAACGACAGCAGCTCCCAGGACTGGCCGCCGTCTTGCGAGCGCAATACCGTGCCAAAACCACCCACTGCGACAGCCAGGCCGCTGCGATTGGCGCTGACATCCAGCAAGCGAGCGTCAGTGCCGGCATCTATCTGCTGCCATTCATCTCCACTTCGCCGATAAATCGCACCGCCTTGACCAACCGCCAACGCCCGCTGATTATCGCAGTGTAGGCCCAAGATCGCGCCTGGGCCCAGCGAGTCTTGCGGCTGCCAACTCTCGCCTTGATCCGGGCTGGTGAACAAAGTCCCCGCGATACCGACGGCCAACCCTTCCGAATCATTGAAACAAATGTCATACAAGGCGTCGTGCACAATGCCCTGGTAACGGACCGAAAAGGTCTCAGCCGCCGTAGCGGACGCACCGGCGAAAACCGTCGTAGCAACCAACAGCGCCCGGCAAAAACTCTTTGGTCTGTATTTCATGATCAGCTACCCAATCTGCGGATGGCCTGGATGGTGAGATATTTGTTGTAGGCGTCCGGTACATCGAACTCGGTCTTCAGACCCGAAGCCAGCTGTTGCGCATGATTGAACCGGGTGAAGCGGTTCGTCTGGATGTCGTGC
>JBFHML010000107.1:0-1393 GCA_041594335.1 Porticoccaceae bacterium
GCCCAAAGATTGATTTGCTCGCCATTCTTGTGCCGCCACCACGTAGGCCCGCTCCAGGCGTTGACGTCGGGCTTTCCCGTCAGGAAATCCCGCAGCCCAGGGCTTTCCTGGCCGATGAAAATATCGCCGATAAGACGAAACTGCAGCATTTCTTGCCGAGAGTACCCCCCCATGTCCAGCGCTGCCTGGTTGACCCGGATTATCCGACCCAATTTGTCCGCCACCAGCTGGGGACCTCCGGTATCGAAGGCAACTGCTGCGATGCGTTGTGCTTCGCGCAGCGCGTAGGCCTCACTGACGTCCTGAAATACCAGTACAGCGCCTTCGATACGGGTGTCCGGCCCCCGGATTGGCGCGGCCGTTGCGGCGATCTGATGCTGTCGCTCGTCGCGTGAGATGATCGCCGCATGGTTGGCAAGTCTTACCAAAGATCCCTGTGCCAATGCCTCGAGTGCAGGGTTGGGCAGGTCGCTGTGATCCAGGACGTTGAAGGGGGCGAAGATTTCGGTGACGGCGCGCCCCTGGGAGGCTTCTCGAGACCAACCGGTTAGGGAGGCAGCGGCGGCATTGAGGCGTTCTATGCACCCGCGCGTGTCGACAATGATCACGGCGTCGCCGATCGATTCCAGAATGCTGGCCAGCCGATTCTCGCGCCGTTCGATTTCCACAATGCTGTCGTTTAGGGAGCGCGCGCCCTTTTCGAACGCCTTCGCCAGTCGGTTGAGGGGGCCGCGGCCCGTGATGGGTACCGGGATGACGGGACTTCCCGGGTGGAATTCACGCACTGCACGGGTAATGGCGGCAATCGGTCGGCTGACATAACGCTGCGCAAGCAACATGGCCCCCAGTAGGCCCGTAAAGGTCACCAGAGCGAAAATCCCGGTTTGGCGTAGCAGCTGGTGCTGGAGAGGGGCAAGTAGCCCTGCGGTATCAAAATCCAGGTAGAGCAGTGCATCTGGCGGCGGTCGCACCGCAGCGGCCAGACGCGCGAGTGTGAGAGGGTAATAGCCGCGGATGTGGCCATCCGGATCCAGTCTCACGCTGCCGGTCTGGGTGGCCAAGCGGTCTGTGCGCAGGGCCTGGAGGTCGAACCCCGGCAGGGCTGTTTGCGCAGACTGTCCGAGCAGTCCCCTGCGATTGGCGCTGATAATGCGTGCCGAAGTTTCAATCGTGGCTAGATAGCGCAGTCCGGGGGTGTCGTTGAACAGCGTAAACAGCCCATCCATGCGCGCGGTTTCGGGGCCGCCCTGCACCCCGGTCTCCAGCAAATTCTGGATGCGCAGCATGCTGCGATGCCAGCCGTCCAGTGCTCGGGCCTCCACTTGCGCGCGGCGGTCATGGTAATCGATCGTGCCCCACACCAGCGTAACGAAGACCAACATGGCAAGAGAGA
>JBFHML010000108.1:0-1203 GCA_041594335.1 Porticoccaceae bacterium
CGTTGCCATGAAGCGCCGGCGCAACCTCCGCGGCAGCTTGCAATTCCGTTTGCTGCTGATCGGCTCTCTGCCGTTGCTGTTGATCACGGTGTTGTTCACCAGCTACGCCATCTACAGCCGCCAAGGCGACATGCTGAGCAAGGTCGAAAGCTTCGGCAAACGCACGGCGGACTATCTGGCGAACACACTCGATTTCACGTTCTTTGTGCTCGAGCCCTCGATGTTGGTCGGGATCGCCGCCGACATTCAAACGGTCCCGGGCGTCGATGGCGTTGCCTTTCTCGACCCTCAGCGGCGCTTACTGCACGCCACCTCCGGCTTCCCGCTACGCCACGACGGCTTTGATTTAAGCCGCCCGCTTGGCGCAGAGCCCGTCACAGTAGGCACCACTTTGCTGGTGGAGCGGGAAGTCCGCCCCAAGGCCTGGGAGGTGGAGGATTATCCCATGGCCAACCCCACGCTGGACTCCACAGGCAGGCCCCTGGGCTGGGTCGTCGTAGCCGTGGATCTGGCAGAAACGCAACAGGCACAGCGCACCATCATGGTCAGTAGCATCGGCATCGGCGCCAGCGTGCTGGGCACGGCGCTGCTGATGTCACTGGTATTGTCTAGGCTGGTGGTCACACCTATTCGCCGGTTGACCCAGACCGTCACCCGCCTCCGGCAGGGCGATCTCAAAGCACGCGCGCGCCCCTCGGCAAGCGACGAGCTCGCAGAGCTTGCCGAGGGCATCAATCATCTTGGCGAATCCGTGGAGCGCAGCCAACGGGAACTCGAACAGCAGGTCGACCAAGCCACCGGCGATCTGCGCACGACACTTGATACCCTGCGCGCCAAAAACCGGGAGCTGGAACTCGCCACCGAGACCGCGGAGAGCGCGAATCGCGCCAAAAGTGATTTCCTGGCGCGCATGAGCCACGAGCTGCGCACTCCGCTGACATCCATCCAAGGATTCGTGCGCTTACTGGAAAATGCCTTGCCCGACGCGGCGGACCGCAGTTATTGCCATATCATCGATCAGGCGGCCACGTCGCTGATGGCGCTGATCGACGACATCCTCGAATTCGCACGCCTACAGACCGACCCGCAACACAGTCTACCGGTGGCCTTCGCGCTTCGCGACCCGTTGGAGGGAGCGGTACGCCTGCTTGCACCCACCGCACACGAAAAAGGGGTCGACATCTACTTGGACATCGACCCCCA